>NZ_JAAGNI010000387.1 GCF_010550605.1 Streptomyces sp. SID9727
TTCGGCGGCGGCGGGCCCGGCAGCTTCGGCGGCGGCGGGACGCGGGGCCGCCGGGGCGGCGGCGGGCGCTTCTGACACGGGGAGCCGCCCCGTGTCCCGTAGACGCGGGGAGCCGCCCCGTAGACGCGGGGAGCCGCCCCGTAGACGCGGGGAGCCGCCCCGTACCCCGCACGTGTAGGTCCACGAGCAGCACCACCCGACAGGAGAGGCCCCATGAGCAAGCAGACCATCCTCGGCCGTGTCACCCAGCTGGCGAAGGCCAACATCAACGCGCTGCTCGACCAGGCGGAGGACCCGCAGAAGATGCTGGACCAGCTGATCCGCGACTACACCGCCAACATCGCGGAGGCCGAGCAGGCCGTGGCCGCCACCATCGGCAACCTCCGTCTGATGGAGCAGGACCACGTGGAGGACATCGAGGCGGCGCGGGAGTGGGGCGGCAAGGCGCTCGCCGCGAGCCGCAAGGCCGACGAGCTGCGGGCGGGCGGCTCGGGCCCCGAAGCGGACACGTTCGACAACCTGGCGAAGGTCGCGCTGGGCCGGCAGCTCCAGTCGGAGAAGGAGGCCAGGACCGCCGAGCCGACCATCGCCGCGCAGACCGAGGTGGTCGACAAGCTCAAGGCGGGCCTGGACCAGATGAAGGCGAAGCTCTCCGAGCTGAAGGCCAAACGGGACGAACTGGTGGCGCGCGCCAAGTCGGCGCAGGCGCAGAACCGGATGATGGACGCGGTGAAGAGCATCGACGTCCTGGACCCGACGAGCGAGCTGAGCCGGTTCGAGGACAAGGTGCGGCGCGAGGAGGCGCGGGCCCTGGGCAAGCAGGAGCTGGCGGCCTCCTCGCTGGACGCGCAGTTCGAGGAGCTGGACGCGCTGGGCGACAGCGCGGAGGTGGAGGCCCGGCTCGCCGCGCTGAAGACGACGAAGTGAGCCCTGCCCCGGCCGCTCCTCAGAACATGCTCAGCAGCTCCTCCACCGAGCGCTCGGCGGCCGGCCGCCCGTCGGGCAGCGGCAGTTCGAACCAGACGGTCTTGCCGCGCGGGGTCCGCCTCGCCCCCCAGGCCGCGCTGAGGAGCCCCACCAGCTGGAGGCCCCGGCCCCCCTCGTCCGTGTCCCGGGCGCGCCGGCGCCTCGGCTGGACGAGACCGGCGTCCCACACCTCGCAGACCAGGGTGCGGTCGCGCAGCAGGCGGAGCCGGATCTCGCCCTCGCCGTAGCGCAGGGCGTTGGTGACCAGCTCGCTGACCAGGAGCTCCGTGGTGTCCACCAGCTCGTCGAGGCCCCAGCTGGTCAGCTGGCCCCGGGCCAGTTCGCGGGCGCGGCCGACCGAGCGCGGCTCGCGGGGCAGCCGCCAGTCGCCGACCGCCTCGGTGGGCAGGCCCTGGATGCGGGCCATCAGGAGCGCGATGTCGTCCTCCCCGTGCCGGGTGTGCAGCGAGCCGAGGATCCGGTCGCAGACGTCCTCCAGCGGCTGCTCCGGGGCGACGAGCGCCTTCCGGAGTGCGGCCAGGCCCTCGTCCAGCGGGTGGTCGCGCGACTCGACGAGCCCGTCGGTGTAGAGGCCGAGGAGCGCGCCCTCCTTCAGCTCGACCTCGACCTCTTCGAACGGTTCGCCGCCGACGCCCAGCGGCATCCCGGGCGGTACGTCGAGCATGCGGGCGACCTCGCCCGGCTCGACCACGACGGGCGGCAGATGGCCCGCGTTGGCGAAGGTGCAGCGCCGGGTGACCGGGTCGTAGACCGCGTAGACGCAGGTCGCCAGGTAGACCTCGGAGAGGTCCGCCTCACGGGACTTGTGCGCGGCGCGGGCCGGCCACTGGGCGCCCCCGCCGCCGGGCGCGGAGGCGGCGCCGGGGGTGCCGAGGCCCCGGGCGACCTCGTCCAGCGCGGACAGCACCTCGGCGGGTTCCAGGTCGAGCAGGGCCAGCGTGCGCACGGCGGTGCGCAGTTCGCCCATGGCCACGGCGGCGCGCAGGCCGCGCCCCATCACGTCGCCGACGACGAGCGCGGTGCGGTGTCCGGGCAGCTCGATCACGTCGAACCAGTCGCCGCCGACCTCGTTGGCGGTGTTGCCCGGCAGGTAGCGACAGGCGATGTCGAGCCCGGCGGCCTCCGGGTCGCCGGGGGGCAGCAGGCTTCGCTGGAGGATCAGGGCGCGTTCGTGCTCGCGGCGGTAGAGGCGGGCGTTGTCGATACAGACGGCGGCGCGGGCGGCCAGCTCGGTCGCGAGGGACCGGTCCCGGGCGTCGAACGGCTCGCTGCCCTTCGTACGGGAGAAGCGGACGAGCCCCACCACGGTGTCGTGGGCGACCATCGGCACGGCCAGCGTGGACTGCACGAAGCCCCGGTCGTCGCCCGGCACGTCCTCCACGCGGCCGGTGCGCAGGGCAACGGCGCACGGCGAGCCGAAGGGGTAGCGGTGGACGGAGCCGAGGGCGGGGGGCGCGGCTCCACCACCCGGCGGTCCGGAGTCGGAGGCGCCGGGAACGGGGTGGGACAGGGCGTCGGACACGGCGCTGGCGAAGGCGACGCGGCGCAGTTCGGCAGAGCCGCCGACCGCCTCCTGGCTGAGCGGGCTCCAGCCGCCGGGCACCGCCTCGTCCCCGGTGAGCAGGGCCTGGTAGAGGTCGACGGAGGCCAGGTCGCAGAAGACCGGGACGGCGACGTCGAGGAGTTCGCGGGCGGTGGTCTCCAGGTCCAGGGAGTTGCCGATCCGGGCACCGGCCTCGTTGAGCAGGGCGAGGTTGCGGCGGGCACTGGCGGCCTCGCGGGCGGCGGTGTGACGCCGGGTCACGTCGGTGGCGAGTCCGGCGATGCCGATGGGGCGGCCCGATCCGCTGTGCACCCGGTAGAGGTTCATCGACCAGTGGCGGCGCTCGGTGTCACCGGGGGCCATGCCGACGAGCTGGAGGTCGGTGACGGAGTTGCCCGTATCCAGGACCCGTTCGAGTGTGGCGGTCAGGCGGTCGGCCTCGGTGCCCGTGAGGTAGTCGCCGACGGTACGGCCCCGGTGGTCGTCGGCCCGGCCGCCGAAGACGGTGGCGAAGCGCTCGTTGGCCCGGACGACGGTGAGGTCGGTGCCGAACAGGACGAAACCGAAGGGAGATTGGCCGAAAATCGCCTGCGAGGCCGCGAGGTCCGTCTCGATGCGGCGCAGGGCGCGGACGTCCACGACGATGCAGACCGCCGCCCGTTCGCCGGTGGCCGTCTCGCTGGGCATCACATAGATCTCGGCGAGCCCGGATGCCCCGCCCTCGCCGGGCATCCGGAACGGGACGAGTCCCGTCCACTCCTTGCCGTCGAGCACCTCGCCGACCCGGCGGTGGCCCTCGCGGCGGACCTCGCCGGGCAGGAACGCCTCGACCGGGTCCTTGCCCACGGCCTCGTGGGCGGCCACGCCGAAGAGACCGGCGGCCCGGCGGCTCCACTGCTCGATCAGCCCGTCGGGCCCGATCGAGAAGGAGGCGACTCTGATGTAGTCGTAGATCGAGCCGGGCGGACTGCTCTGCCACACGACGTCGCCCGCTGTCCCAGGTATTTCGCTCACGCGACCGTCCCCTCCAGCTCACACACCGGACCGGTCATGCCCGCAGTATTCAGCACTACGGCCCCGTCCGGCACGGCGTTCACGATCACAGCACGGTCTCAGTCCCTTTCAGCCAGGTTCTGCCCCGACCTCCGGTGATCGCTGTGCGTCCCACCTCACTCCTAACCAGGCAGAGCCAGCTCGAACCACACCGTTTTGCCGCTCTTTCCCCGCCGGGTCCCCCAGCGCCGGGCCGCGCAGGCCACGAGCTGCAGTCCCCGGCCGCTCTCCTCGTCGGGTCCCGCCGTACGTTCGGTGGGTGGGTCGGGGAGGGGATCGGAGACTTCCACGAGGAGCCCGGGCCGGGCGGCGGAGCGGTCCCCGTCCGGCCCGGGGCGCAGCAGCCGCACCCCGATGGGGCCGGGTGTGTAGCGCATGGAGTTGGTGACCAGCTCGCTGACCAGCAGCATCGCCTCGTCACCGACGGCGGCGTCGAGCCCCCAGCCACGCAGGGTGTCCTGGACGGCGTGCCGGGCGGTGCGCACGGAACCGGGGACAGCCGGAAAGCTCCACTCGGCGTGATCGCCTTCGGTATCGGTCACGCCGATCACTCCCAGAGCCGGCAACGGTGACGTCCTGTACGCGGGGGGCAAAGAGCACATACCCGGCATCAGGGGTCACATACCGCCGGGCTCGACACGCGGGGCGTACGGGTGTACGGCGGCGCGCACGTACGGATGCCCGGGAGACGGGGGCGCACACCCCCGAACGTCGCGCGCCGCACCATGATCCGCGTGCCACGCCATGACGCGCGAGGGCGTCGGCGCGCAGGAGCGCGAGAGCGTCCGGGCACGGAGGAGGCGTCGGCGCCTCAGGCCAGGTCGCCCGACGCCCTGAGGTCGTCGAAGAGCAGCTGGTCGACGGGCGGCACCCGGTCGCGGTCGGCGTACGAGAACCACGCCACGTCCTCGATCTCGCTGCTGGCCCTCAGCTCACCGCTGAACCCGGCGGTGTAGCAGGCCATTCGGACCACCGCGCCCTCCGGGAGGCCGGGTCCGCCGGCCTCGTACGTCCCCACGTGCGCGACGGACTCCGCGTCGATGCGGACCGTCAGCTCCTCCTCGATCTCGCGCACGAGCGTGTCGAGGTCGCTCTCGGCGCCCTCCCGCTTGCCGCCCGGGATGTAGAAGACGTCCTTCCCGCGCGGGCGCGCGCACAGGATGCGGCCCCCCTCGATCCGCACCCACGCCACCGTGTCGATCAGCACCCGCATCACTCCGCCTCACGCCTCACCGGGTCGCGTCGGCGCAGTGCGCCCCCGTCACGACTGGGCGGCCTGCCCGACCCGCTCCACCCAGTACAGCTGCTTGTGCCCCCGGTCCTGCAACTTGTCGGCCGCACGCTGGGCCTCGCCCTGCGTGGCGTACCTGCCCACGCGGTAGCGGTTGCCGTTGTCGTCCTGCCGTATCACCAGCCAGGGAAGCACGGCACCGCTGTCACTCATCGTGTTTCTCCCGAGCATCGCGCCCCTCCCCTGAACGATGTGCACGCTTCTAAGGAACTCCAGGAAACCCCGGTACGCATATGCCCGAGCCTACGCCTGACCTTCACGCACCGGATACGGCTTTGCACAAAGAGGTACCGATCCGGCCAGGAACGGACCAACGCCCCGGGGGCGCATTCTCGCGAATGCGCCCCCGGGGCGTTGCGGCGGGAGCGAGATCGGGACATGACAATCAGGAAGGGGTCGGACCCGCCCCGGTCACCTCACGGGAAGCCGGTAGCCCACCCGGTAGCGGTCGGCCGGCACCACCACGTCGGCGGTCTCGACGGGCCGCCCCGAGGCGTAGAAGGTGCGCTCGACCACCATCACCACATGGCCGGGGACCCCGCCCAGCGCCAGGAGCTCCTCCGCGAGCCCCGGGCGTGCGCCCACCTGCTCGGCCACGTTGTCCACGACCACGTCGATGGCCGCCATCCGCTCGACCACCCCACAGCCGCCCAGCGGGCCCTCCTCCGGCAGCATCACCGGCGTGCGCCCCGTGATCGCCAGGGGCTCCCATGAGGTGGAGAGCATCACCGGCTCGCCCGCCTCCCGGAACACGTAATGGGTGCGCATGACGCGGTCACCCGGTTCGATCCCGAGCCGGGCGGCGACCTCGGCGCTCGCGCCCTCCTGCTCGCTGCGCGACTCCCAGGTCCCGCGCACCCCGTCCGCCGCCTGCTCCTGACGGAACGGGCCCGCGCCGGCCTCGGGCCGGAAGCCGGAGCGCTCGACCATGCGGGGCACCGGCCGCTCGCGTACGTACGTGCCCGAGCCGGAGCGGCCCTCGACCAGGCCCTCCGCCATCAGGACCTTGCGCGCCTCCAGCGCGACGGTGTCCGAGACCCCGTACTCCTCGCGGATGCGCGCCTGCGACGGCAGACGCGTATGCGGCGGCAGCGAACCGTTGACGATCTTCTCTCTCAGATCGCTCGCCACGCGCAGATAGGCGGGCTGCTCACCGAAAGCCACAGGCCACTCCCCAAGAGGTTGACGGACTGCGACAGCGTCGCAACCGTGGGTTCCGAACCGCAAGCGCAGGCCACGGTTTCACTCGAAGTGATGACATTGGGCGGGCCTGGGCATAGTCCCGCGGCATGCGGGCCGAGAACCCTTTGGACCGCCTTTGCCAAACCCTTGACCGCGTTTGGTCCAGACCAATAGCTTCTGGCCTCATGCGTCGAAGAACCCTGTCTTCACTCGCCATCGCCGCCTGCGCCCTCACGCTCGCGGCCTCCTTCTCCCCCGCCGCCAACGCCTCGTCCGGGCACGGCGGGAGCCACGGACACCATGGTGGCGGCAGCGGCCACCACGGCTCCGCACCCGACTACAAGCGCGTCGGCTACTTCACCCAATGGGGCGTCTACGGGCGCGACTTCCAGGTCAAGGACCTGGAGACGAGCGGCACGGCGGCCAAACTCACCCACGTCAACTACTCGTTCGGCAACGTGAGCGCGGACGGCAAGTGCTTCACGGGCAACGTGCCAGGTGAGGCCGACGCCTGGGCGGACTACGTCCGCCCGCTCGACGCGGCCGGCTCCGTGGACGGTATCGCCGACACCGACGACCAGAAACTGGCGGGGAACTTCAACCAGCTGCGGGAGCTCAAGGCGAAGCACCCCGGCCTCAAGGTGATGATCTCGCTCGGCGGCTGGAGCTGGTCCACGCACTTCTCCGACGCGGCGCGCACCGCGGCGTCGCGCAAGGCACTCGTCGCCTCCTGCGTCGACCTGTACATCAAGGGCAACCTGCCGGTGGACGGGACGCGGGGCGGCGAGGGAGCGGCGGCCGGGCTCTTCGACGGTGTCGACATCGACTGGGAATGGCCGGGATCGGCCGGTGACGCCGACACGGTGTACCGCCCGGAGGACAAGCGGAACTTCACCGCCCTGGTCCACGAGTTCCGCACCCAGCTCGACGCGTACGCGAAGAAGGCCGCCAAGGACCGCAAGGGCCGGCAGCACGGCGCGAAGCCCAAGCACTACGAGCTCTCGGCGTTCGTCCCGGCGTCCCCCGAGAAGATCGACGCGGGCTTCGACGTACCGCGCATCATGCGGGACTTCGACTTCGTCAATCTCCAGGGTTACGACTTCCACGTCTCCGGCGAGGCGAGGACCGCCCAGCAGTCCGCGCTGTACGCGAAGGGCGACTACAGCGTCGACCGGACCGTGCGGGACTGGCTGAAGCGGGGCGCCCCGGCGCGCAAGCTGGTGATGGGCATGCCCTTCTACGGGCAGGGCTGGACGGGCGTGACCGGCGGCGGTGACGGCCTGGGCCAGCCGGCCGCGGGCCCCGCCCCGGCGACCTGGGCGGCCGGTTACGAGGACTACAAGGCCCTCAGGAAACTGGCCGAATCCGGTACGTACAAGGTGCACCGCAACGTCCGCGACGGCAGTGCGTGGCTGTTCGACGGCACCACGCTGTGGACGTACGACGACCCCCAGGTGCTGCGCACCAAGACCGCGTACATCCGCGACCGCCGGCTCGGCGGCGCGATGTTCTGGTCGCTGGACGGTGACACGGAGGACGGCGAGCTGATCACGGCCGTCGACCGCGGGCTCTCCTCCCGCCGGTAGGGGCACCCCGAGGGGCGGCTGCCGGAATGCGGCCGCCCCTCGGTCGTGCGTACGGTCACCAGTCGACGGTCTCCGTCCAGACGGACTGGATGGAGCCCGAGCCCCACGGGTTGACGGCGACGGACGCCTGGCCGACCGGGGCCCACTCGCCGAGGACGATCCGCTGCGGAAGGCGCGGGTCCAGGGCGTTGAGCACCGCGTGAACGCGGTGGTGGCCGGTGCCGCCCGTGCACAGGCTGGACATCGTGCTGCCCGCGCCGCCCCCGTAGGAGACCGTGCAGTTGGTGGGTGCCGCCTGGGCGGAGGGGGCCGTCGTCAGCATCGCGCCGACCGCGGTCATGGCAACGGCCGCGCCACCTATCACACTGCGCTTCCCGAACATGAGACTCCTTGGGTCCAGTGGAGGGGTCCAGTGATGAGGATTCCGCCGAACGCTGCCCATATTTGGTCCAGTCCAATCGCGGTGGCGCGGCTCCGGAATCCACGACGAATCCGACGGCCGCGGTGGTGCGCGAGGAGCGCGGGGCCGGAGGCGGGGGCGCGGGCGTGGGTCGCGGGGGTGCGGGCGGAGGAGGCGCCGCTGCCGCACCTGGACGGCCAGTCGTGGCCGGAGCGGCTGAGCTCGACGGGGCGCAAGGTGGTGACGCGGGTGGCGCGGGGGCGACCAACCGGAAGATCGCGGCGGGCCTGTCACTCAGCGTGAAGACCGTGGAGGCGGCGCTCACCCGTCCTCTCGCAAGCTGGGCGCGAGGTCTCGGGTGGAGATCGCACCGATCGTGACGTCCCGCCCGACGCGCCCTAATACTCCGTCAAGAACCGTGCGCGGAAGCCCTATTGACGAGAACACACCCATGAGTATGGTCTAGACCTAAGGTGAGCCGTGGTCGCCCCGGGCGGCCCGCGGCGTGCGTGGGGACTGCGGGCGGCACCCCTTCGCCACCGGCCGTACCCCTGCCCCCACCGCGCCGGCACCCCCCTGACGAGGCCGCTGCCCGGTGCGGGCATGTCCGACCGCTGCCGTCACCCCGCGGCAGTCCCCAGCGAAGGAGTTGGCATGAACGCGAAGCGAAAACTGGCCCTCGTACTCGGTGCGGGAGTCGCCCCCCTGCTCGCGGTGGTCCTGCCGGCCACCACGGCCAGTGCGCACGGTTACGTCTCCTCGCCGCCGAGCCGCCAGGCGCAGTGCGCGTCGGGCGCGGTCGACTGCGGCCAGATCAAGTACGAGCCGCAGAGCGTCGAGGGACCCAAGGGCCTGCGGAGCTGCAGCGGAGGCAACGCGCAGTTCGCCGAGCTGGACAACGACAGCAAGGGCTGGAAGGCCACCCCGGTCGGCAGCTCCGCGGACTTCTCCTGGACGCTGACGGCCCGCCACGCCACGAGCACCTGGCAGTACTACATCGGCGGGTCGAAGATCGCCGAGTTCAACGACAACGGCGCCCAGCCCGGCGCCACCAAGACCCACCACGTGAACTTCGGCAGCTACTCCGGCCGCCAGAAGGTGCTCGCCGTCTGGAACATCTCGGACACGGCCAACGCGTTCTACGCCTGCATCGACGTCCAGATCGGCGGGGGCGGCACCCCCGGCGGCGGTGATGGCGGGAACCCGGGCGGCGACTGCGCCGCCTCGGCATGGGAGGCCGGCCGCGTCTACAACGGCGGGGACACGGTCTCGTACAACGGGCACACCTGGCGCGCCAAGTGGTGGGTGCAGGGCGACCAGCCCGGCACGACCGGCGAGTGGGGCGTCTGGGAGGACCTCGGCACCTGCTGACCCACACCTCTCCGCGGGGCTCCGGCCCCGCGGAGAGGTGCGTACGGGACCGGGCTCACGCCGCGTACGACCCGGTCCGCGCGCCGCTCCCGGAGGCGAGGACCTTACGCGTGACGCGCTCGGCGACCGCGGCGACCAGGGCGCGCGGCCGGCGCGGCAACAGGTGCGCGGACAGGGCGTTGCCGAACCCCGGGGTGACATAGGCGCGGTCCCGGTCGAGCGCGGCCAGCGCGGCGCGGACGACCGGCTCCGGCGTGCTCATCGACCCGTTGACGGCCGCCTCGCGGGTCCCGATGGCCTCGAAGAACGGCGTGTCGACGGGCCCGGGGCACAGGGTGAGCACCCGCACGCCGCGCCCTCGGCACTCCTGGCGCAGGGACAGCCCGAAGTTCAGCACGAACGCCTTGGCCGAGCTGTACACCGCGAAGTACGGGGCGGGCTGGAAGGCCGCGGTGGAGGCGACATTGACGACGGCGCCGGTGCCTCGCTCCAGCATGCCGGGGAGCAGGGCGTGCGTGAGGCCGACGAGCGCGACGACATTGACCATCAGCTGGTCGTGGTCGCGCCCCGCGTCGATCTCCTCGAAGCGTCCGCAGGTCCCGAACCCCGCGTTGTTGACCAGCAGCCCGATCCGCAGGCCGAGCGCGTCGAGCCGGTCCGCCACGGCACGGACGGCGCCGGGTTCGGCGAGGTCCTGGACGAGCACGTGGGCGCGTATGCCGTGCTCGGCCTCCAGCCGCGCGGCGAGAGCGGTGAGCCGGCCCTCCGAGCGTGCGACCAGGACGAGGTCGTGCCCACGGGCGGCGAGCTGAGCGGCGAACTCCGCGCCGAGCCCGGAGGAGGCACCGGTGACGAGGGCGATTGCGGGCATGGCAGGTCTCCTTGACGAGGCGTCGACGGACTGAGCTGCAACAAGAGAGTACCCATTGCCGGATCATCTGCAACACTAATGTTCCACTTACCCTCGAAGTGGCGCACAGGTGTTACGTTTCCCGGGCCAGGGTGGCGAGGAAACGAGGAGAAGGTCATGGGCGAGGAGACAACGGCACGGCCACTGCGGGCGGACGCGGAGCGGAGCGTGCGCCTGATCCTGGAGGCGGCGGAACGCCTGCTGTCCCAGGACCCCGGCGCCTCGATGGAGCAGATCGCGGCCGAGGCGGGCGTGTCCCGCACGACGATCCACCGCCGCTTCGCGCACCGCCAGGCGCTGACCGACGCCCTGGCCCTGTCGGCGGCCCGCCAGCTCGCCCGGGCCGTGCAGGACGGCCGCCCCGCCACCGCCCCGCCTCTGGTGGCCCTGCACCGCATCACCGCCAACGTCCTGGAGGTCAAGGGCGCGTGGACGTTCGCCCTGAGCCTCCCCGCCACCCCCGGCACGGAGGCGGCGGCCCTCCACGAGACGATGACCGAGCACTGCCTCACGGTCCTGGAACGCGCCCGCGAGGACCACCTCATCGACGCCTCGGCCGACCTCCACTGGCTCCAGCGCGTCTACTACGCCTTGCTCGGCGAGACCCTCCACGGCGACCCGGCCGACCCGATGACGGACCCGGACGCGCTGGCGGCCCGGGTGGTGGAGACGTTCCTGCGGGGGGCGGGGGGAGGGGGGTGACACGGGCCCGCCCCGCCGCGGCCCCACCGGTGGAGCCGTGCCCGCATGTCGCCCCGACAGGCAACGGGCAACCCTGCCGAATCTTGATCCTCGAGGCGCATCTCGTGTCAGACTCACTCGTGGATGCGGAGTGAAGCGACCTCCTCACAGAGGGTGTTCACCTCCACGTCCACCTGTGAACGTCGAACGAAAGTCCCCCGTGAGGGCGCCCGGCTCTCACGGTCACTCTTCGAGGGGGAATCCGATGACGAGCACGCCATCACACTTCGGCCCGGAGCTTCGCCGATTACGCGTGGAGGCGAACCTGTCCCTGCGCGGCTTGTCAGCGGCGCTCAACTACGACAAGGGATACCTCAGCAAGGTGGAGCGCGGTGAGCGTTCCGCCTCACCCGAACTGGCCCGTCGGTGCGACGCCTTCCTCGGCGCGAACGGCGAACTGCAGCGTCTGGTCACCGACGCCGAAAGTACGGACACCACGGCTCGGAGCCTCCCGCACCCCGGACGCCGTACGGTGCTCGCCGCCGGGACGGGGTCGGTACTCGATCTGGGATTGAAGCTGGGCGGCCGGACGGCCCCCACTGCCGTCGAGCCACTGTTCCTCTCCTTCCAAGCACAGTTCGACCAGCTGCGCACACTGGGCCAGTCCACGGCACCGAACGTGCTGCTTCCGCTGCTGGAGATCCAGACACGCTTGGTCGCAGGGCTCGCCGCCGGTGCATCGTCCGCCACACGCGCCCCGACCCTCGTGCTCGCGTCGAGGTTCGCGGAGTTCACCGGCTGGATGGCTCAGGAGGCCGGGAACACCCCGGCGGCACTCGGCTGGACCGGCGAGGCGGTCGAACTGGCCGGCGCCGGGGGCGACTCGCACCTCGGTTCGTACGCCCTCGTGCGCCGCGCTCTGGTCACCTTCTACGACGGGGACGCCGCGAGCACCATCGCCCTGGCCCGGCGGGCCCAGGGGCGGCACCTGCCGCCGCGCATCCGAGGGCTCGCGGCGCAGCGGGAGGCACAGGGACATGCGCTGCTCGGTGCGGAACGCGACTGCCTCCGCGGGCTCGACAACGCACGCGAACTACTGCAGAGCAACGAGGCCGACAGCGGCACCGGCCCAGCACTCGGCACCACGCATGTGAGCGATCCGGCCGCGATGACGACCGGCTGGTGCATGTACGACCTCGGGCGTCCTGCGGCCGCCGCCGAGATCCTCGACCGGGAATGCCGCCGTCTTCCGGCACACGCACTGCGCACCCGCGCCCGATACGGCTTCCGCAGGTCCCTGGCCCACGCCGCTGCCGGAGAGGTCGAGCACGCGTGCGCGATCGCCGGTGAGCTGCTGGGCGTGATGCCGGCCGTTCCCTCGGCGACGGTGAACACCGATGTGCGGCGCCTGACGCGGGAGCTCTTGCGCTTCCGCGGCAATCGTGCCGTTCGCGACCTGCAGCCGGCACTGGCACGGGTCCTCGCACCCACGCACAGCTGACACTCCGTACCCGGTCCGCAGGGCAGCCCGTCTTCTGCGGGCGGCTCCGAGCCACCCCCCGGGGCAACACGCCTCCCTCCTCACGCCACGCGCCGACGTGCCATGCCGTCGCGGGCGGAAGGCGTGCGTCCCGTCGGGTCTCCTCACCTCAGCTCTCCTCACGAAGGGAACTCCCATGCCTGACGTCTTCGTCAACTACCGCACCGGCGACGAGGAAACAGCGGCGGCCATGATCGACCGCGAGCTCGCCCGGCGGTTCGGCCGCGAGCGGATCTTCTTCGCCAGCGCTTCCATCGAGCCGGGCCGACGCTACCCTGCGGAGCTGGTCGACGCGGTGGAGGAATGCCAAGCGCTCCTTGCCGTCATCGGTCCTCGCTGGCCCGATGTACCTGGGAGCGACGGCCGTCCCGCCCTCGAAGCCGAGCTGGACTGGACCCGCCGGGAGATCGAAACGGCCCTTGGCCGTGGTGTCCTCGTCATCCCCGTGCTCGTCGGAAGGGCTACACGCATCGACCCCGACGTTCTCCCAGGAAACATCCGGGAGCTGGCGGACTGCCAGTACAAACGGTTCGACCACCGCAACTCCGAGTCGGACCTGAAAGCACTGGGCGACGCGCTCGCCAGGCTGCTGCCGGAGCTGGGCGAGGTGGACAGCGACGCACGCGCGGCTCGGGAGCGGGCGGAGGAGACGTCCCGCAAGCAGGCGGAAGGGGAACGCGGGCACACCCGGATGCGCACGCGCGACGTGAAGCAGCGCGTCCGCAGCGGCATCGGAAACCTAAACGGCGACCTCGGGACCTATATCAGCGAGCCGCAGGGGCCGGTGAACACGGGTCGGGGCCACCAGTACAACGCCCCTCATTTCGAGGGGGAAAACACCGGGGTGCAGTACACGGCGGGCGACAACAGCGGCACGGTTCATCAGCGCTTCGAGCGCGAGCGCCGGCGTTCCGACGACGAGCGATGAGCGATCGCGACTGCGACCGCGTGACGGTCAACGATCCGCGCGGGCCCGTCAACAACGGCGACGGCCCTCAGTACAACAACCACTACTACAGCGCGGACTGGATCAGCCGCAAGGAAGTCGAGACCCTCCGGATCGTCCGCGAGGACCGAATGCGCCTGGCGGACCGTTTCGTCCGACCGACGGGCTACCACGTCGCCGCCGACCGTCTGACGAAACCGGGGACGGTGGTGCTGGTGGACGGTCGGCCCGGGATCGGACGCCGTGCCGCGGCGATCATGCTGCTGCACGAGCTCGCGCCGGACGACGGCACCGGGACGCGGTTCGACGAGCTTCCTTCGGCTTCGGCCGACAAGGACGCGGGGCCCTTCGCACCGGGCAGGGGCGACCGGTTCCTCCTCGACCTCTCGGGCGTTCACGACGAGGAGACCTACGCCACGGCCCAGCGGGAACTGGCTCTGCGCCGGTCCCAGGTCCAGGAGGTGGGCGCCCACTTGGTGGCCGTCCTGCCGTCGGGCCTGGAACACGCCCACGTACCGGACCTGGATCCGCACATCATCGGGCTGGGACGCCCCAGGGGCCTTGCGGTCCTCACCCGGTACCTCCGTATGGACCGCATGGTCTTCCGTCCCTCGGACCTGCGGAGCGCAGAACTGCAGCAGCTGTGCGACCGCTCACCCATGCATGAACTGGCGAGACTCGCCCGCCTGGTGAGAGACGCACGTGACGGCGGGCGGTTCGGCACCGAGTTCGCGAGCTGGCTCGACCAGGCGGTCCACGCCGTGACCGACCGGGCCGGCGAGGTCGGCCGACAAGTCGCCGAGGCACGCTCCACCGCCGAGCGGGCTCTCCTGCTCTCGGCCGCAGTCTTCGACGGTGCCCGCGCCGACACCGTGTACGAGGTGTGGCGCGGGCTGTTGCGGACGGTCGGTCACGAGGAGGAGACGGCGACCGAGCTCGCGGGTACGGATTTCGGTGAGCGGCTGAACGCGCTCCATATCGAACGAGACCCCGACGGACGGTTGCGCTTCGAGCGGCTTGCCTACGCCGACGCGGTACGCACGTACTTCTGGGCAAACTTTCCGGGGGTGCGCGACGACCTCAAGGATTGGGTCGGCAGCGCCGCCGGGCACCAGGACCTGACCCTTGATGACCGGATCGACCTGGTCATCCGCTTCGGCGAGTGCTCCCTGGCCGTCGAACGGCCCCACGACCTTTTCGACCTCGCGGTGCGCTGGGCGGACGGCGCGACCGGGGCCGGCGGAGACCCGCGTGCGGTCGCCGCCCTCGGGCTGGGCCTCAGCCACGAGAGGTTCGGCGGGTGGTTCCGGAGGCGCATCTACGACTGCGCACGGTCCGGTTCTCCGCCGGACGGCCTCGTACGCGTGCTGACGACCGCCTGCTGCCAGTACCTCGGCACGACGCACCCCGACCAGGCCCTGGTCAGACTTCACCACCTCGCCGCGCGGGAAGGCGGGGCAGCCCGCGAGGCAAGGGACGGCCTGTTCGAACTCACCTGCGGTGACCGCCGGCTCTACCGGCTGCTGATCGACCGCCTGAGCGAGCGGACGCACCGGGAGCTCCGTGCGGCAGCGCCCCACCTGCGCCTGCTGACCGAGCTCCTGTCGAGCGACCGGGCCGGGAACCCGCCCCCGTGGCCCGATCTGTTCGTGGGCTGGGAAGCGGTCTTCGCCCGACCACCGACCGACCTCTGGGCACCGCTGGTGAGCAGTTGGCTGAGCAGCGCGGCCGAGGACCCCACGCGGGAAATGGCGCTACGCGTGATGGTCGGTTCGACGCATGGCCGCGCACCTGCCCTGCACCGCCTTTACGCCATTGCATGCACATGGGCGGGAACCGCGCACCACCCCGCCCGGGCTTCCGTCGCAGCCCTCTTCTGGAAGCACATCGACCAGGCGCAGTACGACCGCGCGGAGGGCGCGCGGCGAGCGGGCACCGGACCACGGACCACGGAAGAGGCACGATGAGAGATCGCTTTCCCGGCTTGCTGTTCGTCACCGTGTGCGGCCTCGCTCCGGCCACGCTCGGGAGCCTTCTGGACTGGTCGCCCCTGCTGTGGGGGTTCATGTCCATGGTCACCGTGTCGGGCTCTCTCCTGCTCATGCTCGCGTTGCGCAGCAGTGGCCGCGAGCCGGCCCAGCTCAACGAACCCGAGGAGCCCCAGCCGTCGGAGCCGCCGGAACAGCCCTACCAGGAGACTCAGGTGAGCGAAGCGGCCCTGCCCAGCGCGCGGGACGGCTACGACTTCCTCTTCTCCGCCACCGTGTGGTGGCGGGCGGCACCCGGGCACGCCGACTGGTCCGGCATCGCCTCGCCGGCTCTCGCCGTGTCCGCGGTCGTCAACCGGGCTTCGGCGGTGGTCCGCCATGAGGACCCTGCGCGGGCGAGTTTCGCCCGCTACCTCCTGGAGGGAGAGCTCGGTCTTCCATTCACGGACCGGAGCGGACGAGTGGAGGCCATGGTGGCCGATGTGACCCTGACACTCGCTCCCGCCGACCTCGACCGGCTGAGGAAGCTGAGCGACCTGCGCAAGGACGAGGAGGTCTGGGAGCACGAACGGCAGCACGAACGCAGCAAGCGGCAGTACCTGGGTGAGGACGTGCTCAAGAGCACCGGTAGCGCTGTGGTGTGGTGGCTGGCCCGCCACGAGGAGGAGATCGAAAAGGCAGTCGCCATGATCGGCCCGCTCGCCCAGGTCTCGGCGGCGGCCAAGGACGAGGAGGTGCCCGACCTCTTCCGGCACCTGCTCGTCCCACCCGTGGGCGCGAGGACCGGGGCGACCGTCGGCGGCCCGCCTTGGGAGGGCTCCGTCCACGAGAACGGGATGCCCGACCGCGAAGAGGAAGTGAGCATTGCGGAGCGATTGCGCCTGCTACTGGCGGCGGTCGGCCTGAAGCCGGACATGGACGCGTACACAGTGATGGTGCACCGCGCGATGGTCACGCTGGAGGCGGAAGGGTTGGACGAAGCCGCCGAGGAGATCCGGCGGGAGTTCCTGCCGACGGACGGGGACGAGCCCGGCGAGTCCTCCGACGCCTCGGACAACCGCGACCGGACCCGGTGGGGGACGCCCATGTACGACGACACGGCGCCCCCGTACTTCTGGGACACCTCCCCTACCCCTCACCGCCCCGAATCGCCCCTCGGGGAGGATCTTGACGACCAAGCCGAATACTGACTCGGCTATGGGCAGTTCGGGCTTTCCCGCCGCAACGCGCGGCGGGAAAGCCCGAACGCGCAGCATACGGTCAGGCTCCATGCAGGAACGATGGCGTAGTCACGGCTGCGGGCCGCGACGGCGTATCTCTGAAGCCGCGGGTCAGAGCTTCCGGAGCTTCCATGAGTCGCCAAAAGGTCAGCACCAAGTCAGCATGCTCAGGATCCCGGAGTCGGCCGGGGAAAACCGGAAGGGGTCAGTTACCCCACTGCCACGAGCCGGACCCGATCGCCGCAGAGCTTGATCATGTCGTCGACATCGGACGTCAGCATGACCACGGGGCGGTGCTGTCGCAGCGCGGCCACGGCAACGGCCGCATCGATCGCGTACTTGTGCCCATGCAGACCTACCTCCATGAGCAACTTCGAGGCCGCCCTCGCCTCCTCGTCACCCACCGGGACGACCCGCAGCCCGGAAAGCACCCAGTTCAGGCGGGACTTGTTCGTACGGGCGTGGACGGCTTCGATGATGGTGAGCGAGCTGATCACGACCTCCATGCCGCGCGAGCGCGCCTCGGCGATCAGAGCCACCACCTGCTCGTCGTCGGCGAGCAGCTTCGAGAGTCCCTCGCTGTCGAGGATCAGCGTCCCCTCGTGACTCAGCCTGCGGCGGGCCACTCGGCCTCCTCGGCGAACACCTCGTCGAAGACCTGCCGCGCCCGCTGACGAGCCGGTTCGGAGACCGGCCCCTTGCGGCTCTCGTAGTCCGCCAGGTATTCGTCCAGGACCTGCCCGCGCAGCTCACGCTCGACCGCCTCGGTGATGAACGCGGAGAACTCCCGCTTCCCCACCCGCGCCCGGATCGCCTCCGCGGTCCCTTCCGGCAGCGACAGGCTCACCCGCGTCGCCGGCCCTTCCCCGATGCTGTACGCCGTCTCACCCATACCCCGATTGTGTCAAACGAGTAGGAAAAGCGCCACGGATCGAATCTGCGGGGCCCGGAGTCGTGAAGCAGTCGCGCGGATGGAGCCCCACCCACCCACCTGTCACACCGGGAGACCGCTGTTCGGAACCCAGCACGAGCTTTTCGCCCCATCCCGGCACGGAAAGGGCCAAGGGTCCGACCCCGAAGAGCCGGACCCTCCCTGACCTGCATGTCCGGCCAGATCAGCAACGTGGTGACCCGCTACCCGCTACACGTTGAAGCGGAACTCCACCACGTCCCCGTCCTGCATCACGTAGTCCTTGCCCTCCATGCGGGCCTTGCCCGCCGCTCGGGCTTCGGCGACCGAGCCGGTTTCCACCAGGTCGTCGAAGGAGATGATCTCCGCCTTGATGAAGCCCTTCTGGAAGTCGGTGTGGATGACGCCGGCCGCCTCGGGGGCCGTGGCGCCCTTCTTGATGGTCCAGGCGCGGGTTTCCTTGGGGCCGGCCGTGAGGTACGTCTGGAGGCCCAGGGTGTCGAAGCCGACGCGGCCGAGGGTGGCGAGGCCGGGCTCTTCCTGGCCCATGGACTGGAGGAGTTCCAGGGCCTCGTCGTCGTCCAGCTCGATCAGCTCGGACTCGATCTTGGCGTTCAGGAAGATCGCCTCGGCGGGGGCGACCAGGGCGCGCTGTTCGTTCTTGAAGTCCTCGTCCACCAGCTCGTCCTCGTCCACGTTGAACACGTAGATGAAGGGCTTGACGGTGAGGAGGTGGAGCTCGTGGAGGAGGCGGCCCTTCTCCGTGGAGGCCGTGATGCCCGCGTGGAAGAGGGTGTCGCCGGCTTCGAGGATCTTCTGCGCCTCCTCGACCGCCGCCAGGACCGCGACCTTCTCCTTCTGGAGGCGGGACTCCTTCTGGAGGCGCGGGACCGCCTTCTCGACCGACTGGAGGTCCGCGAGGATCAGCTCCGTGTTGATGGTCTCGATGTCGTCCTTGGGCGAGACCTTGCCGTCGACGTGGACGACGTTCTCGTCCTTGAACGCGCGGATGACCTGGCAGATCGCGTCCGACTCGCGGATGTTCGCGAGGAACTTGTTGCCCAGGCCCTCGCCCTCGCTCGCGCCGCGCACGATCCCCGCGATGTCCACGAAGTCCACCGTCGCCGGCAGGATCTTCTGCGAGTCGAAGATCTTCGCCAGGACGTCGAGGCGGCGGTCCGGGACGCCGACCACGCCGACGTTCGGCTCGATCGTGGCGAACGGGTAGTTGGCCGCCAGCACGTCGTTCTTGGTCAGGGCGTTGAACAGGGTCGACTTGCCGACATTGGGCAGTCCGACGATTCCGATACTAGTACTCATGCCACAAACGTCCGCTCAGGATCAAGAAGGGTGGGGTCGGCCGCGACGGCAGCTCGGGCGCGCCGTCGTCCACGTGCGCGTATCACGGTACAGGGACCGCGGCGAGTAGCTCTCCTCGGTCAGAACCAGTGCAGGCAGTGCGGGGTGAGGTCGCTCGCGAACAGCGCGTCCGCGCGGGCGGCGGCGGCCGGGTCGTGGGCCCGGATGTGTCCGGCCCGTACGAGCGTGCTGGGGCGGGTGCCGCCGAGGTAGACCGCGCCCAGGTCCCGTATGTCCAGGGACAGGTCGGGCCGCCGGTCCGTGGGCACGCACTCCGCCCTGCCGTCGCGGACGGTCAGCAGGTGGCGGCCGTGCTCGCCCAGGAACGGGTCGGTCACGTCCAGCACCAGCTCCCCGTCCGTGAACCAGCCGCGCGCGGTCAGCGCACGCGGTACGTCGAGGAGGCGCACCCAGAGCCAGTCGGTGAGGCCGCCGACCTCACCGGCCCGGAGGTCCGCGAGCCGCCAGCGCAGCGGGTGCTCGGGCGGGAGGTGCCGGAAGACGACCTGGGAGACCAGATCGTGCCCGAGGGCGTACCGGGCGAGGGCGGTGTGGGCCGCGTCGTCCACGGCGATGGTCTCGTCCACCGTCAGGGTGCCGGACTCGGTCGAGTAGCTGGCGTAGCCGTCCGGCGTACCGTCCGCGTCCCGGTGGACGGCCACGTAGCGGGGTGTCCGGGAGACCGGCGGCTGGCCCGCGCCCAGCTCCCACCAGCGGTGCGGCCGGGAGAGCGCGCCGGGCTGCGCGCGGCGGTACCGCTCGTAGACCGCTTCGAGGATGTCGCCGCAGTCGGCCCGCCGCAGGACCTCGACGGAACCGGTGCCGTCCGCGGCCGCCTCCCCCCGCGCCTCCGCCCACTCCGCCCGGTGCCGCTGCACCGTCAGCCGCGCCGTGGACGTCGCGGGGCCGTACCCGAACCGGCCGTAGATCCCCGCCTCCGAGGCCAGCAGCACCGACAGGAACTCGCCCCGCTCCCGCACCTCGGCGAGCTGGTGGCGCATCATCGCGCCGAGCACGCCGCGTCGCCGGTGCGAGGGCACGACGCCGACGGCGGTCACTCCGGCGGCCGGGACGGGCTTCCCGCCGGGCAGGGTGAGCTCGAAGGAGTACGCGGCGGCGGTGCCCACGGGCTTCCCGTCCGGGGCCACGGCGAGCAGGCCGCGGTCCATCTCCAGCGCCGACCACCAGCGTCCGCCGTCCGCGACCGGGGTCTCCGGGAACTGCCCGAAGGCCGTGTGGACGGTCGCGACGAAGACCTCGAAGTCCTCGTCGGTCGTGGGACGGATCTCCATCACTGCCGCTTCTCCTCGGGTTCGGAAAGGGGCCCAGCGTACGGGTGGCCCCGTGCCGGGCGCACCGGATTACTCGTGGGCGGTGCGCAGGGTCACGGCACCGCGGAAGTCCCCCGGCGCCATGGTCGACATCGCGTCGAGCGACGCGTCCGGCACCGGCAGCAGGTGCGCGTCCACCCAGGTGTCTCCGGTCGCGCCGTTGGCCCAGGGGTCGTCGATCACCACGGCACCGGGCACGACGCCGTGGCAGAGCACCCAGTGCGGCACCTCGAACCCCTGCATCGCGGCGAGCGAGAGCAGCAGGAGTACGTGCTCCCGCCGGCCGATCGCGTCCCGGACCGCGCTCAGGGGGAGGTGGCCGGGGTCGACCGGGACGCCGATGCGCCCGGCCTCCGTGCGGGACACCCGCTGGAGCAGCGCCCGCCACTCCTGGTCTGCCGGGGGGAGGTGGTCGAGCATGACCGGCCGGTCCGTGTCGAGGTGGACCGTCACCCCGTACGACGGCCGGGCCCGGCGCAGGGCGACGCCCAGGCCGACGGGGTCGCAGGCCATGAAGTTGGTCGCGTCCCGCCACAGCGTCAGCTCCGCGGTGCGGTCCAGCGCCTCGCGCGGCAGGACGCCCGCGTGCACCTGCGCGACGAGGGCGGTGACGGCGCCGCAGCTGAAGTGGGTGGTCTGCCCGTAGTAAGGAGGCGCGGTCACCGCGTCGTCGTTCAGCCAGCGGACGTAGCCGGTGGCCGGCCCGTTCGCGCCCTCCGACTGAGAGAGCGGCGGGGCCAGGGGCGTGAAGCCCGTGGCGGCGGCTTCCTCCGGCGTGACCGTCCAGCCCTCCCACTTCAGCTGGACGAGTCCCCGCTCGCGCGCGTGGGCGGCGACGGCCTCGATGACGGCCGGTACGTCGCCGACGGCGTCCACGATCTTCAGGTACGCCGTGCCCGGGCGGGCGGTCACGAGCGCGGTGCCCGCCCGGTCCGCGCCGTCGCCGGGGACGGCCACGAGGTGCGGGGCGTGGGCGGAGCGGTCGACGGCGCCCCAGCGCTCCGCCACCTCCGGGGGCGGAGTGGGTACGAGGCCGGGCTCGTACGGCATGACGGTGCTGTGCACGGGCGGCATGGCCCCTTCCTGCGGGGAGGACGGCATTTCGAGTGCTCCGGAGAACGTCACGCGCGGGTCTGCCTCAGCACCCACACGAAGTACGGCGCGCCCACGAGCGCGATCATCAGCCCGGCCGGCACCTGGGAGGGCGCCGCGACGGTGCGGCCGAGCGCGTCCGCCACGCACACCAGCACCCCGCCGAGCAGCATCGCGACCGGGATCGTCCGGGCCTGCCGGGCGCCCACCAGGGAACGGGCGAGGTGCGGGGCGACGAGGCCCACGAAGCCGACGACACCGACGGCGAGCACGCTGAGCGCGGCGAGGACCGCGGCGATCGCCAGGGCCGCGAAGCGGGTGCGCTCCACCCTGACGCCGACGATGCGCGGGGTGTCCTCGTCGACGGCGAGCAGGTCGAGCCGCTCGCGCATGGCCAGCAGCACGGGCAGCGCGAGCGCCAGGGCCACGGCGACCGGGACGGTGTCGGAGAACGTACGGCCGTAGGTCGTGCCGGAGAGCCAGGTGAAGATGCGGGGGGTGTTGTACGGGTCGGCGCGCAGCAGGAGGAAGGTGGTCACGGCGCTGAGGCCGTACCCCGCACCGATGCCGATCAGGACGAACCGGTCGGGCAGGAAGCCGCCGCGCCAGGCCAGCAGGGCGATCACCGCGAAGGTGGCGAGCCCGGCCGCGACGGCGACCGCGACGAGCACCGTCCGTCCGCCGCCGAGCCCCGAGGTGACGACGCCCGCGGCGCCCAGCCCGGCGCCCGCCGTGATGCCGAGGATCCCCGGCTCCGCGAGCGGGTTGCGTACGGTGCCCTGCACCACGCATCCGGCGAGGCCGAGCGCCATGCCGGCGAGGACGGCCGCGGTGACCCGGGGCACCCGGTCGTCGAGGGCCGCCCCGATGAGGTCGGGGGCGGTGCCCTGGAGCCAGAGGGCGAGGTCGCCGGTCTTCAGCCAGAGGCTGCCCGCCAGGGTGCCGACGAGAACGGCGGCGACCAGCAGGACCGCCGCGCCGGTCACGACGAGGAGGTAGGCGCGCCGGGACCGTACGGCGACCCGGGCCCTCGGCGGCTGCTGGATGCGGCCCGTGTCGCGCAGCCGCAGCGCGAGGACCACGATCACGACGGAGCCGAGCAGCGCGGTCGGCACTCCGGTGGGGATGGAGGCCGCCCCGTCCGCCCCCTGCACGGCGCGCAGGACCGCGTCGGCGAGGAGGATGAGCAGCGCGCCGAGCAGGCCGGCCGCGGGGATCAGGAAGAGGTGCCGGCGCAGTGCGCGGACGCGTCCGGCGATCAGGCGGGCCAGGACGGGGGCGCCGAGGCCGACGAACGCCATCGGGCCCGCGAGGGTGACCGAGGTGCTGGTCAGGAGCACCGCGCAGACCACGGCGAGGACCCGGGTGCTCCGGATCGGCACGCCGAGGGTGGCGGCGGTGTCGTCGCCCAGGTTCATCACGTCCAGCCGCCGGGACAGGGCGAGGGCGGCGCAGAGCAGCAGGACGACGAGGGGGACGGCGCGCAGCGACGCGTCGATGTTCAGCTGCGAGAGGGAGCCGCTGCCCCAGGCGTAGAGGCCGGTGGTGTTCTGCTTGAACAGGATGAGGAGCATCCCGGTCGCGGAGTCCAGGGCCATCGCCAGCGCCGATCCGGCGAGGATGAGGCGGGTGCCCGCGGTGCCCGCCGCCCGCCCCGCGAGGAGCAGGACGAGCGCCGCCGCGACCAGGCCGCCGGCGAAGGCGACGACGCCCGAGGCCCACAGCGGTACGGAGAGGCCGAAGGCGGCGACGAGCGACACGGCGAAGTAGGACCCGGCCGAGACCGCGAGGGTGTCGGGCGAGGCCAGGGCGTTGTGCGTGACGGACTGGAGCAGCGTGCCGGCGCAGCCGAGGGCGAAGCCCACCGCCACGCCCGCGAACAGGCGCGGCAGGCGGGAGCCGGTGAGGATCTCGCCGACCGGCGCGCCGTCGGCGCCGTCCCGTTCCCCGGCGAGGTGGCGCACCAGGTCGCCGACGCCCACGCCCGATGTGCCCTGGGTCAGGTGCCACAGGCCCACCAGGACGGTCGCGGCGAGGAGGGCCGCCAGGACGGCCGCCCCGGCGGGAGCGCCGCCGCGGTCCTTGAGCGGACGCGACGGCGCTGCCGCTGTGCGTACGGCGCTCACTTCTTGTCGAGCACGTCGACGTAGGCGTCGATCGCCTGCTCGTTGGAGCGGGGACCGCCGGCGCCCCAGACGCGGGCCGGGAAGGCGTGGGCGCGGCCTTCCTCGACGGCCGGGAGCTTCTTCCAGATCGGGTTCTTCCGCAGCGCGGCGACATAGCCGCCGGCACCCTCGTCGTTGGCGTAGAAGAGGTTGGCGCCGCCCACCGCGACGAGTCCCTCGACATCCGTCTGCGCGAGGCCGTAGGCGGGGTCGACTCCGCCGTCGCCGTGCTCCTTGTTGACGCTGCTGGTCCACGCGGGCTTCAGGCCGAGTTCCTTGCCCAGCTCGGTGAAGAGGGCGCCGTCGCTGTAGGGGCGGACGGTGAGGTTGTTGCCCTCCAGCCAGCCGTCGAAGAAGACGAAGTCCTTGGTCGGCAGGTCGGCGTCGGTGACCTGCTGCTTCGCCTTCGCGAGGTGGGTGTCGAACTCCTTGAGCACCTGGTCGGCGCGCTCGGTGCGTCCCGTGGCCTCACCGATCATGCTGAAGACCTGGCGCATGTTTCCGATGGGGTCCTTCGGGTTCGCGCCGCGCGTGGCCAGCACGGGGACGCCCCGCTTCTCCAGCTTCTTGATCATCTCGTCCTTGGCGTCGAACGCCTCCACGACGATGAGATCGGGCTTGGCCGCGTACAGGGTGTCGAGGTCGGGCTCCTCGCGGGTGCCGATGTCGGTCACCCCGCCGGGCAGCTTCTCCGCGCTGACCCAGGTGCTGTAGCCCTTGGCGTCGGATACGGCGGCGGGGGTGACGCACAGGGTCAGAGCGTCCTCGACCTGCTGCCACTCCAGGACCGCGATGCGCTGGGCGGGCTTGTCCAGCTTCACCTGCCGGCCGACGCCGTCCGTGAGGGAGACCGGCCCGGTCGACGTGGTGGTGGTGTCGTCGGCGCAGCTCTTCGACGCGGGGGCGGCCTTGGCGCTGCTCTTGGCCGTGACGTCGTCGGCGTCGGTCGTGCCGCAGGCGGCGAGGGCGAACAGGGCGAGCCCGGTCGTGGCTCCGGCCGTCAGGCGGGTGGCGCGGTTCATGGAGGGTCCTCTTTCTCACATGTTCGAACGTTGCGTCGGAGCGCCGCACGGCTGCTCCGGAAGGGGGGGCGTCCTCGTCAGGAGAGGTGGCGCCCGAGGGGGTCGATGCGCAGCCGGCCCGTACGCGGGTCGAGGGCGACGTCGACGCGGATGTCGTAGACCAGGCCGATGTTCTCGGCGGTGAGTACGTCGGCGGGGGCGCCGGCCGCGTGGACGCGGCCGGCGTGCAGGAGGACCAGCGTGTCCGCGACGCGGGCGGCCTGGTCGAGGTCGTGGAGCACGATCCCCACGGCGAGCCCGTGCTGCTCGACGAGGTCCCGCACGAGGTCGAGCGTCTCGAACTGGTAGCGCAGGTCCAGGTGGTTGGTCGGTTCGTCCAGCAGCACGACGCCGGTGTCCTGGGCGAGGCAGGCCGCGAGCCAGACGCGTTGCATCTCCCCGCCGGACAGCTCTCCGACCTGCCGGTCCGCCATGTCCCGTACGCCGGTGACGCCCATGGCGCGGTCGACGGCGGCTCCGTCCTCGGGGGCCGGTCCGGCGAAGCCGCGCCGGTGGGGGTGGCGCCCGAACGCCACGACCTCCGCGACCGTCAGCCCCTGGGGCGCGGGCCGCGACTGCGAGAACAGGGTGACCTCGCGGGCGAACCCGCGGGGGCTGAGCAGGCCCGCGTCGCGCTCGGCCGCTCCGTCGGGGGCGCCGAGGACGACCCGGCCGCCGTCCACCCGGTGCAGCCGGGAGAGCGCGCGGAGCAGCGTGGACTTCCCGCTGCCGTTCGGCCCCACGAGGGCGGTCGCGCGGCCGGGCTCCAGGGTGACCGAGACGCCGTGGACGACCGGTTCGCCGCCGTAGCGCAGCACCAGGTCGCGCCCGTGGAGCGCGGACGCCGGTGCGGCGGGGCCGTCGGAGGGTCTTCCGGCACGGCGGAAGGGGCTGGTGAACATGAGGAGGTCCGGGTGGTCGGAGGGGCGCGGAGTGGGGCACCCCCCGCCCGGCCTTCACGGGCCGGGCCGCACGCTCACCCGTACGCGGGCGGCACCGCGTACGGGCGTACGCGGGCAGCACTGAGCACGGCGAGCAACAACTAAGGGTTACCTAACTCGATGAAGACTATATTCCGCTTGTCAGGCAGACAATCCGGCGTTCTCGCCACCCGATACGGAATTCCGGACATCCCCCGGAGCCGCGTCCACCGCGCCGAAGAACGCGCCGGGGGTGGTGTCCATGACGCGCCGGAAGGCGGCGATGAAGGAGCTGGGCTGCGCGTAGCCGAGGCGCTCGGAGACGGACATCACGTCGAAGCCGTCGGACAGGAGCGTCAGCGCCCGGTGCACCCGCAGCATCTGCCGCCACTGCGCGAAGGAGAGCCCGGTCGACCGGCGGAACGCGCGGGTGATCGTGCGCTCGCTGGTCCCCAGCCCCCGCGCCCACTCCTCCAGTGAGCGGCCGTCGGCGGGATCGTCCAGCAGGGCTTCGGCGATCGCGTCGATCCGGGGGTCACCGGGCAGCCGCAGCGCCAGCTGGTGCTCCGAGGGCTCGATCACGTCGAACACGACGGCCTCCGCCCGCAGCCGGGCGGCCTCGGCGAGATCCGTGCGCGACAGGTGGGTCAGCAGCGATACGAGCAGCGGGGTCATCGCGATCGCCTTCGGCTCCCCGAACGCGACCGGCGTGCGGTCGGGGGCGAAGAACGCGCTGTGGAAGCGGGCCCCCTCCGTCGCCCGGCCCGCGTGCACCACTCCGGCGGGCATCCAGAGCCCGTGCCCCTCGAACACGGTGAAGACCCGGTCGCCCACCCGGGACGTCAGCGTCCCGCCGCGCACCCAGACGAGCTCGTGCAGCCGGTGCGCGTGCCGGGTCCACTCCGTGGGGGCGGGGACGATCCGGAAATCCGCGACGACGGCGCCGGAGGCCGTCGCCCGCTCCGGGAGCGCCCCGGCCCGGCGCACGACCGTGCCCGCCTCGCGCCGCCACAGTCCCGGGCTCACCTCACCACGGGACGACGACCGGACCATGCGGACGAGTCTAAGTGGCCTTCCCGAACGGGTTCCCGTTGCGCCGTGTGGCATCGAACTCATCGCCGGCTCGGCCAAAGCGCGTGTCCCGCACCTGATTCCGGCCTGCCGGCGACCTACGTTGTCCCGGTGGAGCAGCACAGGACACGTCCCCCGCAGCGCAGGCAGACCCGGCAGACCCCGTTGTCCCCGCTGGGGGCGTCCGAGGACGCCAGGAAGGCCGAGGGCGCGGGGACCCTCGGCCACCGGGTGATGAGCGCGCCCGCCGGGCGGCCGGTCCGCCCCGCCGTGGGCGCCCTGCGCAGGCTGCCCAATCCCCGGCTCACCGGGATCGGCGCCGGGCTCTTCGCGGCCGCCGCCATGTTCCTGATCGGGTGCCTGGACCTGCTGCTGTTCGACGAGTCCCCCGTCGTGTTCGGCCTGCTGTTCCTGCCGGTCAGCGCCCTGACCGCACTCTGGGTGCGGCCGGCGGACCTGGTGACGGCGCCGATCAGCGTGCCGATCGCCTTCGCGCTGGGCATCGTCCCCATCTCCGGCGGCACCGGCGGACTCGGCGGGCAGACGATGGCCGTCGTCACCGCCCTGGCCGTGCACGCCGGCTGGCTGTACGGCGGCACCCTCGTCGCGGGCGTCATCGCCTCCGTACGCAAGGTGCGGCTGATGCGGGCCCGGCAGCGGCGCATGATGCTGGCCGCGCGGACCGCGCGCCCGGCCGCCGGGCCCTCGCCGG
>NZ_JAAGNI010000403.1 GCF_010550605.1 Streptomyces sp. SID9727
GGTCGCCGGGCAGCTCAAGGGCGGGGTCGGGACCGCGAGTGTCCTCCTGCCGTCCGGGCTCACCGTCGGCGCGCTCGTCGTGGTCAACGCGGCGGGGTCGGTGCTCGATCCCCGTACGGGGGTGCTGTTCGGCGCGTACGGCGGCGAAGTGCCGGCCGTCGCCCCGCCGGCCGAGGTCCACGAGGCGGCGCGACGGCGCCTGGCGGAGGCGTACGGCACCGGCGCGCGCGCCCCGCTCAACACCACGCTCGCCGTCGTCGCCACGGACGCCGCGCTGACCCGCGCGCAGGCGCAGAAGCTGGCGGGCACCGCGCACGACGGCTTGGCGCGCGCCATCCGGCCCGTCCATCTGATGACCGACGGGGACACCGTGTTCGCGCTCGCCACCGGCCGGCGGGACCTGGACACGGAGGACCCCGTCGCGCTCAACCCGCTGCTCGCGGCGGGCGCGGAGGCGGTGACCCGGGCCATCGTGAAGGCGGTCCGTGCGGCGAAGGGCGTCCGGGGCCGCGACGGCGGGGGCGCCTTCCCCTCGTACGAGGACCTCTACGGCCCGCCGCCCGCGTAGGGAAGCCCGGCCCGCGTGCGGGCACCCGGGCGGAAGTCCGCGCCGTCGACGCACTCCACGTGGCCGCTCGGCCCGCGTGCGGAAGTCCGGGGCGGGGGCGCGGAACCTTCCGTGCGCCCCGTGCGTTTTTCTCAACCCCGGTCCCGATGTCAGCCCCAGGGGCTACGTTATGCACGCACCAAGTCACACGCGGCGACGGCCTGGAGACAGCACCTTGAGCGATCCGTATGAGACGACCGAGCAGCACCTCGAGCGAATCCTGCGTCGGGCTCTCAATTCGTTCGACCTCCCCGACAGCACGGTGGAGCGGCTGGGCTCCGCGCTGACCCACAGCAGTTCCCTGTACTCCTCGCACCACAGCGCCACCCTGCACCGCGAGACCTACCGCCACGCGTATCTGCTGAGCGACGGCTCCGCGCTGGTCCTGTGGGAGCTGGTGCACAGCGGTCCGCGCGGGGACGGCCATCCCGACACCCGGCAGCACGAGCTGTACGACGACGAGGCCGACGCCCACATCGCCGCCGCCCGGCTGACCGGCAGCCTCTGGGACGTTCCCGGCTTCGGTGACGAGGAGGGGACCCAGGCCGACCTGGAGCTCATGTCGGCGCTGCTGGCCGCGCCCCCGGCCCCGCTCCCCCGGATGTACGCGCCGGACAACTCCGCGGACCACGCCCGCCGCGTGCTGCGCCGCGCGGAGAACGGCGACGTGCCCGGCGAGGAGACCGCCCGGCTGCTGCGGGCCGCGTTCGCGCACCACATCACGCAGGTCTTCGGCCGCCAGTGCCGGGTGGAGGGCCGGGACGCCGGCTTCACGCTGTACGAGCACGCGTTCCTGCTCCTCGACGGCAGCGAGACGAGCCTGTGGGAGGTCGAGCACACGGCGACGCCCGACGGCCGCCACATGTGCGAGGTGTACGGGGACGAGGAGACGGCGCGCTGTGCGATGGAGGCACGTACGCGCATCTGCTGACCCGCCGCGCCGCATGCCGGTGCCCGCGTCCCTCGGGGGGACGCGGGCACGGTGACTCTGCCGCGTACGCCGTCGGATCAGTGCGTGAGCACCGGCTCCTTGGCGGGCTCCGTCGCGTCGGGCTCGTCCTCCGCCGCGCCCTCGACGTGCTGCTTCGGCCTGGCCGGCAGGGCGAACATCACCACGAAGATCAGGACCAGCACCCCGGCCACCCACCACAGCGACCGCTCGAAGGCGTCCGCGAAGGCCGGGCCGACCTGCTCCGGGGTGAGCCGGTCGCCGATCGCCCCGTAGAAGACGACGGAGACGAGCCCGAGGCCCAGCGCGTTGCCCATCTGCTGCACGGTGTTGAAGAGGCCCGAGGCGGAACCGGAGTGCTCCTTGGGCACCTCGGACAGCACCGCGTCGGCCAGCGGCGCGACGATCAGGCCCATGCCGACGCCCATCACCACGAGAGGCAGTGCCATCTGCCAGGACGTGATGCCCATGCCGTAGTGGTCCGACTCCCAGATGTAGAGCAGCAGGCCGGCCGCCATGAGGAGCGCGCCCGTCTGGAGGACCTTGCGGCCGAAGCGGGGCACGAGCTTCTGTACGGAGAGGCCGGCGGCGACCGAGACGGAGACGGAGAACGGAACTCCGGTCAGGCCGGCCCGCAGGGCGCTCCAGCCGAGGCCCATCTGCATGTACAGGGTCCAGACCAGGAAGAAGATGCCGAGGCCGATGCCGAAGGTCAGCTGCACGGCGATCCCGGCGGCGAAGCTCCGGACCCGGAACAGCGACAGCTCGATCAGCGGCGATCCGTCCCGGCCGGCCTTGGCGCGCTCGAACAGCACGAGGACGAGGAAGACGAGGAGGCTCCCGGCCATCGACAGGTGGCCCCACAGCGGCCAGCCCAGCTCGCGGCCCCGGGTGAGGGGGTAGATGAGCATCAGCATGCCGAGCGTGACGAGGACGACGCCGACCAGATCGAGGCGGAGCGCCCGGGGCGACTTGGACTCGGTGATGAACCTGCTGCCCAGGATCAGGCCGAGGACGCCGACGGGCAGGTTGATCAGGAAGATCGGGCGCCATTCGAGACCCGCGATGTTCCACTCGGTCAGCAGCGCGCCCAGCAGGGGTCCGGAGACCGCGCCGAGGCCGACGATCGCGCCGAAGAGGCCGAAGACCTTGCCGCGCTCGTGGGCGGGGAAGGTGGCGTGGACGATCGACAGCACCTGGGGCACCATCAGGGCGGCCGTCGCGCCCTGGAGGAGGCGGGAGGCGACGAGCATCTCCGGGTTCGCGGCGAATCCGCAGAGCGCGGAGGCGAGGGTGAAGCCTCCTATGCCGATGAGGAACAGCCGCTTGCGGCCGTAGATGTCACCGAGCCGGCCGCCGGTGATGAGCCCGGCGGCGAAGGCCAGGGCGTATCCGGCGACGATCCACTGGACCGAGCTGAACGAGGCGCCGGTGTCCCGCTCGATGCTGGGGATGGCGATGTTGACGATCGTGACGTCGACCAGGTCCATGAAGGCCGCGGTCATCACGATGGCCAGGGCGAACCACCTGCGGCGGTCGGAAGGAGCCGCAGGAGACGGCAGTGGTGCGGAGGAAGTCATGGAAAGAATGTAAACAGTCAATAGGACAGGTCATGACCCATTGGGCGCGCATCCTGGGTGACATGACCGATACCCCGGCACGACTGCTGAATCTGCTGTCACTGCTCCAGACACCGCGCGAGTGGCCGGGCAGCGAGCTGGCCGAGCGGCTGGCCGTCAGCCCGCGCACGATCCGCCGCGACATCGACCGCCTGCGCGACCTCGGCTATCCGGTCGAGGCGTCGCGCGGTTCGGTGGGCGGCTACCGGCTCGTGGCGGGCACCGCCATGCCGCCGCTGCTCCTGGACGACGAGGAGGCGGTCGCCATCGCGGTGGGGCTGCGGGCCGGCGCCGGCCACGCCATCGAGGGCGTGGACGAGGCGTCCGTCCGGGCGCTGGCCAAGCTGGAGCAGGTGCTGCCGTCCCGGCTGCGCCACCGGGTCTCCACGCTCCAGAACGCGACGGTCCCGCTGGCCCGGGGCGACGGTTCGACCATCGACCCGCAGACCCTGACCGTGATGGCCTCGGCGGTCACCGGCCGGGAGCGGCTGCGCTTCGCGTACCGGGCGGGCGACGGCGCCGAGTCGCGGCGCCAGGTGGAGCCGTACCGGCTGGTGAGCACCGGCTGGCGCTGGTACCTGGTGGCGTACGACCTGGGGCGCGAGGCGTGGCGCACCTTCCGGGTGGACCGGGTCAGCGAGCCGTTCGCGACCGGGGCCCGGTTCGCGCCGAGGGAGTTGCCCGAGGGGGACGCGGCGGAGTTCCTGTCGAGTTCGATGGCGCGCCGCCAGCCCGAGATCGAGGTGGAGGTGAGTTTCGCGGCGCCGCCGGAATTCGTCGCGTCGCGGCTGCACGGCCGGATGGGGCCGCTGGAACCGGAGGGCGAGGGCGGCTGCCGGCTGCGGACCGTGCTGCGTGACCAGCTGGAGTGGGTGGCGGTGCGGCTGGCGATGGTGGACTGCGAGTTCACCGTGCACCGGCCGCCGCAGCTGGTGGCGTACGTGGCGGATCTGGGCGGCCGACTCAGCCGCGCGGGGTCCGGCGGGGAGCCGGGTGGGGCGTGAAAGGGCCGCGCGTAAATGAATGAGCCCCGGCGCCAGGGGGGGTGGGCGCCGGGACTCAGCTTCAGGGGGCCGGGTGAAGCGGCCCAATTCGGAGGTTACTGGACTCCGGCTCAGGCCGCAGCGTCAAAGCCCGTGTCGTGAGCCATTCGCTTCAATTCGAGCAGCGCGTGCTTCTCGATCTGGCGGATGCGCTCGCGGGTGAGGCCGTGTTCCTTGCCGACCTCGGTGAGTGTGCGCTCGCGGCCGTCCTCGATGCCGTACCGCATGCGGATGATCGACGCGGTGCGGTCGTCCAGCTTGCCGATCAGCTCCTCCAGCTCCTCGCTGCGCAGCAGCGTGAGCACGGACTGCTCGGGCGAGATGGCGGAGGTGTCCTCCAGGAGGTCGCCGAACTGCGTGTCGCCCTCGTCGTCCACGGACATGTTGAGGCTGACCGGGTCGCGGGCCCAGTCCAGGACGTCGCCGACGCGTCCCGGGGTGGAGCCCAGCTCGGCGGCGATCTCGGCGTGCTCCGGGTCGCGGCCGTTCTCCCGGTTGAACTCGCGCTGCACCCGGCGGATGCGGCCCAGCTCCTCCACGAGGTGGACGGGGAGCCGGATCGTGCGCGACTGGTCCGCTATGGAGCGCGTGATGGCCTGGCGGATCCACCAGGTGGCGTACGTGGAGAACTTGAAGCCCTTGGCGTAGTCGAACTTCTCGACCGCGCGCACCAGGCCCGCGTTGCCCTCCTGGATCAGGTCGAGCAGGGGGAGCCCGGCGCGCGGGTAGCGGCGGGCGACGGCGACGACGAGACGGAGGTTGGAGCGGATGAACACGTCCTTGGCGCGCTCGCCCTCGGCGACCAGCGCCTCCAGCTCCTCGCGCGAGGCGCCGCCCGCGTCGCTCTCCACCTGGCCGTCGAGGATCTGGCGCGCGTAGACACCGGCCTCGACCGCCTGGGAGAGGTCGACCTCCTTGGCGGCGTCGAGCAGCGGCGTACGCGCTATCTCGTCCAGGTACATGCCGACCAGGTCGCGATCGGCGATCTCTCCGCCCACGGCGCGAACACTGCTCGCCCGGTTGGTCCCGCCGGTGGCGGACGAACGACGGGCGACGGCACGGGTTGCCATGCGTGCTCCCTTGCTGAGTAGGTCGCGACACCCTTTCGGGTGCCCTGCATCCGATGGAAACAACGACTGGAATCCGGACAGAATTCCCATGCCTGGCATTCAATTTCGCGATCATGCAGTACCCTGTCCGGCCACCGGGGCGGGCGCATGCCGCAGCCAGGCACGTCCGTGCTGGTCAGGCCGGGTACCCGGGTCGCTTCGGGGCCCCTCGACACCCCCGTACCCCGGAAGACGCCGGGTACGGGTCGCCGGTTGCCCGGACCTCTGTCCGGGGACCCGGTCCGCCGGCCCCCGGTCCGGAGACCTAGGCCCCATGCCCGGGGCTTTGGGACCGCAGTCCGTTACCGGGCGTGCACGCGGTGCATAGCGTCCATGCCATGACCGAGACGACGCATGGCACCGACCCCCGCACCACCGGCACGCTCGACGAGGCCCTGGAGCGGCTGCACTCCTTTGGCCCCGAGCGCGACGGCTGGCTGTCCAATCACGCGCCCATGGCCGTGGAGGCCCTGGTCCGCAACGGCCAGGCGGCCACCGTGCACCGCTGGCTCGACCACTACCGGGAGAAGCTGGAGGACATGCCGGACCGTTTCGCCGAGGTCACCCCGGCGAACTGGCAGGAGGCCCTGGGCGACCCCCGCCGCATCGCCGACTGGGCTGCGTACTTCGAGCGGGAGACCACCGGCCGCCCCTGGCGCGACGTGCTCGCCGAGTGGTGGCCCCGGCTGCTCCCGGGCATCGCGGGCGGCGCCACGCATCCGGTGATCCGGGTCGGCCACAGCGTGCGGACCCTGCTGACGGCCGAGGAGAGCGGCCCCCGCGTCAGGGAGCTGGCCCACGCGCTCGGCTATTGGGCGGCCCGCCATCAGCCGCTTCCCGCGCCCGCCCCGCTCGCCCCGGTCCGGGCCGCCGGCGCCGCCCTGGACGCCGTGCCCCGGGTGCCTGCCCAGACCGGCGGCATCCAGGCCCGGCTGGCCGGGATCACGGCGTTCCCGCAGTGGCGGGGCGCGGCGGCGACCGACCCGGACGAGGCGCGCGCCGGTCTGGAGGAGCTGGTGGAGGCCGCCGTCCACCGCTATGCGCGGTACGGGCACGGTGCGCCGGTGATGCTGGTGCACACGGCGACCGCGCCCAATGCCGTACTGCGGACGCTGCCGGCGCTGCCGCGCGAGCTGTGGGCGCCGAGCGCGGCGGCCGCGTGGACGGCGAGCGCGGCGGTGACCGCCGCGTACTCCCCCGCCGAGGCTGCCGTTCTCCCGGCCGGGTACGGGGCGTCGCTCACGGCCGACGAGGTGTTCGCGCGGGCGGCGGCGCACGGCGACGACCACACCATCAAGTTCGCGGACACCGCGCTGGACGTGGGCGGCGCGCCGGCCCTGGCGGCGGCGCTGCGCGCGGTGGAGCTGAACCCTCCGGTGCTGTGACGCCGCACCGGTAGAAGCATCAGCCGTACTGCACCGAGCGCTTCGCCAGCCCCATCCAGAAGCCGTCGATGACGCTGCGCCCCCGGCCGAGCTCCTGCTCGGCGGCGCCCAGTGTGACGAAGAGCGGGGCGAAGTGCTCGGTGCGCGGGTGTGCCAGGCGGCCCGCCGGGGACTTGTGCTCGAAGTCCAGGAGCGCGTCGATGTCCTGCGCCCGGAGTGCGCGGTCGCCCCAGTCGTCGAACTCCGCCGACCAGCCGGGGACGCCGCCGCCCGTGTGGCGCAGCGCGGCGAGGTTGTGCGTGAAGAAGCCGCTGCCGATGATCAGGACGCCCTCGTCGCGCAGCGGCGCCAGCTTGCGCCCGATGTCCATCAGCTTCTGCGGGTCGAGCGTCGGCAGGGAGATCTGGAGTACCGGGATGTCGGCGTCCGGGAACATCTCGACCAGCGGGACGTACGCGCCATGGTCGAGGCCGCGGTCCGGGATGTCCTGGACCGGCGTACCGGCGCCGCGCAGCAGTTTGCGGACGCTCTCGGCGAGCCGCGGGGCGCCGGGGGCGGCGTACCGCACCTGGTAGTAGTGCTCGGGGAAGCCCCAGAAGTCGTACACCAGCGGGAGCGTCTCGGTGGCGCCGAGCGCGAGCGGGGCCTCCTCCCAGTGCGCGGACACCATGAGGACGGCGGTGGGGCGGGGCAGCTCCGCCGACCAGGCGGCCAGCTCGCCGGGCCAGACGGGGTCGTCGGCGAGCGGCGGGGCTCCGTGGGAGAGGTAGAGGGCGGGCATGCGCTCCGCGGTGATTGTCATGACACTCCCCAACTGCGGCTACTCAAGGTAATTCTTCTGTAGAGGGCTTGAGGGCTTCGACAGGAAAGATTCTTTAATCTTCAAGCTCCTACCTTGAGAGACCTTAGCTCTATCTAGTTCAACTTTCAAGAAAAGGTCGTACAGTGGAGTACATGACCACGGCATCAACCGGTGCGCCGCTCTGGCTCACCGACGAAGAACAATGCGTCTGGCGCGCGTATCTGCACGCCACCACGCTTCTGGAGGATCACCTCGACCGCCAGTTGCAGGCCGATGCCGGCATGCCGCACATCTACTACGGCCTGCTCGTCCAGCTCTCCCAGGCGCCCCGGCACCGCATGCGGATGACCGAACTGGCCAGGAACGCCAAGATCACCCGATCCCGCCTCTCCCACGCGGTCGCCCGGCTGGAGAAGAGCGGCTGGGTGCGCCGCGAGGACTGCCCCTCCGACAAGCGCGGCCAGAACGCCGTCCTCACCGACGAGGGCCACGCCATGCTGCGCCGCTCCGCCCCCGGCCATGTGAAGGCCGTCCGCCAGGCGATGTTCGACCGCCTCACGCCCGAGCAGGTGCGCTCGCTGGGCGAGATCATGCAGGTCCTGGCGGCCGGGCTCCAGCCGGAGGGCACGGACGCCGACCTCCCCTGGCTGCGCTGAGCCACCGCCCCCGGCGCACTTCTGCCCCGGTCCTCTCGTACGAGGGAACCGGGGCAGAAACGCATCCGCGCGGGCGGCCGGGGTCAGTGGGCGACGACCGGGACCCTGATCTCGTCCTCGACACCCTCCGCGTCACCGGAAGCGGAGCCTCCGGACGTTCCCGCCGAGGTCGGACGGCCCGCGTTGACGAAGGTCAGCGCGATGGCGGAGGCCACCACCAGGATGCCGACGGCCCACCAGATGGCACCGGTGAAGCCGTGCACCATCGACTGGAGCTTCAGCAGCTCCGGGTTCTCGGCGCCGAGCGCGGCGTGCGACGTGGCGTACGCCGTGGCGGCCGAGGCGGCGATCGTGTTCAGCAGGGCCGTGCCGATCGCACCGCCGACCTGCTGCGAGGTGTTGACCATCGCCGAGGCGACACCCGCGTCACGCGCTTCGACACCGTGCGTGGCCAGCGACATCGCCGGCATGAACGCCGTACCCATGCCCAGGCCCAGCAGCAGCTGGCCGGGCAGGATGACCGCCGCGTACGAGGTGTCGACGTCCAGCTGGGTGAGCAGCAGCATGCCGACGGCTGCGACCAGGAAGCCGGGACCCATCAGCGTGCGGGCCGGGACCCGGGTCATCAGCCGGGCGCCGATCTGCGTGGAGCCGGTGATCATGCCCGCGATCATCGGCATGAAGGCGAAGCCGGTCTTGATCGGCGAGTAACCCTGGACGACCTGGAGGTAGTACGTCAGGAAGAGGAACAGGCCGAACATCGCGATGACGGCCAGGCCCAGCGAGAGGTAGACGCCGCCGCGGTTGCGGTCCATCACGACGCGCAGCGGGAGCAGCGGCGACTTGACCTTGGCCTCGGTGAGGACGAAGGACAGCAGCAGCACGCCGGCGGCGACGAACGAACCGACGGTCAGCGCGTCCGACCAGCCCGCGGACTCGGCGCGGGTGAACCCGTACACCAGCGAGACCAGACCCAGCGCGGACAGGACCACGCCCGGGACGTCGAGCGGCGAGCGGTTGCGGCTGCCGGCGGGCTCGCGGATGACGAAGTAGGCACCGGCGGCGGCGACGATCGCGAAGGGGATGTTGACGAAGAAGGTCCAGCGCCAGTTCAGCGTCTGGGTGAGGAAACCGCCGAGGATCAGGCCGACGGCGCCACCGCCACCGGCGATCGCCCCGTAGATGCCGAACGCCTTGGCGCGCTCCTTGGCGTCGGTGAACATCACCGCGAGCAGCGAGAGCGCGGCCGGGGCGAGCAGCGCGCCGAAGACGCCCTGGAGGGCGCGGGAACCGAACAGCATGCCCTGGTTCTGCGCCGCGCCACCGAGCGCGGAGGCCAGCGCGAAGCCGATCAGGCCGACGACGAAGGTGCGCTTGCGGCCCCAGAGGTCGGCGATGCGCCCGCCGAAGAGCAGCAGCCCGCCGAAGGCGAGGGCGTAGGCGGTGATGACCCACTGCTTGTTGGCGTCGGTGATGCCGAGGGCGGTCTGGGCGTGCGGCAGCGCGATGTTCACGATCGTGGCATCGAGCACCACCATCAGCTGCGCGAGCGCGATGAAGGCCAGGGCCTTCCAGCGACTGGGGTCGGGGAGTCGGAGATCAGCTGTTTTTGACATGGGAGTAGCCACCTAGGGGCGGGCGAGGGCGCGAGAGATCGCGAACCGTGCGTTCCGCTGGCGCGGGCACGGCTGAGGGCAGGTCTGACGGAAGGTGTGACGGACGGCTGTCGGAACGTCTGACGGGACGTCCGTCGGAGCGTCCGTCGGGAAGTCGTCGGAACGTCTGTCGGGCTTCGGCTGAGAGAGAGGCTTCAGGTAAGGGGGCAGGGAGCGGGGCGGGCGCGGATCACGTCACGTGCGGCGCCGCAGGTCCTCCAAGGTCGCCGCCGTTCCGGGGAGCACGGACCGGGCCGGGGCCGCGAGTCCGTCCAGGAACAGCTGGATGTGACGGTGGGTGAACCGGTCGATGTTCGGGCAGGCGATGCCCGGCAGCGGCCGGGTGAGCTGGGAGAGGGCGACCAGTACGTCACCGACGGCGATGTCGGTGCGCAGGCGCCCCGCGGACATGGCGCGCGCGACGAGCCCTTCGACGGCCTCTTCGAGGCGCCGGCGCTCGGCGAGCAGTTCGGGATGGTCCTTGTCGAAGCCGCCGGAGAGCATGGGACACAAGGCCCCGATGCGTTCGTCGGCCGCCGCGTGGACGAAGCGGGTGAGCGCGGCGAGGGGGTCCGCTTCGTGGGCGGCGGCCTCCTCGGCGCGGTCGGTGGTACGGGAGGTGACCGCGAGGACGACCTCGTGAACGAGGGCGGCACGGTCGGGGAAGTTCCGGTAGAGCGTCGCGTTGCCGACTCCGGCGCGCCGGGCGACCTCGTCGAGGGGCACGTCGGGCCCGAACTCGACGAACATCTCGCGCGCCGCCGCCACGATCCGCTCCCGGTTGCGCAGCGCGTCGGCCCTCGGCTTGGGCGTACGGGGCTGCGCGGGTGCGGTGGTGGCCACGGCGGTGCTCCTGTCCTTCTGGGCTTCGGTCGCGGCCCGGCCGGAGAAACAACCGGGGACCGCTTCCCCGTTTCGCGGGGACACCGGTGCAAACGGGGAAAGGCTCCCCGTTTATTTCCCGTGACTTTGTGACCCGCGTCACGCACACCGCGGTCACTGGAAAACCAGCCGAACGGCGCACCCAGCGAGCGCCCCGCGATCACCCGGCAGAGGCTGGCGGCAGAGCGCAGCCGGGGTCGGCCGGCTGCCGCGGACCGGAAGGCGCCTCGATGCAGCAGCCCCGCCACCGGATACGCAAGCACCGCCGCCCGGTCGCTCTCGGCGCTGCAACGGCCCTGGTCATAGCGGCCCTGGCGACCGCGAGCAGCACGCTGCCCCTCCAGAGCCCCGCGTCGGCCGGCCCCGCCGCGACCGCCCCCCTGGCCACGGGGCTCGGCCCCTGCCGGATCGCGTCGGCCATGGGCGTACAGATGTCGGAGGGCATGCCGACGCAGCCCGGCTACGCCCGCTCCACCGGCCGCGTCCGCGCGCTGAACCTCATGATCGACTTCCCGGACGCGGAGGGCACCGAGCCGGCCACGGACCGGCTGGCCGAATTCTTCCCGCAGACCACGAAGTGGTTCCGGACGAGCTCCTACGGCCGCCTCACCTACATACCCGAGGCGCCGATCCGCTCGTGGCTGCGGATGCCGCTGCCCTTCGAGGAGTACGGAATCGAGCGGGGCTCCCCGTACGAGCCGGGCTACCGCCACCTGGTCCAGGACATCGTGGCGGCCGCGGACCCGAAGGTGGACTTCGACGCGTACGACCTGGTCAACATCCTGGTCACCCCGAACGCCGGGCCCTCCGCCCTGGACACCGTGCTCTCGGTGACGTTCTCGGGCAACGACGACGCCCCGATCGCGGACGGGGTGCCGCTGTCGAACACCTCGTTCGTCTACAGCCGCCAGGACGACGGGTCCGGCTCGTACGCCCAGACCGGCTACCGGGTCCTGCCCCACGAGAACGGCCACGTCTTCGGCCTGCCCGACCTCTACACGATGGAGGGCGGCGGCTCCGTCGGGCACTGGGACATCATGTCCGAGGACTGGGGCGTCAACAACGACCTGCTCGGCTGGCACAAGTGGAAGCTCGGCTGGCTGGACAACGACCAGGTCAGCTGCGCCGCCGGCCCCGGCACCACGGACCACGTCCTGCAGCCCCTGGCCACCCGGGGCGGCCTGAAGCTGGCCTTCGTCCCCCTGACCGCCGAGTCCGGCTACGCGGTGGAGGTCCGCACCCAGGCGGGCAACGACCAGGCGGTCTGCCGCCCCGGCGTCCTCATCTACAAGGTGAGCTCCGACGTGGACACGGGCCAGGGCCCGATCTCGGTGGCCGACAGCACCAAGGACAGCCCCGGCTGCACCCGCCTCCCCAACGTCCACGCCGAACTCTCGGACGCCCCGTACCAGCCGGGCGACACCTTCACGGACCGGGCGAACGGAATACGGATCTCGGTGCTGGAGAAGGACGACGAGGGTGACTACCGGGTGCAGGTGACGCGGCCCTAGGACCTCCGGGGTCCGCGCCGTCGCGGGCGGCGCCGTGCCCCGGCCGTCTGATGGACGTACCGGGGCCGCGGTCCCTCCGCCGTTGACAGCCCTGGGGTGACGCGCCCGTCAGAGCACGCGCCGGAGGCCCGGGAGCCTGCGCAGTCCTGCCGCCGCGAGGAAGGACGACGGAATCGCGATCACCGACACTGTTCCCCATGCCGCCACCGCGGACAGGTCGTGACCGGCCAGGAAGTACTGAACGGTCACCACGAGCGGCAGATGAATGATGTAGACGGTGTAGGCCCCTGCGGCCAGTTCCCGGGACAGTCGCCCGCTGTGCGTCATGGCCTCCCGGAAGAGCGTGAGCAGGCCGGCGCACAGACCCACGCAGAGCGCGCTTTCGTATACCGCCCAGACAGCCGACGAGGCGTCGAGTCCGCCGGAACCGAAGAGGGCGGACTCCGGTCCTGCGGCGAACAGGAGGGCGACACCGGCCAGACTCCCCACCAGCCACAGCCAACCAGTGCGGGCGTCGAAGCGATCGAGCCAGCCATAGTGGTGCGCGGCTGCTCCCAGGGCGAAGAAGGTGGCGTACTGCGGCACCCGCGCGGGCTCGACCTGCAGGAAGTCCAGGACCGGCACCCAGGTGTCCAGGGGGTACCGGAGTCGGATCGAGAAGGTGGCGACGGCGAGTCCAGCCACCAGCAGCGCCAGCTCGCGATGGCCGGGGACACGGCCGCCGTGCACGGTCGAGGTGGCACGGCGTCGGGTGAGGAGACGGGCGGCCTGACGGCAGAGGACGTAGAGCAGGCTGTACGCGAGCAGGTTCTGGATGAACCACAGGTGGCCGAACTGCAGGTCGGGCCAGGACGGGCCGGTCCAGTCGGCAGGTTGGTCCCCCAGGCCGAGGTAGACGTCGGCGAAGTAGCGCGCGAAGGAGATTGACGCGTAGCCGCGGTAGTGGACGTAGTACGCGTACATCAGGCCGGGCACGATCGTCAGCGCCCCCACGAGGAGCGGCACCCCGAGCCGCAGCAGCCTTCCGGTGAGGAAGCGGCGGGCGCCGCGCCGTTCGAGGGATGCGGGGATGAAAACCGCCGAGACGAAGAAGAACAGGCTCATGAAGAACGTCCCGTTCACCGCGGAGAGGGTGGCGAGCGCCCCCGAGTGGGAGCGGTCCCTGACGTACCACCAGTCGGCGGGTCCGTAGGGCTGGGCGGCGTGGTGGGCGACGACGAGCACGGTCAGGGCGACCCGGAGATTGTCCAGCCAGCCCAGGCGGCTGCGGTGCACGATCGCTGTGCTGAGGGGCGCGGACAGCGTGGCGCAGGAGTGATCCAGTCGCCGGTCCTCCAGCCAACGCGGGAACCCTGTGTGTTGAGCGGAACCCGCCCTCAACTTCCCAGGAACGGCATAGCGTTGGCCCGTGATACTGAGGTGGCATGGATGAGACCCGACGGCAGCGTGGGCCCGAGTGACGCCACGGCGTCGGGCAGCGGGCGGATCACGGTGGTCATCGCGGATGACGAGCCTGTCGTCCGCGAGGGGATCCGGCTGATTCTGGAGACACAGGACGACTTGGCCGTGATCGAGGGGGCCGGGAGCGGCCATGAGGCCATTCGCATCTGCGAGACCATGCGCCCCCAGGTGCTCCTGCTCGACGTCCGCATGCCGTCCGGCGACGGGATATGGGTTCTGGAGGAACTGACCCGTAGGCGACTCCTCGGGAACGGCGGCACCCACGTACTGATGCTGACCACCTTCGGCATGGACGAATTCGTGGACGAGGCGCTGGGCGCCGGCGCCATGGGGTTCATGCTCAAGAGCAGTTCGTACGAGGAACTGATCGCCGGCGTCCGGGCCACTGCCCGGGGCGAGGGCTCGCTGAGCCCGAGCGTGGCGCGTCGAGTGATCGAGGGGTACGTGGCCGGTCGGCGCAGCCCGGCGGTCAGCCCTGACGACGCCAGGAGGATCGCGGACCTGACCTCGCGCGAGCGCGACGTCCTGACCCTGTTGGGCGACGGGTACAGCAACCAGGAAATCGCGGGCCGTCTCGGAATCTCCGAGCACACGGTGAAGTCGCACGTCAGCCGGCTGCTGGCCAAAACCGGATGCCGGGACAGGGGCCAGGCGGCAGCCCTGGCCCGCAGTATTCGCGACATCTGACACGAGGACTCCCTCACTCACGCCCCCGGGGATCGGGCAGTGTCTGCCGCGCGAGCACGGCGGCCTGCCCGCGGTCGCGGCACCCCGTCTTCGCGAGCAGTCGGCTGACGTGCGACTTCACCGTGTGCTCGGAGACGACCAACTGACGGGCGATCTCAGCGTTGTTGAACCCCTTCCCGAGCAGATGGAGGATTTCCAGCTCCCGGGGGGTCAGGCCGTTGAGCCGCTGTCGTTCAGCGCCGTTGTCGCTCTGGCCGAGCTGGTCTGCGACATAACCGTCGATAATGCGGCGGGCCACACGCGGGCTGAGCGCTCCCTCCCCCCTCGCCGCCGCCCGCACTGCCCCGACCAGCTCCTCATACGACGCGCTCTTGAGCAGAAACCCACTCGCTCCTCGTGCGAGCGCCTCGTCCACGTACTCGTCCATGTCGAAGGTGGTCAGCATCAGCGTGTTGGTCGTCCCGGCTTCGGTGGCACCTCGTCGGGACAGCTCAGTCAGGGTCCACAGACCGCCCCGCCCCGGCATCCGCACATCCAGCAGCAGGACGTCCGGGCGCAGTGCGAGGGCCAGGCGCAGAGCTTGCTCGCCATCACCGGCGGTCCCGACGACCGACATGTCTCTCTGCGTCTCGATGATCATGCGCAGGCCGTCCCGTACGACCCGCTCGTCGTCCGCGATCACGACCGTGATGGTGCCCGGCTCGTCAGTCACTGTGCACCCCGTCTTTCCGTCGCAGGACGGGAGATGGGAATGGACGCCACCACACGGAAGCCGCCTTGCACGTCCCTCGCGGAGAAGGTCCCGCCCAGCGCCGCCACCCGCTCCTTCAGGCCGATCAGACCGATGCCCTCGCCGGGCATCAAGGCGCCGGGGCGCGGAGGCGGTCCTGACGCCACTTCGACATCGAGACGGCTGCTGTCCGCCGTCAGGTCGATAGCAACCCGTGCACCAGGCGCGTGGCGGCGGGCGTTGGCAAGCGACTCCTGCAGAACGCGGTACCCGGTCAGTTGGACCGGTTTGGGCAACGCCGCGAGATCCCCATGAGTGCGTAGCTCCACGGCGTTGCCTGCCACCTGCGCCGCCTCGACCAATGAGGGCGCGTCCGCGAGGGTCGGTGCGGGCGTGCGCGGTGCCTCTTCCGCTGTTCCGTTCCGCAGCACGCCCAGCAGTTCACGCATCTCCACGGTGGCTTGGCGCCCAGCCACCGCCAGGGCGTCGATCTGCTCGCGGGCCCACGGCGGCAGATCACCGGAGCGGGCCCGGATCGTCTCGGCGTGCACCACGAGCAGCGTGAGCGAGTGCGCCACGACATCGTGCATGTCGCGCGCGATGCGTCCCCGCTCCGCCGCCACCACCTGCTCGGCCAGGTGGGTCCGCTCCCGTGCGCTGTCGGCGGCCCGTTGCTGAGCCGCCAGCAATGCCTGCTGGTGGCTCTGGGACACCACGCCCAGGGCCCAGGCCACCGGCAGGGGAGCGATGGTCGCGAAGACGTCCGATCCACCGCGCCAGTCCGTCGGCGCGGTCGCATGGTTGACGACCAGTCCGATGCACACCACCGCGGCTCCGCCGACCAGCGTGGTCACTGCGATGCGCACCGTGCAGTACGCGCCGATCGCGTAGACGGCAAAGGCCAGCGACAGCACGGCGAGGTTGCTCATCTGGACCTCTTGCGAGGCACACGAGATCTCCGCGACGGCCAGCGTGACCAACATGGTCGCGAAGGCGAGCAGTGGTCGCATCCGGCGCAGGGCAAGGGCCCCCGCGGCGACGACGGTGTACGCGGACAGCGCCCACCATGCCGTGGGTGAGGAGTCGGTGGAGCTTTGGTCGATGAGGGCCGGGACCGTCGCGCCCACGATGATCAGAAACTCGACGAGCCCAGTCGCGGGCAGGCGAATCGTGCTCACCGGGAAGATGGTAGGGGGCCTGATCTGCCTTGGCATCACTCCTGCGAGTGAGCGCTCGGGGCGGCTGACGCCGAGACCGTGGTCCCTCCGAGCTAGATCGCAGCTCGCCAAGAGCATTCCGATAGGTGACGCCCTGCACAGGGCCCGTGCGCTGACATTAGGAGCATGCGTTACACGTCAACCGAGACTCCCCCGCGCATCGAGCCCTTGCCGCCCACGTCCGCCCGTACACGCCTCGGCACCGTCGTGCGGCGCGCCAAGTGGCCCGTGCTGCTGCTGTGGATCATCCTGGCGGTCGTCGCGACCCCCCTCGCCGACAAGCTCGGCGACGTGGAGCGCAACGACGCCGCCGCCTACCTCCCCCGCGGCCTCGACTCCAGCAAGGTAGCCCAGCTCGCCGAGCCCGATCCGGACCGGCCAGGCGCGGAGACGGCCGTGATCGTCTTCTCCCGCGGCAGCGGTTCCCTGGATGACGCCGATGTCCGGGCCGCCCGCGGCGTCCGCACCGACGCCACGGCCTCAGGGCCGGCCGGGGTCGGCAGACCCAGCGACGTTCAGGTGTCCGAGGACGGGAAGGCCGCCCTGTTCACTGTGGACATCCAGCCCGTCCACGAGGACGACGACATCGTCGCCGACGCGGTCGCCGGCCTGCGCGAGAACATCGAGTCGGCGCTCGCGGAGGCGCATCGACCGGGGCTCGACGTGCACGTGGCCGGTGAGGCCGCCATCGATGTCGACAACGACGGCGGAGACGTGGACGCCGCGCTCATGCTCACCAGCATGGTGATCGTGGCGATCCTGCTGCTGCTCACGTACCGCAGTCCGGTGTTGTGGCTGATCCCCTTGATCGGCTCGGTCCTCGCGGTGCAGGTGGCCCGCGGAGCGGCGTACGGTCTGGCGAAGGCCGGCCTGTCCGTGACGGACATCTCCTCGGCGATCCTCATCGTCCTCGTCTTCGGTGCGGCGACGGACTATGCCCTGCTCCTCCTCAACCGGTATCGCGAGGAACTCGCCCGCTACGAGGACAAGCACGAGGCGATCGCCGAGGCCCTGCGGCGTACCACCCCCGCGCTCGTGGCCAGCGCGGGCACGGTCACCGCCGGTCTGCTGTGCCTGATGATCGCGGACCTGGCCGGGCTGCGGGGCCTGGGGCCCATTGCCGCCTCCGGCGTCGTCGTCGCCCTGGCCGCGATGCTGACGGTGCTTCCGGCGCTGCTGGTGTGCTGCGGACGCTGGCTGCTGTGGCCGCGCGCTCCGCGCCCCGGCCGGGAGCAGGGGGCGAGCGACCACCGCGTCTGGCGCGGCATCGCCGCCTTCGTCGGCCGGCTCCCGCACTTCGCCGCCATCGCCGTCACTCTGCTCCTCGCCGGAGCGGCCACCGGTCTCACCAGCCTGTCCAGCAGCGCCGACCCGCTGGACAAGGTGCCGCCGAACAGCGAGTCGGTCACCGGTCAGCGTGTCCTGCAGGACCACTTCCCCTCTGGTGTGTCCGCTCCACTGACCGTCGTCCTGCCAACCAGCGCGGACAGCACTGACGTGCAGCGGGCCGTCACGACGGCGAAGGCGGTCGACGGCGTGGCCGCCGCGGCCCCCGACGACCCGCTCCAGGGCCGCCGCACTCTCTCCGTCGAACTGTCCATGGACCCTTACGGCGACGAGGCCCGCAGCACGATCAAGGCCCTGCGCACCGAGCTCCGTCAGCAGAACGGCGACATCCTCGTCGGTGGCACCCCTGCGGTACAGACCGACTACCAGGACGCCGCGCTCGAGGACACCAAGCGCATCGTCCCCCTTGTGCTGGACGCCGTGACGATCATTCTGGGCCTGTTGCTCCGCTCGATCGTGGCCCCGCTGATGCTCATGGCAACGGTCGTCCTCTCCTTCGCCGGGTCGCTGGGCCTGTCGGCCCTGGTCTTCGACCACGTCTTCGACTTCGGCGGCGTCGCCGGCGACATGTTCATCTACATCTTCGTGTTCCTTGTGGCCCTCGGCGTCGACTACAACATCTTCCTGATGGAACGCATCAGGGAAGAACGCGCCCACGGCACCACCAGAACCGCCGTCCTCAAGGGCCTGACGGCCACGGGCGGAGTCATCACAGCAGCGGGTCTCGTCCTCGCCGGGACGTTCTCGGCTCTGGCCCAACTCCCCGACGTGACGGTCGCGGAGGTCGGCATCGCTGTCGGAATCGGCGTTCTCGTCGACACGCTCCTGGTCCGCTCGTTCCAGGTCCCCGCACTGGTGCTCCTGCTCGGCGACCGAGTGTGGTGGCCCTCGCGCCACAAGGGAACGTCCGCCGCGGCTCCGGCCAACTCCGGTCAGACCTCGACCACATCGACGGAGATACCGTCAGATTTCACATGAACTCTCGCTCTCTGGACCGGAATTCGACTTCCCATCCAGTGAACGAGGCGAGTAGCCCCGGCCCACCCAGGAACCGATCCCCCGCGGTGGGTGGGCCGGGGCATACGTGACAGCACCGCAAGGCGGCCACGAGCCGCCGGCAGATCACAGGGTCCCCCTTTCCCCTCCGCCGCACCTTGCTCAGATGGAGATATCGGGGCCCGCTCGGATCCGCAGCGGCTCTCAACCTGACGGTCTAGGACCACGCCCACGCCGACACCCACGCCACCCGCCTCCCGACGATGGCTCCGCCTGCCTGTCAGGGGTTGCCGCCCCCAGAACCGCCACCCGCTACACTGTCCGCGGTGACGCAGGCCTCCGCGCCTGCCCACCATGGAGCTGCCGGGGAGCCGACAGTCTGGATCCGTCCCCTTCAGGGAGGGTTTCAGTCACGTTTTCCGACAGATCCCCGCCTTCGTAGCTCAGGGGATAGAGCACCGCTCTCCTAAAGCGGGTGTCGCAGGTTCGAATCCTGCCGGGGGCACAAGGGAAGAGGCCACCTAGGAACGTTCCTAGGTGGCCTTTGACATCTACTACTGACATCAACGGCGGCGGTCACTCACGGTCGGGCCGCCTCCTGAGCAGCCGGTCCATGTGGCTGATCGCCTCCCGCTGCGTGTCCTGCACGACGTGCGTATAGACGTCCATCGTGATGCTGATCTGGCTGTGACCAAGGATCTCCATCACGACACGAGGAGCCACGCCGGCCGCTGTAAGGATCGTGGCGCAGCCGTGCCGAGCATCGTGCAGACGGATCACCCGCAGGCCGGCGGCTTCAGCAACGCGGGTGAAGGAGCGGTAGACGTTCCGCGGCTCCACCGGGCGACCGGTCCGAGTAACGAAGACATGCCCGCTTTCCTGCCACGACTCCCCCGCGCGCACCTTGGCATCGACCTGTCGCATCCTGTGCCAGCGGAGGGGCGCGATGCACATGGCCGGCAGCGGCACAGCCCGTCGGCGTCGCCCCTTGGGGTCATCGTCATAGAGGACGCCGCGTCGCCTTTGGGTCTGCTGGCGGACATAGAGGACTCGGTTATCCAGGTCCACGTCCGTCCAACGCAGCCCGATCAGTTCCCCACGCCGCAGGCCCATGGTGATCGCGAGAACGAACGCCGCGTAGAGCGGATCTTTACGAGCAGCAGCCAGGAACGTCAGGGTCTCATTCAGGGACCATGGGCTCAGCTCTCGCGACTTCGCCCGTGGCGGTTCAACGAGGCTCGCTACGTTCCGAGTGATCAGCTCTTCCCGACAGGCCGCGGTGAGGGCCGTGCGGAGTACCCGGTGAGATTCCTTGGCCGTAGCAGCAGTGGTCCTCTTCTCTAGCTGAACAAGAAGGCGCCGGACGTCAGCAACACCAAACGACTCCAGCCGCTTCCCTCCGACCATGGGCACCAGGTACAGCCGCACGTGTGCTTCGTACTTGTCGTACGTACTGAGCTTGCGCCGAGGCTTCACGACGTTGTCGAGCCAGTAGGGCAGCCACTCGGAGAGCTTGGCCGACCGCGTGGGCACGGGGACGCCTTGGTCCACCTTGGCGAGCAGATCACGGCGCTTGGTGTCGCACTCGGCCCAGGTCTTGCCGTAGGCGAACTTGCGGGCGCGGGTGCCGTCCGGCTGGAGGACGTAGACCGCGGCTTGATAGCGGCCGTCCTTGCGCTTGGTGATGGTGCCGGCGCCGTTGGGATTGCGCTTGCGCTGGGGAGGCATCAGGCGGCTTCCTCGATCTCGTTGACGATGAAGTCCCGTACGGCGTCGGCGGGGATGCGGCGGGAACGGCCGATGGTGATGGAGACCAGCCGACGGGAGCGGATCAGGTCGTAGACGGTGGAGCGTCCGAGCTTGAGCCGCGCCATGACCTGGGGCACGGTGAGGAGTTCGGCGGTGGTGGTGGTCATGTGTCGGTTCCTTCCAGGGCGAGTTGGTCCATGAGTTCGGCGCGGTGTTCGCGGGCGGTTTCGCGGTTGTGTTGGATGTCGCGGTGGATGTTGGCGGCGAGCCAGGATTCGCCGGGGGTGTGGCCGTGGCCGGCGTAGGCCCAGTGGGCGAGGGTGAGCGTGGTGGCTTCGGGGTGGTCGTCGGGGTCGGGGAGGCCGAGGGCGGCGCGTTGTTCGGCGGCGCGGTAGTCGGCGCGGGTCTGGCGGAGGGCGCCGAGGGTGGTGGAGTAGGCGCGGGATTTGGTGGAGAAGTGGCCGCGGAAGCCGAGCATGTGGGCCCAGTCGCGGAGCTTGCGGTCCGGGTAGGCGTGGTGCAGGTCGAGGCATGCTTCGATCAGCCGGCGGGGGTGCTCGGGCACGTCGAGGAGGATCAGCGCTTCCTTGTTGCCGATCCGGTGATCGACGGTGCCGGTGGTCTCGGCGGCTTTGGTGGCGTACTTGGCGACGTAGGAGGCCACGGCCTGTTCGGTCAAGTCCTCGCCGTTGCCGAAGGCGCCGATGGGCTGGACGTCGAGCTGTGTGCCCCAGCGCAGCACCCATTCCGCTGGGAAGCCGGCTTCCTCGTTCGCGGGGATGGTGACTTCGGCGCGTGCGGCGGCGGCCCGGATCGCGTCTTCCAGCAGGGTGAGGGTGGCCCAGGCCGGGGGCGGGGTGTCCGGTCCTTCCGGGCCGTCGAAGCGGATCACGGCATGGAAGTGGACGGCTCCGCGTTTCTGGTACTCGGCGACCTTGCCGAAGGAGACCTTGGACTGTTCGCGGGCGGCTTTCTGCGTGAGGCCGGCTCGCTTGGCGATTTCGCGGCGGAGGTAGATCGTGAAGTAGCGCCAGAGGTCGGAGGCGTGGTTGTTCCAGAGCACGGCGCCGGCGTAGTCGTACCGGTCGGGGTCGAGGGGTGTGCCCAACTCCGGGGCGTCCTCAGCGTGCCTGGTGCCGCAGCGGCAGGGCCGGTTTCCGGGCCGGTTGTGGACCGGGCCGAACGAGGGGGCGGTCAGCGTCGCGAAGACGCGGGGGTGATCGCGGATCGTTGTGGGGGTGCCTTTGTCTGGGTCGCCGGTGAGGCCGGCGCGGATGAGGTGGTAGGTGTCGCCGGCGTAGGTCCAGGCGCAGGCGGGGCAGCGGGAGGCGCGGCGGTTGCCGCAGGCGATCCGTAACCGTCCCCCGGGCTCGGTGTCGGTGCTGTAGTGGTGGAGCAGGGTGCCGGTTGCGCGGTCGATGGTCTTGGTGGCGCCGGTGAGGTGGATGGGTTGGGAGCAGCCGCCGGTGCGGCGGATCTGTTCGGTGAGGCGGTCGAAGCCGGGAGACCCGGCCACCCTCAGCAGGTCGGTGAGGGTGGCCGGGTCCAGGCCCGCCGCGGTGGCGGACTGGGTCACGCGGCGACCTCCAGGCGGGAGGCGAGGAGCGCGGCGCCGATCCAGTGTGTGTAGGCCGGGGGGATGCACTCGCGGATGCCGTCCCGGTTCATCCATCCCACGCCCATGTCGCTGCGGGCTTCAGCGACGCCGGAGAAGTTGCCGACGTAGTGCGCGAAGTGCCCGGCGGCGCGAGGGCGGCCCATCTTGGTCACGGGCGCGAGGTGGGCGGGGTGCGGGGGCGGGGTGAAGGCGAAGCCGCCGCCGGTCTCGAAGAGGCGGTGTCGGTAGGTCCGCATCCCGAACGCCGCCGCGCACAAGGTCACCGGGTCACGCAGCTCGGACCGGGCCTCTTCCACGTTCTCGATGACCCACGGGCGGCCGGTCGTTTCGAGTGCGGCGCGGGTGGGAGCTATGAGGGTCGGGGTGGTCGCGGTGCTGGATCTTCTGGGCGCGGCTGTAGCGCTGGCACGGGGGCGAGGCGTGGATGAAGTCGAACTCCGCCCCGTGCTCCCGCACGTACTGGATCGCGTCGGTCTGGATGAAGCGGAAGGGGTAGCGGGGCTGCGGCGCGGTGTCGATGCCGGTGACCTCGACGCCCGCGAGGTGGTAGCCCATAGCGGCGCCGCCCTGGCAGCAGAACAGGTCAAGCACCCGCAGGGCCCGGAGCGGGGTGCTCATCGGTTGCCGCCGTTCTTGTTGTGGGCGGGGCCGTGGTTCGCGGTGTAGCCCTCCACCAGGGCCCTAACCTGGGCATCACCCGTGGCGGTCGCGGTGGCACCGCAGTGGCACACGGCGGAGCCGGTGGCCGGGGCGTTCGGGGACGGCTTGCTGACGTGGAGGCCGGGGCGGTCCGGGGTCGGGGTCAGGTCGGCCATGACAGTCACGCCCCGATTCGGGCGTGGGTGCGGGCGGCGGGGAGGGTGTGGCCGGTGCCGTGGCAGGCGGGGCAGTCGGCGGTGATCGTGCGGTGCTCGCCGGCCGGGGTGCGGGTGCCGGTGGTGATGGCGACGGTGGGGAAGCCGTCGCAGTGGCCGCAGATCGGCCGGGGCGTCGTGCGCTGGGGCATGATGGTGTCTCCCTTTCGGGTCAGCTAGATCTGGAAGGCGTTGAGGCGCCCGGGGCGGCGGAAACTTGGCGGTTGAGGCCACCCCGGGGGCCGTTAAGAGCGAGCGCGCGGGGTGTTGTTGCGTCGGCCGCGTCCCTTGACCGCGTACATGGCCGAGTCCGCAGCGGACAGAGCGTCGGTGAGGGTGCGTGCGGGCAGGTCGGCGAGGTGGCAGACACCGACCGAGGCGCCGACCGGGACCGTCTGCCCGCCATAGGCGACGGGGCGGTGCAGCGCTTCGCGAAGCGCTGCCAAGCCGGGAGTGCGGGCGGGGTCGGTGATGATGGCGGCGAATTCGTCGCCCCCGAGACGGGCCGCGATCCCATGGCCCGAGACCCAGCCAGTCAGCCGTGCGGCGGTGGCCGCAATGACGGCGTCGCCGGCCGAGTGGCCGTAGGTGTCGTTGATGGCCTTGAAGTCGTCCAGGTCCACGAGCAGGGCGGCGGCGTCGGCTGAGCGGGTGGCGATGCGTTCGGCGCGGGCCGTCCAGCCGGTTCGGGTGTGCAGGCCGGTGAGCGGATCGCGTCGAGCGGTGGACAGGCGGTGGGTGAGCAGGCTGCCGTGCAGAGCCCACCCGAGGGCGGGTAACGCTGCGGCGACGATGGGCAGGTCCATGCCGATCACCGGGCCTTGTTGTTGAGGAGCGAGCGCAGGACCACGGCGCAGATCGCGACCGAGGCGGCGGTGATCGCGGTGGCCAGGAGCATGGAGACCAGGACCGTGCCGATGATCAGGACCATCGCGGTCCCGCCGGCGGCGGCGAGGATCAGGGAGCCCGGGGTCAGCCGGACGGTCGGCCGAGCGGGCGGAGCGACCGGGGCCGGGGCGGGGGTGTGGTGGCAGGTGCAGGCGGGGGTGTGGGTGATGCCGGTGAGCGGTCGGGCGAGGTGCGTCGTCGGGGTGGTGGGTGCGGTGTCCGGGGGCGGGATCTTGGGGGTGAACACGGTTCCTCCCGTCAGGGGTTGCAGCGGTGAGTGCGGGCGGCGAGTTCGGCGGCGGAGCGGTTGAGGTAGTCGGCGGAGAAGTTGCAGCCGGGGGCGGTGCAGGCGGCGGTGTGCTTGGTGCGGCCCCGGCCGTCGTGGTGGGTGCCGACCTGCACGGGGCCGATGCGGATCACGTCGGTGAAGCGGTTCGGACGCGGCATTGAGCGAACCTTCCGGTTGTGGGTTAGGCGAGTTGGGCGGTGATGGCGTCGGCGAGCGGTGCGGGGACGCCGAGGCGGGTGCGCAGGGTCGCGGTGTCGATCCGGTTGCCGGTCGTGGCGTGGTGGGTGTCAGCGACCTTCCGCGCGTGGTCCAGCAACGCCGGCGGAACAGTCACCGGGACAGGCGCCGGTGCCGCAACGGGTTCCGGGGCGGGTGCAGGTTCGGGGGCCGTCGGAGCCGTGACAGGCGGGAGTTCGGGCGCAGAGTCCGGGGCCGGGTCGGGCTCGCGCTCGACCGTGACGGGCTCGGGTGTCGAGGCGGTCAACGGCGCTTCTGTCGCCGCCGGTTGAGCGGTGGGGGTGGCGGTGTGCGTGTGGGCGAGGAGCGTGCCGCCGAGGAAGGCGAGGGCCGGCCAGCCGGCGACGAGGATGCGGAGCCAGGGCGGGACGTTGTCCAGGTCGAGCATTCCGGCGGTCGCGATGTTCGCGCCGAGGGATGCGGCCAGGGCGATGACGAACCAGACCCAGGCCGGGCCGTTGTCCGCAGCTGTGCGCATCCGGCGCCAGGCGGCGACCAGGAGCAGGTCCACGCTGATCGGGTAGGCCCAGGCTTTCCAGCCGTCCTGTCCGGCAGCGTCGGCCAGGTCGTGCAGGTGGGAGAAGGACAGGGCACCGGCGATCACGGCCTGAACCAGCACGGCGTCCGGGCGGATGGTGCGGGGCATGGTGGTCACCTCCAATCTGTGGTGGTGCCGGGGCCGGGCGGGACGCGGGTGGTCACCGCCCGGCACCCGGAGCAGAGGGGGTCAGGCGTCGGGGTCGGTTCCGGTGCCGAAGCAGTTCAGGCACAGGCCGTCCTGCTGTCCGACTGGGCGGCGCTTGCGGCCGACGCGAACCGTGGTGGGCACGTTGCCGGTCCCGCCGCACGGCTTGCAGTCACCGTTCTCGACCACGGGCGGGGGCTTGAGGGTGGTCCGTCGAGGTGCCATGGCGGGGGTTCCTTCCGGTTCCGGGCATGGGCGGGGTAGGGACCTGGCGTGAGACGGTCACGCCGACCGGGAAGAGCGGGGTGCTACTCAGTGACCGGAACCGGCTTCAGCAGCGGCGCGGTCGGCGCCGGGGCGGTGTGAACGGCCGGCTGGAACGGGGCCAGAGCGGCGAGGTGCGGGGTGAGGTGCGCGTACTCCTGGCAGAGCGCGACCGCGTCGGCCGGGGTCATGGCGGGGGTTCGGATGCGGGACCAGCCGCCGGAGGCATCCCCGGCCACCGCGACACCGGGGCGGTCGGGGGCGATGGTGGTCGCGGCGAAGACCGCTTCCGGGGCGATGTCGCCCAGGGCCATTTCGGCGGTCTGCTTGTCGTTGACCCGGTGCACCACACGGCCCGTGAGCTGGGCACGGAGGGCGGTCGCCCCCTTGCCGAGGTCGGAGCCGAATCGCTGCCCGCAGACCTCCAAGAAGATCCCGACCGCACGGGCCATCTGCGCGAGCCGGATCATGCGCATCACCATCCGGTCCCGGCGTTCCTCGTCCTTCTTCGCGGCGACGAGGAAGAGTTCCGCCACCTCATCGACCAGGACGACGAGCGGCACCGGTCGCACCTTGGTCGGCAGGCCCCACATGTCCGGGACACTGTGAGAGCTGAGGAGGTCGAAGCGCTCTTCCATCTCTGCCACGAGGGCTTCTAGCAGCCCGTCCGCCTCGTCCGGGGTCACCGCCAGGGCGGAGAGCCGAGGCGCATAACTGCCCTGCTCCACGCCCCTCTTGCAGTCAATCCCAATCAAACCGACCGGGAGCCTTGCCAGCCCGGAGATGAGGTTGCGCTGATACATCGACTTGCCCGACTGGTTCGCCCCGACCGTCAGGGCGTGCGGGATCTTCTGGTAGTCGCGGACGAACGCCGTGCCGTCCTCCCGGAGCGCGACGGGGACGACCAGCGGACCGGCAGTGGTGGCACGGGGCAGGCGGCGGGGCATCTTCACCCGGCGCAGTACGTCGTAGCCGGTCATCCGCAATTCCACGAACCCCGGCTTCACCTCGACCACGTGCACGGAGTGGACGCCCCAGGCGTGGCGCAGTCGCTCGGAGGCGGCGGATACGTCGGCGGGTTCCAGGCCGGCCGGGAGGCGCAGCATCGCTCGCATCCCGGTCGAGGAGTAGCGGACCCGGCGGACCCTCGGGGGTACCGGCTGGACTTCCTGACGGGCCACGTTGCGGACCATGAACGCCCGCAGGCGGGACGGCTGAACCGTCAGCCCGCACACATCCATCGTCGCCCGGTACGTCACCGTGAACCGGACCCGGGCAACCGGGGCACCGACCAGCGACCAGAACACCCGAGGAGACCGAACCTTCGCATAGCCGAGGCCACCGGCGGCCGATAAGGCCCCCGCCACCTCGATCACCGTTGAGAGGTCCGACATGGTCAGACACCCGCCGTGATGGCCACCGCGCGGAAGCTGATCCCGTGCCGGGTCTGCCCGTTGAAGGTGTTCTCCCAGTCGCGGGCCTTGAGGCCGATCACCGTGACCGGGGTGCCGGGGACCAGGCTCTCCGGGACACCCGTGCTCGGCACCGTCACCTGGTAGAGGTTGCCCTCCCCCTCGTCCGAGATCAGCAGACCCACCGTCGCGAGCTGGGCGCCGGTCTCCCGGTCCACCGCGATCTCGCCGGTCTGCTTGCTCACGAGCTTCGGCGTCGGAGGCGTCGCCACGAACACGACAGCGGTCGAAACGTCGATCTTGAAAGACGGCATGAGCGCATCCCTTGTTCAGGAGGCCACCGCCAACCGGCGACCTCTCTAGACATCTATAGTGAAGCAGCTCATCTCTAGAGACGTCAACACCTGTCTAGAGATGTGTTGTTGTGCCACCTCAGGGCATGCGATCGGTTCGTAACGAGCACGTTCCGCTCGTGGGACGTACGTTTCTTTCGTGAAAGAAAGCTCTAGGCTGTCTAGAGAGGAGAGGAAGAGATCACTCATGTCCACCGAGGGCGCCAAGCGGCAGCCGAAGTACCAACGGATCGCCGATGAGCTGCGAGACGCCATCCAGTCCGGGCAGTACCAGCCAGGAGATCGACTGCCAGGCGAGAACGACCTCATGGCCAGCCACGGCGTGGCCCGGATGACCGCGCGCCAGGCCCTCGGCGTTCTGCAGAGCGAAGGCATCGCCGAGTCGCGCAAGGGCGCCGGCGTCTTCGTGCGGTCGTTTCGTCCGCTGCGTCGCCAGGGGATCAAGCGCTTGGCTCAGTCCCAGTGGGGCGAGGGCCGGTCCGTCTGGGCCGTCGACACTGAAGACCGGACTTTGGTCGTTGACCAGGTGAGCGTCACCGAGCAGGGTGCCCCGGAGCATGTGGCGCGCGTGCTGGGGGTGGAGCAGGGTGATCCCGTGTGCGTACGCAGTCGACGGTTCGTCCTGGATGACAAGCCAGTGCTCATCGCTACGTCGTACCTGCCGGCGAGCCTGGTAGCCGGGTCTGCGATCACCCAGGAGGACACAGGGCCTGGCGGCATCTACGCCCGGCTTACTGAACTCGGCTCCAAGCCAGTCCACTTCCGCGAGGAGATTCGGTCTCGCATGCCGTCGACGGACGAGGCGGAACAATTGAAGCTCTCCACCGGGACGCCCGTCATGCTGATCTGCCGGACGGCGTTTGCGGACGAGGGGCGTGCCGTCGAGGTCAACGAGATGACCCTTGACTCCGCTTCATACATCCTCGAATACGCCTTTGACGCGTAGCGGCTCCTCAGCGCCCAGCCCAGGTTTCGCCTCGGCGGGCAACGCTGAATATCTGCTCAACCCGCTCTGGCGGAAGCACAGGTGCGAGTCCTGAGAGGACTGTGTGCACCCTGGCGCCATCGATGACGAGAACCGGAGGCGCCGCGTTCTTCACGGAGAGTCTGGCCGCGCCCACGATCGCGATGACCGGGCGGACAGGCACAAGGAACCCGCAGTGGTCTGACAGAGCACGCGAGGTGCGTCGAGCCTCGTGCTCGCTGACCACGATGTACTTGGTGGGGGCGCGGTTGACCGTAATGGCGTGATCGCCGTACCAGACGGCCTTGCCCCTGTGGCACTTCGAGTTGATGGTAAAGATGCCCGAGGGCCCTATGACCAGGTGATCGATGTCCGACCCGCTGGGCCACTGGACGGAGTGAAGAACCCGCCAACCCTGTCGTCTGAGAGTGTTCAGGCGCCGGCCAGTCGTACGCTCACCGACCAGCCCTAACGCCCAGTTGCGTATCTCCCGATCCGGCGACCAACGGGCGAACGGCCTCTTCACTCGGTTGGGCTCCAGTTCTGCGAGCTTCCTCCGGATCGCATCTCCCGGCCGATTGCCCACCAAGTCCTGTTGCAGCACGGCTATCTACCCCCTCAGTTCGGGAGTCCACCGCACCATGCCCCAGCGGAGGCGCCAAGACGCCGATTCCGGCCACCGAGAGCTGTTACAGGTTTCTCTACCTCATCAAGGCACCCGGCTGCGCTCCGCTCCGCCGGGCGCGCTTCCCGGCTCTGGCTGCGCCCGCGCTCCTGCCTTCGGCCCGCTCGGCGCTGCCGCCGCCGACGCGCGCCCGGTGGATGGGCCCGAGGGCATGAGACGAGAACCAAGCCCGCGGCTCCAAGACGATGCCTCCGGCGGGGGCGCTCAGACTCCGGGATGGCAGGGGCGCCGTTCGCGAGTGCCGGCCGGAGCGTGGCGAGCGTCGTGGGGGCTCCCATCCCGACCACCTTCGACCCAGGCAGAGCCGAGCAGTCGCGGCCCAGGGCGTCAAGGTCGTTCGTACAGTGGCGCGCTCCACCTTGACGCCCTGAACCACGACCGCTCCACGGTGTGTGGGCCGAAGGCGGACGGGATGGGAGCTGGGGTGAGTGGTGGGTGAAGGCGCGAAGTGCTGGACGTAGAGCTGCTCGTAATTGTCCTTAGACAGATCGGGTGCCCCTTTAAGGCTCAAGTACTACAATCTGGCCACGTCCAGGTACGGCACGATTGGAGGGGCAGAATGCCTCCTCGCCCTCGCTGGTGGCACACCCTGCAAGAGTCTCGCAGGCAGGCTTGTAGTGCCATCGACTTCTACAACAGGCCAGGCGATAAGGGGAGCTACCTCGACTTCGTCGTTCACATGCACCTTGCCTGGCAGAATCTCCTCCATGCCGAATTCGAGAAGCAAGGGATCGACTTCACGTATAAGGGCAAGGACGGGCGTCCACTCAAAACCAAGGATGGTGACGTTAAAACCTGGGAGCTAATGCGCTGCGCGGAAGAGGCGTACGCAGAAGGCGATCCGATTCGCAAAAATATTGAATTCTTCGTCGGGATTCGCAATAAAATCGAGCACCGCTTCCAGAAGTCATTGCTCGTGGCCACCGGGGCGCGCGCTCACGCATTGGTGATCAACTACGAAGCCGAGGTGGTCGCTAGATTTGGTGGAGAGCATAGCCTTTCCAGCGAGCTTCGGTTCCCCGTGTTCGTTCAATCGCTGACCCCTGAAGGCGTAGATCAGCAGCTTGATCTGAGGAAAAAGCTCCCAGCAAAAGTGCGGTCGTATATTACTCGTTTCGAAGCCAATTTGACTGATGCCGTAAAGGAAAGCGAGCGATATGAGTACAGGGTGCTACTGACTCCCCTCAAAGGGTCGAAGAGTGAAGCCGATCTGGCAGTGACCTTCCTCAAGGCGGAAAGCCTCAGCGATGAGGAGCGGCAGGATCTGACCAATCGGAGCAGAACGGGAACGGTTGTCATCACGGAAAAGCAGCGCGATATTTATTTGAAGGATGCGCTTGCACCTTCTAAAGCTCGCGCCGCGATTGCCGCACGCATTCCATTTGTATTTCAGCAGCATCATTTCACGCAGATGTGGAAGATCCATGGCGTGCGCCCGGCAGCGGGTGACCCGAGTAAGGAACGAACCGATAATCGCTATTGCCTCTATAATGCGGCTCACGATAATTACGTTTTCACGAAGGCGTACGTGGAGCGCTGCGTGAAGGAAATTGACACGCCGGATAAGTTTCGCGCATTCTTCGGCAAGGATCCGATCGGAAAATCCGAATGAAGTCGCAGCAAAGAGGGGATTTCGGGATCTGGCATGGCTATCCCATTGTCGGGCCAATTGGGCCAAGGAGCTAACATTGGCGGTGAGGTCCGTCGAGACACTGTCAGTGCTCGGCCCTACGATCCTCCTATGCGAAGAGGAGTGATTACGCGAGAATCCGTGCTCAAGGTCTTGGCGGAGCATGACGAGTTGGGTCGTGACAGCTTCCTGGTGAAGTACGGCTTCGGGGAGGCGCGGTCCTATGTCCTGGTTCATGACGGTCAGGAGTACGACTCCAAGGCCGTGGCCGGGGTGGCGCACAAGTGGGATCAGGGGCGGGCCCTCAGGCCGGACGAGTTCAGCGGCGGGAAGGATCATGCCGCGGCTTGGCTCAAGCGGCTGGGTTTCCAGGTCAAAGCCGTCAAGAACCCGGACTGGGCTCGCGACGAGATCATCCTTGCCTGTCAGCTGGTGATGGAGAACGGTTGGAAGGGGCTGGACGCCGGGGACGCCCGGGTCGTGGAGCTGTCCGCCCTGCTCCAGCTGCTTCCCATCCACGCCGAGGCGGACCGCAACGAGAAGTTCCGCAACCCCAACGGTGTCGCTCGTAAGACGTTCGACATCGCCACCCGGCACCCCGAGTACCAGGGGAAGCCCACCAACGGCGGCGCACTGGACGTCGCGGTGCTGCACGAGTTCCTTGCCCGGCCGCTGGAGATGACCGAGGCCGCGAGGCTGATCCGGCAGGGCATCGCGACCGGCGACTTGCAGTCCTTCGTGCCGACTGAGGAAGAGGAGTTCGGCGACGACTTCAGCGCGCCTGAGGGGCGGTTGCTCATGCGCTGGCACAGGGCGCGCGAACGGGACAGGGGCCTGCGCAAGAAGAAGATCGCTTCTGTTCTTCAGCGAGGCGGACAGCTCGCTTGCGAGGCCTGCGGCTTCGACTTTGAGAAGGTCTACGGGGACCGCGGAGCCGGGTACATCGAGTGCCATCACGTCCTGCCCCTGCACGTAGCTGGGGAAAGCCGCACCAAGCTCAGCGATCTCGCTCTCATCTGCGCCAACTGTCACCGCATGATCCACCGGCAGGCGCCATGGCCGACTCCTGAGGAACTGCGTGCCTCGATTGAGCAAAAGCACGCAAACGACCGGCGGGCTGCCGCGGCTTTGTCGCGACCGCGCAGGCCGGCTGATGAGCAGATGCCCAACCCGCGAGCTGACATCCACTCCTGACATCAACGTCGTTGCACGACAGCAGACCTGGAGAGCCCTGGACGGCAACCGCGGCCGAGTCCGCCAGGGCGCGTAGGCAGCCCCGGCCGAACTCCTAAAGCGGGTGTCGCAGGTTCGAATCCTGCCGGGGGCACAGAGAAACACCAGGTCAGAGGCCCTTCCGCCCGTCGGGCGGGAGGGCCTTCGTGCTCGCGGCGGCGTCTCGCGGCCGGCTCAGGCCGCCGCCTCCGGCTCGGTCGGGGCGATCTCGGCGATCAGGCCCGCCACCAGGGGCGGTTCCTGCCGAAGATCGGCCCGTGGGCGCTGTACGGGCTGCTGTTCACGATCGTCGTCCTCTTCGCCCTCCAGGGGAGGACCATCACGTCGCAGCCGCTGGACGTCGCCCGGATCGCGCTGCCGCTGCTGGTGTACTTCGCCGTCATGTTCTTCGGCACGTTCCTGCTCGGCAAGGGCCTGGGCCTGGCCTACGACCGCACCGCGACCCTCGCCTTCACCGCGGCGGGCAACAACTTCGAGCTGGCCATCGCGGTCGCCATCGCCACCTTCGGCGTCACCTCCGGCCAGGCCCTGTCCGGAGTCGTCGGCCCGCTCATCGAAGTACCGGTGCTGATCGGCCTGGTCCACGTCGCGCTCGCCTGGCGCAAGCGGTACGCCCCCGACGCGGTGACGACGGCCTCATGACCCGGCGGACGGATGTGGTGGTGGTCGGTGGTGGCCAGGCGGGGCTCGCCGCCGGCTACCACCTGCGCCGCCGGCGCCTGGACTTCGTGATCCTGGACGCGGCGGCGGGGCGGGGCGGGTCGTGGCAGCACATGTGGGACTCGCTGCACCTGTTCTCCCCGGCCGAGCACTCCTCGCTGCCCGGCCGCCCCATGCCCGCCCGGGCGGGCGGGGCGTGATCGGAGCCGGCCCCACCGGCCTGGCCGCCGCCGCCCACCTGGTCGACCGGGGCATCGAGCCCTTGGTCCTGGAGACCGGCCCGGCCGCCGGCGCCGCGGTGCGCGCGTGGTCGCATGTGCGCCTGTTCTCCCCCTGGGGCGAGGTCGTCGACCCGGCGGCCGAGAAGCTCCTGGCACCCACCGGCTGGACACGGCCCGACCCGGCCGCCTACCCCTCCGGCGGCGACTGGGCGGAGTTCTACCTGCGGCCCCTGGCCGACGCCCTCGGGGACCGTGTACGCACCGGCGCCACCGTCACCGGTGTCTCGCGCACCGGCCGGGACCGGATCGTGGATGCCGACCGCGAGCGGCAGCCGTTCGTCGTGCACGTCGTCCACGCCGACGGCCGTGAGGAGCGCCTCTTCGCACGCGCCGTCATCGACGCCTCCGGTACCTGGGCCACGCCGTCCCCGGCCGGCGGCAGCGGGCTGCCCGCGCTCGGCGAGAAGGCCGCCGCCGACCGGATCACCTACCGCGTCCCTGATCTGAAGGACCCCGCCGTCCGGGCCCGTTACGCGGGCAGGCGCACCGCCATCATCGGCTCCGGCGCCTCCGCCTTCACCGCCCTCGCCTCCCTCGCCGACCTCGCGAAGTCCGACGACGGCGCGGGAACGAAGGGCATGTGGGTCCTGCGCCGCGGCATCTCCGGCTCCACCTTCGGCGGCGGCGAAGCCGACCAACTGCCCGCCCGCGGCGCCCTGGGCCTGGCGGCCAAGGCCGCAGTCGACGAGGGGCACGCCGACGCGGTCACCGGATTCCGCACCGAGGCCGTCGAGCGCGCCGGCGACGGCCGCCTGGTCCTGGCCGGCGAGGACGGCCGACGTCTGGACCCGGTCGACGAGGTCATCGTGCTGACCGGCTTCCGCCCCGACCTGTCCTTCCTGGACGAGCTGCGCCTGGGCCTGGACGAGCGCCTCCAGGCGCCGGTCGAGCTGGCTCCGCTGATCGACCCCAACCAGCACTCCTGCGGCACCGTCTACCCGCACGGCCACCGCGAGCTCTCCCACCCGGAACAGGGCCTGTACCTGGTCGGGATGAAGTCCTACGGCCGCGCCCCGACGTTCCTCGCCATGACCGGCTACGAGCAGGTCCGCTCCGTGGCCGCCGCGCTCGCCGGCGACCTCGACGCGGCCGACCGCGTCGAACTGACCCTGCCCGAGACCGGGGTGTGCGGCGGCGCCGGCCTCTTCGACGCCCCCGAGGCCGACCGGGACGGCGGATGCTGCGCCCCGGCGCCCCGGCTCATCCAGCTCGGCGCCCCTGCCGCGGTGGCCGTCGGGGCCACTGTCGAGGAGGCTCCGCCGGGCGGTTGCTGCGGCTCGTGACCTGCCTCGACACCCCGGCCCGCGGGGGACGCGCGGGACACCCGTGCTGAGCGGGCGCCGTATCCGCACGCGTGTGTGCGGGAGCCCCGGTGGGCCGCGGCGCCGCCGGCGCCGCTCACGGCGCTGGGGTCCTCCGGAGTGCTGTCACCGGCGGGACGCCGAGCGTCGCGTCGAGGCCGCGTCGCTTCCGCGCCGCGTGGCATCCCCGCCCGCCAGCTTCCCGGAAGAGCCTCGGGGCGCGAGCTGGACGTCCACGAAGTCCAGGCGGCTGTCGCCGGAGAAGTGACTCCAGTCGTCGCCGTCGTACTTGGCCTGCCAGTCGCCGTCCTTGGCCGCCGTGAAGGTCTTCTTGAACCTGCCGTCAGCACCCGTCGCGGCGGCGCCGACCTTGCCCCAGGTGGTCGTGCCCTTCGCGCGGAAGTAGATGTCGATGCGCGCGCCGGCGAGCGCGGACCACTGCCCGTTGTCCTCGTTCTGCGTGTCGAGCTTGCCGGTGATCGTGAGGGGGGCGCCCGCCTTGACCGGCTCGGGGTTCGCGTTGAACTCCGGGAAGGCCGTCGTCCGGCGGGACACGATGTACGACTCCGGGGCGTCCCCGGCCGGGATCTGCTGAGTGCCGGGGAACTGGAACCGCCAGACGCCCACGCCCTGGTAGGGCAGGTCCGCGGCCTTGACGGTGCGGGAGCTGTCGCCCGCGACGGCGGGGCTGTCGATGGTCTTCTTGGTGACCCAGGTCGTGGTGCCCTTCGCCTTGAACTGGAGGTTCACCTTCAGGGTCGTCGAGGCCGGGAGGTCGTAGCGGTCGAAGACGCTCGACACCGTGACCTTCTTGTACCGGCTGACGGTGACCGTGGGCACCCTGTGGAAGCCCGCGCTCGTCGTGGGGTCGGGGCTGACGGGCATGTACGTGGTGGACAGCCACGGCGTGCCGTGGAGGGCGATCTTCTGCTGTCGGGTGCCGTAGACGGGGACTTGGGTGGTGAAGCGACCGTCCTCCCCGGTCCTGAAGGACCGCACGTTGTACACCGACATCAGCGTGCCGACGGGGACCGGCTTGGAGACGCCGTTGTTGTCCTTGTAGGTGGCCCGGCCGGTCAGGGGAGCGTCTGTCCCGTCCGCGCCCCGCACCGTGGACGAGTCCAGCGTGATGTCGGTCACGGTGAAGCCGACCTCGACCTGGCGGGTCAGACCGTGCGCGGCGTCCGCGCCGGCCGGCCGGAGGACCACCTTGACGTCGTTCTGATACGTCTCCAGGTCGTGCTTCTCCGTGCCCGTGAAGGTGTAGGAGCTCTCGACATGCCCTGCGGCGTCGGTGGTCAGTCCCGTCTTCGCCGCGGTCGTCTCCAGCACCAGCCGGCCGTTCGCCATCGGCGTCTCGGCGCCGTCGCGCGGGTCGCGCAGCGTCGCGTCCGCCCTGACGGTCACCGTCTTGTGCTCCACGTCCGGCTTCCCGCTCACCTCGAACGCCTTGACCTGCGGGATCAGGTGGTAGTCGAAGACCGCCTCGTCCTTGTGGAGGATCGTTTCACCCTCGGTACCGTCGTACTCGACGTCCACCGCGTACTGGCCCAGGTCCGCCAGGCGCAGCGGGGTGGTCCCGACGGTGGTCTCACCGGTGTCGTCCTGGCAGGACGGCGAGCAGGGGTCCGGGTCCTCCAGGAATTCGAACTCGTCGATGGTCGCCACCGGGGTGTCGGTGCCCGGCTTGCGCAGCAGTACCTTCAGGTCCTTCGGCAGCGTGAACGTACCGAAGTCCACGTAGATCCGGGTCTCGTCGGTCCGCACCGAGAGGCTCCCCGGAAGCGGGTCGGCCGCCTGTGCCGCCGTCGGAGTCGCGAGCGCGCCACCGAGTGCGCCGAGTGCGCACAGCACCGAGAGGGTGCGTCTTCTCATGTGTTCCCCCCAGGAATCAAGATCGAATCAGCTCTTTCAGACTTCTGGAAGGGCCGGAAGGTTGTAGGGACGACCGGAGTGATGAGCGAGCCGTGGCCGTCGGACTCGACGTTGCCCGGGACGGCGTCGGCTACGGGCTCGGCCGAGTCGGCGTTCGGCGTTGCTCGGAGCCGTGGCGGACCGCCGTCAGGAGGCGTCGCATGCCCAGCGCGTGGCCGCCCGTCGTGATGACCAGGTGGCGGTACGCGGTGCCGGGCAGGCCGGGGAAGGCGGCCCGGCTTTCGGCGCGCAGGCGGGAGCGGGTGGGGGTGAGCGCTTCCAGCCGGAAGGTCAGGGTGTACGTCGAGAAGCGGTGGCCGCCCGACAGGGTCAGCTCGTGCGGGCGGGCGGCGGCCGTGACCCGGAAGCCGGGGAGCGTCGACCCCTCGGTCAGGGGGAGGGGGCCGGAGACCGTGCGGTCGGAGGCGCCGACTAAGCGGGCGTAGGCGGTCGCGCCCCGGCCCCCGAAGGAGCGGACCAGGGTCTCGCTCAGGGCTCGCCAGACGGCCTCGGCCGCCGCTTCGATCACCGTCTCGTGCTCGTCGATGTACGGCAGCGGCGCGAGCGGCATCAGAGCCTCCATGAGGTCCACGCGAAGGATGGCGTCATCCTCGCACCTTCGGCTTCCCCCACTTCTGCCCGAACCCCGCCAACTGCGTGGGCCCCGGGCCCGTCGCGGATTAAGGTGGCGCCATCACTGCTGTGGGGGAGGGCCTGGGCGGGATGAGTCGTCGCTCCAATGGGTTGGTCGCCGTGTGGGCCGAGGCGCAGCGGCAGCAGCAGCGGCAACAGGAGGCGCAAGCCCGGTATCAGCGGGACCAGGAGCGGGCGCAGCGGGCGTATCAGCGCGAGGTCGCCCGGAGTCAGCGCGAGCAGAAGGCCGCCTACCGGGAACAGCGTGAGGCCGAGGCGCGGCGGCGCACGCGCGAGTTGGACGACCGGGTCGAGGCGTTGCGGGGGCTGCTGGCTGCCGGGTGCCGGGCGCCGGCGTTCCGGGCGTCGGCGCTGACCCGGCCGGAGCTGGTCGAGCCGTTCGCGCCGGGGCCGCTGGCGCACCCCGTGCCCATGCCCGACCCCGCACGGTACGAGGCGCAGGGCGGCGGGTGGACCGCGGGGCGGCGGGCTCAGGCGCAGGCGGAGGCGCGGGCCCGGTTCGAGCGGGACTGGCAGGCGGCGCAGGCGGCCGAGGCGCAGCGGCAGGCGCAGTTCGCCACGTATCAGCGGCAGTACCAGGAGTGGGCGGACGCGCGGCTGGCGGAGATCCGGCTCCACAACGCCGGGATCGCGGAGATGACCGCGGGACTGCGCGCCGGGGACGCCGATGCGGCCGTGGAGTACTTCTCCGCCGCGCTCTACGCCTCCACCGGCTGGCCCGACGAGCTGCCCCGGCAGGTGTCGGCGGCGTACGACTCGGGCGCGCGGCAGCTGGTGCTGAACTGGGAGCTGCCCCGGTACGACGTCGTCCCCGAGGCGAAGTCCGTGCGGTACCTGATCAACGCGGACCAGGAGAAGGAGTCGCCCCGGCCGGTCACGCAGCGCCGGGCCCTGTACCGGGACGTGCTCGCCCAGTGCCTGCTGCTCGTCCTGCGCGATCTCTTCGCCGCCGACGAGTTCGGCGCGCTGGAGTCCGTCGCGCTGAACGGGTTCGTGGACGACCACGACCCGGCGACCGGGCGGCGGATGCCGATGTTCCTCGGCACGGTCATGGCGACCCGGGCGGAGTTCGACGAGCTGCACCTGGAGCAGGTGAACGCGGTGAACTGCCTGGTGGACGGGTTGCGCGGGCAGCTGTCCACGCGTCCCGACCAGTACGCCGCGGTGCGGCCGGGCCGGGTCCCCGAGGACGTCGGCAACGGGGTCGTGACCCATGGCGGCGACGAGGAGCCCGACCTGTACGAGATGGACCCGCTCGCCTTCGAGGCGCTGGTCGCCGAGCTCTTCCGGGCGATGGGCATGCAGGCCGTCACCACGCAGCGCTCCAACGACGGGGGCGTCGACGTGGACGCACTGGACCCGACGCCGATACGCGGCGGCAAGATCGTCGTCCAGGTGAAGCGCTACCGCAACACCGTGCCGCCGACGGCCGTCCGCGATCTGTACGGGACGGTCCAGGACACCGGCGCCAACAAGGGCGTGCTTGTCACCACCTCCGCGTTCGGCCCCGGCTCGCACACCTTCGCCAACGGCAAGCCGCTGGAGCTGGTCCCGGGCTCCGAGCTGGTCGACCTGCTGCACCGGCACGGGCTGCGCGGGCGCCTCGGCGGCGGGGAGCGGCCGGTCCCGGCCCAGCGGACCGCCCCGGACGACGACATCCGCGACGACGAGAACCGCGACGGCGACCACAACGTGCTCGGCATGTACTGGTCCGGCTCCGTCGCCCTGGACGTCTGCGCGCTCGTCTGCCGGGGCACCCGCGTGCTGGACGACGACCACTTCGTGTTCTTCAACAACCCGCGCACCCCCGACGGTTCGGTGCGCGCGCTGATCCCCGTGGCACCCGACAAGGCCGCGCTCCAGGTCGGCTTCGACGCGCTCCCGTCGCGCGCGGACCGGCTGGTGCTCGACCCCGTCGCCAACCCCGGCGCCGACCTGTCCGGCTTCACCGACGCCGGGATACGGCTGCTCGACGCCGAGCGCGCCCCGCTCGACCAGCTGGACGTCTCGGACGGCCGGCCGGGCGAGACCGCGCTCGTCCTGGGCTCCTTCCGCCGACGGGCCAACGGGGACTGGGAGTTCGTCACCGGCGGCAAGGGATACCGGGGCGGTCTTGAGGAGTTGGTCACGGAGTACGGGATCGACGTCGAGTAGACAGCCGGAAATCGCAGGCGCTTCCCTCCCCCGTCACGGGAGGATGGGCCATGAACACCTCGACGTGGCACCGCTTTCCCGACGTTCACTCCTTCCTCGCCCGCGCCGGCGACTTCCTGCGGTCGCGTCCCGTTCCGCACACCGTCCCCCTGACCGTGTGCGAAGGGCTGCGCGCGCGGGGGCCCCGGGTGTACGGGGACGAGGCACCGGTCTTCGGGGTGCTGGAACAGGACGGCGAGGTGCGCGCCGCCTACTTCCGGACGCCGCCCCACCGGCTGGTCGTCACGCCCCTCGCGCCCGAGGAGGCCGGTTCGCTGGCCGCCCATCTGCATGCCGTGGGCGACCCCGTCCCCGGGGTCAACGCGGACGAGGCGACCGCCGCCGCGTTCGCCGAGGCGTGGCGGGCGCGTACGGGGACGGCGCCGCGGCTCCACGAGCGCACGCGGCTCTACCGGCTCGGGGAGCTGCGACGGCCCGAGCCGGCGCCGGAGGGGCGGAGCCGGATCGCGGACGGACAGGACCGGGGACTCCTGGCGCGGTGGTACGCGGAGTTCGTGCGGGACATCGGCGAGAGCGGCCTCCAGGATCCCGGCGCCTGGGCCGACCGGCACATCGCGGACCGTCGGATCACCTTCTGGGAGACCCCCGGCGGGGTGCCCGTGTCCATGGCGGGGCTCACGGCCCTGGTCGCCGGGCAGATCCGGGTCGCCGCCGTCTACACCCCGGCCGCACTGCGCGGACGCGGCTACGCGGGCGCCGCGACCGTCGAGGCCGGCCTCGCCGCGCTCGCCGAGGGGGCGGAGGAGGTGCTGCTCTTCGCGGACCTCGCCAACCCCACGAGCAACGGCGTCTACCAGCGCGTCGGCTTCCGGCCCGTGACGGACTTCGCGGTGTACGACCTCGCGGCGGCGGCGGTGCCCGGCTGATCCGGCGCGCTCGTCAGCGCCGCACCTCGACGGTGAGGTGGTCGGGCCAGTCGGTCAGTCCGGTGCCGGCCGCTCCGGCCAGGCCGGCGGCCGGGCGGAAGTGGATCCGGGTGCCCGTGGTGCCGTCGTCCGGGAGCGGGTCCAGGTCCGTCACGGGGACGCCGTGCTCGTAGCGCTGGACCCAGCTGCCATTGGCGCGGCGGTTGGTGTGGGTCAGCAGGTCGCTGAGCGCGGCGACGACGGACATGCCCCGGCGCGGGTGGCCGTCGGGCAGGGACGGGGCGTCGGACGCGTCGAAGAAGCGGAGGTCCTTCGTGGCCATGACCGGCTTCTTCACCGGGCGGCCCGCCGCGTCGAGGCGGGTGTCGGTGCCCCGGCCGTCGTCGGTGACGGAGACCGAGCCGTCCGGGTGCAGCGTGACGACGGCGCGGCCGGTTCCGGTGGCCTCCGCCTCGTCCGCCGCGTAGGCGAGGACTTCCAGGATCAGGTGGCGGACCCCGCCGGGGGCGTACGTCTCCGGGTCCCGGCGGACCGCCTCCAGGTGGGCGTGGTCCACCTCGGCCGCCCAGTCGTGCGTCGTGTTCCGCCAGGAGGCGCGTACGGCGTCCGTCATCGCAGCTCGTCCGGGCACGGCGTCCCCGGCGGGAGCTGGTAGGGGGCGCCCAGGCGGTACGTGCCGGGGCGCGGGGCCAGGAGTTCCGTCCATTCGTCGCCTTCCTCGTCCTCGTCCACCTTGATCAGGCAGCCGTTCTCGTTGACGAACGTCCTCGGGGTGCTCTCGTCCGCCCGCTGTTCGGACGCCTCGGTCTCCTGGGGGCGTTCCACCCCGTTGCCTTCCTCGTCCACGACGGCCAGCCAGCGCGAGTACGGGATGCGGATCAGGACCCGGCCCGCCTTCTTGACGTGGATCGTCAGCTCGCCCTCGCCCGCGCGCTCCACCGTGGCCGGGGGGTCGGCCAGCGGGACCGGGCTGTCCACCTCGAACAGCCGCCAGTCCTCGTTGGACCAGATCAGCTTCAGGTAGGAGAGGCCCTTGCCGACGAGTTCGGCCTCCTTGCGGGCGCCGCTGTAGTCGGGGTCGCCCTGCGGCAGCACCACGTAGTGCACCGCCCAGCGGTCGAGCCACTGCCGGTAGTTGATGGGGTCCAGGGTGTCGTCGTAGAAGAGCGGGTTCCGCTTCATGTCTGCCTGGCGGTTCCAGCCCCGGGCCAGGTTGACGGAGCCCGGGAGCGCGGACGCCTCGCGGTGGCTGCTCGGCGGGACGACCTCGACCCGGCCGCGTTCGGCGCCGACCTTCTGGAGCTGGTTGACCAGGGGGGCCAGCGAGCGGGTCCAGGAGGCGGTGGGGGCGGTCCTGACGATGTCGTCGACGCCCTTGAAGCCGATCCAGGCGTTCAACGAGACGAATGCGATGACCAGCGCGTACCACCGCCGCGAGCGGGGCGCGGTGAACGGCAGCGCGGCCAGCAGGACGATGCCCGCGTACAGCATCGCCATCCGCGAGACGTTGGAGCCGATCTGCGAATCGACGACGTACGTGAGCAGCGTCCCGGTCCCGTACACGGCCGAGGCCGTGCGTACGGTCTTCCAGTCGGACGGTACGAGGAAGAAGACGAGCCACGCGAAGATGAACGGTCCGGACAGGGTCGCGACCGACATCGGCTGGGTGCCGGAGAACGGGAACAGCCAGGCGGACAGCGCGACCACCGCGACCGGTGCGAGGCCCAGCGCGTACGCGCCCGGGCGCCGTTTGTTCAGGAACAGCGCGGCCGCGACGACGCCGAGGAAGAGGCCCGCCACCGGGCTCCCGGCGGTCGCGAGGCCGGCGAGCGGCGCGGCGACGGCCGCCTTCGCCCACCGCTTGTAGCGCCACCGGTGCGGCCAGCAGAACACGGCCGCGGCCGCGCCGACCGCGAACATCATGCCGAGCCCGAACGTCACCCGGCCCGACAGCGCGTTGCACAGGTACGCGAAGACGCCCGCCATCGAGCAGGCCAGCGGATTGCGGACCGCCTTGACCCGGTAAAGGATCAGCGAGGTCAGCCCGGCCGAGACCGTGCCGGCGATCATCATCGTCGTGCGCACGCCGAGCAGGGACATCAGATACGGCGAGACGACGCTGTACGAGACCGGGTGCATGCCCCCGTACCAGGCGAGGTTGTACGCCGTGCCGGGGTGCCGGCCGACGAACTCGGCCCAGGCGTCCTGGGCCGCGATGTCGCCGCCGCTGTTGGCGAAGAAGAAGAACCACAGGATGTGGGCGACCGCGGCGACCGCGGTCGTCAGCAGGACCGGGTGGCGCAGGACGCGCTGCTTCAGCCCGTCGAACCGGCCGGGCGCCCGAGGGGTCCCCTGGCCGTCGCTGCGGCGCTTCGCCTGCGCGGGGTCCGTGGCGCCGGTGTCGGCGTCCGCCCGTGTCGGCTCGGCAGTGGTCACTGCGTCTCTCCCCGTCCCATCCCGGAAGCCTGGTTCCGGCCGGCTCTCCCGCTCGGGTCTCATGGGGCGAAAGACGCGCTCCGGGGTCCGCGCGTTGCCCCCCGGGACGCTAACACGCGGCGCGTTCCGGCGTTCGGAACGGGCGGGCGGCCCGGAGGGGGGTGCGGGGCGCCGTGGGGGCGCCCCGCACCGCGGCCGTCAGCCGACGCGGGTCAGCTTCTGGCCGAACGTCGGGTCGGACAGGTCCTGCTGGAGGGCGACGGGCGCGCTGACCTTGCCGGTGCCGCTGCCCACGGTCACCACACCCACCTCGGTGCCCGCCTTCATGCTGCGGGAGATCTTCTTGCCGTTGCCCTCGACGGACAGCTCCACCTTCAGACCCGGCCAGCCCTTCGCCTTCAGGTCGGCGGTGGCGACCAGCGGTGTGCGGCCGCCGAAGCCGTCGTCCACGTAGCCGACGACGTCGCCCTTGTGGACCACCTTGGCGGAGGTCACGGCGGCCTGGGCGCCCTCGATCAGCTTGAGGCTGTTGTCCAGCGACATCACGAGGCTGTCGTACGGCTGGCCCGTTCCCGCCTGCTGGCCCATGACCGCGCCGTAGATCCACAGCTTCTTGCCGTCCACCACGGTGTTGGCGGACCAGATCAGGTTGCCGCCGGCCGGAGTGGACGAACCCGTCTTGATCCCGCTCACCCCGGGCTTCAGCAGGAGGGTGTTGTTGTTGTAGATCATCGTGTCGACGCCGTCGATCTTGATCTGCGGGGTGTCGACGATCTCGCGGAACACCTCGTTCTTCATGACGGCGCGCGCCAGCTTGAGCTGGTCGGCGGCGGTGGAGACGGTCGTCTTCTTCAGACCGCTCGGGTCCGTGTACGTGGTGCGGGTCATACCGAGCTTCTTCGCCTCGTCGTTCATCTTCTCGACGAAGGCGGCCTCGGAGGAGGAGTCCCAGCGGGCGAAGAGGCGGGCCGCGTTGTTGCCGGAGGGAATCATCAGCAGTTGCAGCAGCTGCTTCTCGGTGAACTGCTGTCCCTTGCTGATCGGCGCGGTGGACTCGTCCTCGGCCTTGGACTCGTCCTCGGCCTGCTGGTCCACCGTGATCTTCTCGCCCTCGTCCTTGCCCGAGAGCGGGTGGCCCTGGAGGACCACGTACGCCGTCATGATCTTGGCGACGCTCGCGATCGGCGCGGGCTTCTGCGCCCCGGACGAACCGAGCGAGCCGACGCCGTCCACGGTGACGGCCGACTGTCCCTGCGACGGCCAGTCGAGTTTCAGCTCGCCGCCGCCGAAGGTGTACGTCTCCTTCGCGGTCATCGCGAGCGACGGGTCCGGCAGCGGACGCACCATCTGCACGATCGCAAACACGAGGAGCAGGAGGAGGACGAGCGGTGTCCAGATCTTGACCCTGCGCACCGCCGTGCGGACCGGGGTCTCCGGCGGCGGCGGGGTGTTCGTCAGCTCGGCGAGCAGGTCGAGCGGCGGCTTCGGCGGCATCGGCTGCTGCCGGGTCCGCTCAGCGCCGCTCAGGGCGGCGGGGGCGGGGACGCCGGACGCCGGCGCGGGGCTCTCGGGCCTGCGCGGCGCGGGCGTCGGCGCCGCGCGTACGTCGTCGGAGCGCAGCGGCACGAACTGGCTGGTGCGCTCGGTGAGCGACTCGGTCTCGGCGGCGACGGGCTCCCCCGACGGCGACCGCTTGATCTTCAGCGCGGTGGTCGGCTGGTCGACCTTGGGCAGGCGGGGAGCCTTGAAGACGGCGGTGGGCTGGTCGACGGGGGGCTCGTCGGCGGGCTTTTTCCCACCGGAGGCGTCGTCGTCGGCCGGCTCGGCGGCGGCCGACTCGGCGGCTTCGGCTGCTGCCGCGACCGCCGGCTTGTCGGCGGCCGGCTTGTTGTCGGCCGGCTTGTTGTCGGCCGGACTCTCCGCCTCGGCGGCGGGCTCGGGCTCCGGCTCCGCGGCGGTGGCGGGCTCCGGCTTCTTGCCGGTCCCCGGCTTCTCCTCCGGCTCCTCCTCGCGGGAGCGGGGTACGCGGGGCTCCTCGTCCGGGGCGTCGGCCTCGTCGGTGCCCTTCTCGCCCTCGTCGGCCGTCGACACCCAGGCGGCCACCGCCGCCCGGAGGCGCGCGTCGCCCTCCCCGGGCCCGGCAGCCTCCGCGGCCTCCCCGGCCTCGGGGGCGTCCGTGGCCGCCTCCGGGGCGTCCGTAGCGGTCCCCGGGGCGTCCGTGGCCGCCTCCGGGCCGTCCGCGGTCTCCTCCGGGCTCTCCGGGGCGGTCTCCGGGGCCTCAGCGGCCTTCGGAGCGCTCTCGGCGGCCTCCGGGGCCGCCCCCGCGTCCTCGTCCGGGCCGGCGTCGGGCTCTCCGGCGGCATCGGCGGACGCCGGCTCCTCCGCCGTACCGGCGTCCGAACCGGAGTCCGAACCGGCGTCCGTACCGGAGTCCGCACGGGCGGCCGAGCCGGCCCCCGTGACCGAATCCGCGCCGGCAGCCGAGCCCGAGCCGGCGTCCGTAGCGGAGTCCGCACCGGCCTCCGGTACGGAATCCCCGCCGGTCCGTTCACGGAAGACGTCGAGCCGCGGATCGCGCTCGTTCCGAGTCGTTCCCGACGACTGCTGCTGCTCCGACTTGTCGGGGGACTCGCCCGCCACCGATGCCTCCTCCATGCGGCGCGGGGAACCCCCGCGCTGTCCGAACCATCTACCAGTGTCCCGTGTGAACCCTTGGCCGGGCTGCTAGACGAGAACGACATAGCTACTGGTTCCCGTACAAAGCAACCAGGCACCCTCGACAGAGGGATGTGAGAGGGGTCACCCTGTCATTCATCCACGCGGGGAGGCATGGATGGGCAGGAGCCGCAGAACAATTCCGGAGGAGCTTCTGCTGCTCGCTCTGGACCCGACCACGGGTACCACAGCGCAGCCGCAGTCGCTCGACCTCGGCCTCGCCGGAGCCCAGCTAGTGGAGCTGGCCCTGGCAGGACGGATAGCCCCAGACGGGGATCGTATCGCCGTGGTGATGCCACGGCCGACAGGAGATCCGACCCTGGACTCCGCACTGGAACTGCTGCGCAGGCGCGGCAGTCCGGTCCGGGCGGTCCACTGGATCGGCGGACCCCGGCTGGGGCTCCGCCAGATTTACCTCGCTCATCTGGAGCGGTGCGGCATGGTGCATGCCGTCGCGGGCCAGATGTGCGGAGTGCTGCCGACGACTCGCTACCAGGCGACGGACACGGCGATCAGCCGGGACATCAGGGCCAGGCTGGACAGTGCGATCCGCACCGGTGTACCGCCGGACCCGCGGACCGCGGCGCTCGCCGCACTGGCCCACGCGGTCGGACTCGGCAAGCACCTGTACCCCGGGAACGAGGGGCGTTCATCGCGCTCCCGGCTCCGGGACCTGATCAGGCACGACCCGATGGGCGGTCTCGTCGCGCACGCCGTGATGGACGTGCAGAACGGGGCGGTCGCACAGCCGCGCCGCGCTCAGGCGGCCGGTGTTCCGTTGCAACCGCAAGTACCGTCGCCGTCACGGCGCGGCAGCATGGCGCAGACCGCGGCCCACTAGGGCGCGTTTCGAAAGTAGCGCCGTCCGCCCGTAGGGCGGGTCCGGCGGCGTCTGGTGCGTGCGACCGCAAGGCGGAGGGTCGCCCCGATACTGGTTGTATCGGGGTGATCCCGACAACGCGGCGAGCGTGCGTGCCAGGCGTCGCCGGACAGGCGGGACTTTCGAAACACGCCCTAGGGGGCGTCCTGTCGGTCGGGGCCGGACCCGGCCGTGACCGGCAAGGCACCCCCTGGGGACCGCCGCCGCACCACGGAGCTTCACCGTCACCACCCGTACCACCACGCCAACAACCGAAGATCGCCGCACCGTTGTCAGCCAGACCCGGTCCGGGAGCCGCACGAGGCGCGGGGCAGTCGGTATCACCGACTGCCCCGCGCCGCTGTGTGTGGCCGTTTCCCAGCGCGGCCGGGCCCGGGGGTGGCAATCTGCTCAGCAGTAGATACGCACAGCTACATAGCCGGAGGTGCCGTTTCCGTGCCGTCCAACGTCAATCCCACCGTCAGGCGACGCCGGTTGGGACAGGAATTGCGCCGACTGCGCGAGGTCAAGGGAATGACCGCCGAGGAGGTGGCGGACCGGCTGCTGGTGTCGCAGTCGAAGATCAGCCGCCTGGAGAACGGCCGCCGCTCCATCAGCCAGCGCGACGTCCGCGATCTCTGCGGAGTGTACGAGGTCGAGGACCGCCGCCTGGTCGACTCGTTGATGCAGATGGCCAAGGACTCCCGCCAGCAGGGCTGGTGGCACGCGTTCGGGGACATCCCCTACAGCGTGTACATCGGCCTGGAGACCGACGCGGCGTCCCTGCGGGTGTACGAGTCGCTGATCGTCCCCGGCCTGCTGCAGACGCGGGAGTACGCGCAGGCGGCGATCGAGGGGATGTGGCCGGAGGCCACGCCCACCGAGATCGACAAGCGCATCCAGATCCGCATAAAGCGTCAGGACCGCCTGACCGATCCGGTCGAACCGCTGCGGTTCTGGGCCGTGATCGACGAGGCCGTGCTGCGCCGCGTCGTGGGCAGTCCGCAGGTGATGGCGGACCAGTTGAGGCACCTGGCGGAGCTGAGCCAGCTGCCCCACGTGACGCTCCAGGTCCTGCCGTACACCGTCGGGGCGCACCCGGGGATGTACGGGAGTTACACGATCCTCGAATTCCAGGAGGACATGGACGCGAGCGTCGTCTATCTCGAAGGCATCACCAGCGACCTGTATCTGGAAAAGGCGCCCGACGTCCAGAGTTATGCCGTGATGTACGAACACCTGCGCGCGAAGGCGCTGAGTGCCGAGCAGTCCCGCGCGTACATTCTCCGGGCGGCGGAGAACTGCGGAGCGTGACGAATTCCGCGTCCGCCACGGTTACTTCCGGGGCGGCGCGGAAGGTACACCTCCGCCAGGTCGTGCCGGAAGACCACCAAGGCGTAAGTCATCCGAACGAGTGAACGCCGCCGACGCTCGATGATGTTGCGGCGTAGCGTCCTCACCAGTCGCTGGGCGCAGCGGCTGGGCGCACCGCCCAACGACCGGCACAACCATCGGAGTCATTATGGCGATTCGGCAGAACGCACTGACGGAGTGGACCAAGTCCTCCTATTCCGCGAATGGGAATTGTGTGGAGGTCAAGGCGGCGGAGGGGCACGCCCTGCTGGTCCGCGACTCGAAGAGCGTGGCCAGCGGAGTCCTGGACTTCTCCGCGAAGACCTGGTCGGCGTTCGTCCTGGACGTCACGCGCACCGCCGGCTTCTGACACCGCGCGACCCGGCCGCGCACTCGCGCCGCGGCCCGCACCAGGCCCTCTCGACCGGCCCGCCGTCCTGGCCGAGAGGGCTTTCGCCGTTTCCGGGCTGGACTCTCTGGCAGTTCCCCTCCTTCTCGACCGCACGGGACCCGCATCCCGTGCGGTCTTCTTCGTGCTCCCCTTCCGGCTTCCCTGCGCTCACAGCCTGGCGAAGCGCCCGCTCATCGTGTGGCCGTCGTCACGTTCACGACAACGCTTTCGTAAGTCAAGAACGAGTAAAATCGTTCCTCTTGCTGATCTGTGTTCACATCTGTGACCGAAAGAATCCTTGACCGGGGTATCGGACAGGAGGTTCAATCCCCGAAGTCCCCGCTCCCGCACGGGGCACCGCTGAGCGGCCGTACTGGCGAAGTGCGCACCCCGTTCACAAGGCGGACCCCGGGAGGGGACATATGAACAGTCTCGACTGGGTCGTGCTCATCGGCTACTTCGGCGTGATGATCGCGATCGGGCTCTGGTCCCACAAGCGTGTCGACAACGTCAGCGACTTCTTCACCGCGGGCGGCAGGATGCCCTGGTGGCTGTCCGGCATCTCGCACCACATGTCGGGGTACAGCGCCGTGATGTTCACGGGCTACGCCGGCATCGCGTACCAGTACGGCGTCACCTCGTTCGTCACCTGGTCGCTGCCGATCGCGATCGGCATCGGCATCGGCGCGAAGCTCTTCGCGCCCCGGCTCAACCGGCTGCGTTCGCGGCTGTACGTGGCGTCCCCGCTCGAATACCTCAAGAACCGCTACAACGTGCCGACCCAGCAGGCGCTGGCCTGGTCCGGACTGCTGCTGAAGATCGTGGACGTGGGCGCCAAGTGGGCCGCCATCGCCACGCTGTTGTCCGTCTTCACCGGGATCACCCTCACCCAGGGCATCTTCATCACCGGCCTCATCACGGCCGTCTACTGCACGGTCGGCGGTCTGTGGGCCGACGCGCTCACCGAACTGGGCCAGTTCGTCATCCAGTTGTTCGCCGGGCTCGCGATGCTCGTCACCGCGATGCACGAGCTGGACGGCTTCAGCACCCTGTGGACGGTTTGGGACAAGCTGCCCGAGGGGCACGCGGACCCGACGGCCGGCCCGTACACCGTGACGTTCCTGCTGGCGTACCTGTTCATCAAGACCTTCGAGTACAACGGCGGCATGTGGAACCAGGCCCAGCGCTACATGGCCACGGACTCCGCCGCCTCCGCGACCCGTTCGGCGCGGCTCTCGGCCATCCTGTGGCTGGTGTGGCCGACGGTCCTCTTCTTCCCGATGTGGTGCGCCCCGCTGCTGGTGGACGCGCAGAAGCCGGACGCCTCCGACAGCTACGCGCTGATGACCGAACAGCTGCTGCCGCACGGGCTGCTGGGCCTGGTCGTCGTCGGGTTCTTCTCGCACACCATGGCCATGTGCTCCTCCGACGCCAACGCGATCGCGGCCGTCTTCACCCGGGACATCGCCCCGGTCTTCTCCAAGGCCGCCCGCGAGTGGAGCGGCCGGGCCGGGCTGCTCGCGGCGCGGCTGTCCACGCTGGGCTTCCTCGGGCTGTCCATGGCGCTGGCGACGCAGATCAACTCGCCGACGTTCAAGGACATCATCTCGGTCGTCATCAAGTGGGTCGCCGGGCTGATGGGCCCGATCGCGATCCCGTTCATGCTGGGGCTGCTGCGCCGCTTCCGGAAGTCGGGGCCGACGGCGGCGCTCGTCAGCTGGGCGGCGGGGCTGCTGGCGTTCTACTTCACCAACTACGACCTGGACGGCTCGGTGAAGGAAGGGGTGGCGCTCCAGTACCAGGTGGCGCTGCCGCTGGCGATCTCGCTGGTGCTGTACGTGGTGATCGGCTTCGTACGCCCGGAGGACACCCCGGAACGCGACGCGCTGATCGAGCGGATCAACACGGACGGCGACGGCCGGGCGGCGGTGCCCGCCCAGGCCGGCCCGGGCGAGGCGGCGGTGACCGAGGGGGCGAAGGAGTAGCCCCGCCGCCCCCGCCGCCTCCGGTGACCCCGCCGCCCCCGCCACCTCCGGTGCCCCCGCTACCCGCCCGTCAGCCGCGCGGGTAGCGGGCCAGCCAGCCCGGGGCGGCGCCGGCCGGGCTGTGCAGGGCGGGCCCCTGGGTCATCTCCATGGCGAAGTCGTCGGCGAGTTCGAGGAGGGTGGCCCGCCCCTCCAGCTCGGCGAGCCAGGCCGGGGGCAGCGCGGTCTCCCCGTGCATCGCGCCCAGCATCGCCCCGCACAGCGCCCCGGTCGCGGCGGACGGCCCCCCGTGGTTCACCGCCAGCCGCAGCCCGTGCCGCACGTCCTCCCCGACGAGCGCGCAGTACACCGCGACCGCCAGCACCTCCTCGGCCGAGTCCGTGACGCCCAGGGACTCGATGAGCGCGGGCCCCGGGATGCCCTGGCGTACGGCGCCGAGGGCGCGGCGCAGCGCCTCGGTGACGGGTTCGTGGCCCGGGTGGTCCGCGAGCAGCCCCAGCGCGTGCTGCACGGAGCCGTCCAGGGTCCCGCCGCGCGCGAGACCGTGCACGACGACCGCGAAGGCACCGGCGGAGAGCAGGGCGGTGGGGTGGCCGTGGGTGTGCGCGGCGCACTCGACGGCGAGCTGGAACACGAGTTGCGCCTCCCAGCCGACGAGCAGCCCGAAGGGCGCGGACCGGGTCAGCGCGGCGGCGTCGTGGGCGGCGGGGTACTTGGGCCGGTCCAGGGTGCCCATGATGTCGTCGCCGAAACCGCCCAGGCATTCCCGGGTGGGGTCACGGCGGGTGTAGAGCCATTCCTGCCCGGCGAGCCAGCCGTTGTCCGCGCGGCGCTCGTCGGGCCCCCAGTCGTGCTGGGTCGCGGCCCAGCGCAGGTGGGCCCGGTGCACGTCGGTGGGCGGGTGCCAGGCGCCGGTGTCGCGGCGGACCTGGGCGCGGATCAGCCCGTCGACGGTGAACAGGGTGAGCTGGGTGGCCGCGGTGACCGTGCCGCGCGCGCCGTGGGCGGGGACGAAACCGGTGACGGCGTCGGGACCGTGGGCGGCGCGGATCTCCTCCAGGGTGAGGGGGCCGACACCGGCGCCGAGCGCGTCCCCGAGGGCACCGCCGAGGAGGGTGCCGCGTACCCGGCTGCGGAAGTCCTGCTGCTCGGACCGCCCCCAGACGGCCAACATCCCTGTGCTCACCGCGCCACTCCCGTATGCCGTGGTTTCGTTCCCCTGTGCGACTGTGCGGTAACTGCGCAGCACTGTAATCGAACAGGTGCAGGGACCAAGGGCTTTGTACGGCTCCGAGGCGCATCGAATTCCGTTGCGGCGGGCGGGTCCGGGGGTGATGATCGCCCGATGTCCTCTTCCCTCCCCCACGCACATCCCGACGGCCGCGCGGGCATCGACGCCGCGCTCGTGGAGCGGCTGATCGCCGCGCAGTTCCCGCAGTGGAGCGGCCTGCCCGTGGTCCCCGTCGAGATCGACGGCTGGGACAACCGCACGTACCGCCTCGGCGACGCCATGACGGTCCGGCTGCCCACCGCCGCGGGCTACGTCCCCGCCGTGGAGAAGGAGCACGTCTGGCTGCCGCGCCTGGCCCCCTCGCTGCCGGTCCCGGTCCCCCCGGTCCTCGCCCTGGGCGCGCCCGGCGAGGGCTACCCGTTCCCCTGGTCGGTGCGGCGCTGGCTCCCCGGCGAGACGGCGGCACGCGGGCACATCGCGGACCTGTCCGGCTTCGCGGCCTCCGTGGGCGCGTTTCTGGGCGCCCTCCGGCGCTGCGATCCGACCGGCGGCCCGGCGGCGGGCGAGCACAGCTGGTACCGGGGCACCCCGCCCGCGCACTACGACGCGCAGACCCGGCGCTGCCTGGCCGCCCTGGCGGACCGCGTGGACCCGGACCGGGCGCGGGCGGTCTGGGAGGCGGCCCTCGCCGCCGAGTGGCACGGGGACCCGGTGTGGTTCCACGGCGACATCGCGTCCGGCAACCTCCTGGTCCAGGGCGGCGAACTGGCCGCCGTCATCGACTTCGGCACCTCCGGCGTGGGCGACCCGGCCTGCGACCTGGTGATCGCCTGGACCCTGTTCGACGGTGAGAGCCGCGAGGCGTTCCGGGAGGCGGCCGCTCAGGACCCCGGGACCTGGGCGCGGGCCCGGGGCTGGGCGCTGTGGAAGGCGCTGCTGAACCTGGCGCAGGACGCGGGCGAGGACCCGGCGCGGGCGGCCGTCGAGCTCCGGGTGGTCGAGGCGGTGCTGGGGGAGCACGACGGGCGGGGGTGAGCCCGGGCGGTCAGCCGGTCATGGAGCGCGCCGCGGAGTACAGGTCGAGGACGGCCAGGCAGAGGGGGACGAGGGCGAGGAGCAGCAGGGTCTCGGACAGGTCGGAGAGGCGGCCCCAGAACGGGGAGAGGCCCTTGCGGGGGACGATCAGCGCGATCCCGGTCAGGAGGGCGGCGCCCCCCGCGACAGCCGCGGCGAGCCACAGCGTACGGATGTCGAGCGGGCCGTGGTCGTGCTCGGTCAGGAGCTCGGCGACGGCGCCGGCCGGAGGGTTGAGGGACAGCCCGAGCACCAGCAGGCCGAGCGCGGCGATGCCCGCGCCGAGCACGGCGGCGACCTGGGCGGTGTAGCGGAAGAGCCGGGCGCGGAGCAGCATCGCGAGACCGGCGGTCAGTGCGAGGGCCTGCCCCCAGGCGTCGGAGGAGAAGCCGAGGACGGCGGCCGAGGCGACCACGACCACGCTGCATCCGCCGACGAGGCCGAGCAGCAGTTCGTGGCCGCGCCGGGCCTGAGCGGCGATGCGTTCGGCGTCGACGGGTTCGGCGTCCCCGAGGCCGGGGTCCCGGTCGAGGTCGGCGTCCGTCGTGGGGTGCGGGGCCGCGTAGCCGATGGGCAGCTGGGCGACCCGGGCGGAGAGACCGGGCAGGAAGGCGAGGGCGCCGATCGCGACGACCGCGCAGACGGCGGCCGTGTCGCGGGGCCGGGCCTCCGTGACGATCGACAGGTACGTGGCGAGGGTCCCGACGGCCGAGGCGAGGACGAACGCCACGAACGGGGCGTCGCCCGCGGGCGTCGCGACGACGAGCCCGGCGGAGACCACGAGCACCGCGGCGCAGCCCAGCATGAACTGGAGGCGCCCGGTCCCGGTGCCCGGGTCGAGGGCGAGGAGCCCGGACCCGGCGATCATGACGTGCGGCAGGGCCGCGAGGCCGAGCGCGACCGCGGAGGCCCGGTCGGCGTAACGCCGGGCACGAACCCCGGCGAGCACGGCGAGCAGCAGGCCGACGGCGGCGGAGACGACGCCCGGGAGCCCGTGCATGTCGTGCCGGACCGGATCGGCGGACCAGAGCAGGAAGCCCATCAGGACGAGCAGCAGCGCGCCGCCGAAGAGGCCCGCCGCGCCCAGGAGTTCGTCGCCCCACAGCGCGCGGTCCTTGCGGACGGCGGAGGCGACCGCGTCGGCGACGTCGTCGAAGACGGCGGGCGGGAGCGATTCGGTGAAGGGCCGCAGCCGCAGCACGTCCCCGTCCAGCACCCGCTGGGCGCCCAGGGTGTGCGAGGCGTCGAGCACGGTGTTGTCACGGCGGGTCAGGTGGTAGCCGGGCGGGGCGCCCGGGGGCGTCTCCTGGCCGGTCAGCCGCAGGATCTCCGGCAGCAGGTCGGCGACCGTGACGTCGTCCGGCAGCGCCACGTCGATACGGCTGTCCGGCGCCACGACCGTGATACGGCAGAAGCCGGTGCTTGTCAGGGTCGAACTCACCCGCGTGGTCCCCTCGTTCGCTGATCGGCGCTCCCGGACCGGGTCCGCGGAGCACTGCCGTACGCCCACGGGACGTCACCCTATCGAGGTCCCTCCATGCCTACATTAGGATGATCGGCGCGCGGAGGTAGGCCGCTGCCACGGGGGTGCCGGCCCACAGGGCTCCGAGCCGCACTGAGGGGCTGATTCGCCGGTGTCCCAGATCGTCGTCAAACGCCCGCCCCGCACGATGCCACCCACGACTTCGGCCGAAGAACTGCGGGTCGAGCCTCCTCCGGAGCTGCCGCGCGGGCAGCAGGAGGGCATGGCGATGCAGCTCCTGCCGATGCTCGGCATGGGCTCGTCGGTGGTGTTCTTCTTCATGCCGGGCTCGCACCCGTTCATGAAGATCATGGGCGTCATGATGCTGCTGTCCACCGCGGCCATGGCCATCGCCCAGGTGGTGCGCCATCGCAAGGGCACCCAGGGCCAGTCCGCCGAGGGGCGCCGCGACTACCTGAAGTACCTCGCTCAGACCCGGCGCAAGGTGCGCCGCACCGCGCGCGCCCAGCGCGAGGCGCAGTTCTATCTGCACCCGGACCCCGACCAGTTGTGGTCGCTGGTGGACGGGGAACGGCTCTGGGAACGCCGGATCGCCGACGACGACTTCGGGCAGGTCCGCGTCGGCCTGGGCCCGCAGCAGCTGTGGACCCCGCTCGTCGCGCCCACCACGGCACCGGTGGAGGAGCTGGAGCCGCTGTCGGCCGGCGCCATGCACCGGTTCCTGGCCACGCACGGTTCGCTGGAACGGCTGCCCATGGCGGTGTCCCTGCGCGCCTTCTACCACGTGGTGGCCTCCGGCGACCCGGCGTCGGTACGCGGCTCGGCCCGCGCGATGGTCGCCGGACTGGCCGCGCTGCACTCCCCGGACGACCTGGTGGTCGCGGTCGTCGCCGCCCCGGACGTCACGGACCAGTGGGACTGGACGAAGTGGCTGCCGCACACCCAGGTCGCCGGCGCGTACGACGGGGCCGGCACCAAGCGGATGTTCAGCGACGACCTGGCCGAGGTCGAGGAGCTGCTCCGCCCCGCCCTGGACGGCCGCTCGCGCTTCAACCGCGAGGCCACACCGCTCCTGGACCAGCCCCATGTCGTCCTCGTCCTGGACGGCGGCGTCGTCCCGCAGGACTCACTGTTCGCCTCGGCGGAAGGGCTCCAGGGGGTCACCGTCCTGGAGATCGTCCCGGAGGAGCTGGAGGAACCGCGCGGCGGGCTGCACATCGCGGTGCGGCCGGGCAGGCTGCGGCTGGAATCGGCCGGCGCCACCTACCACGGCACGCCCGACCAGCTGCCGGTGGAGGTCGCGGAGGCGCTGGGCCGCCGGCTGGCCCCGTTCCGGATGGGCAGCGGCGCGGACGACGACGAACCGCTTCTGGCCAACCTGGACTTCACGGACCTGCTGTCCATCGGCGACCCCGCCGCGGTCGACACCGCCACGGTGTGGCGGCCCCGCTCGGCGGCCGACCGGCTGCGGGTCCCGATCGGGGTCGGCGAGGACGGCTCCCCGGTCATGCTCGACCTCAAGGAGGCCGCGCAGGAGGGCATGGGGCCGCACGGGCTGTGCGTGGGCGCGACCGGCTCCGGCAAGTCCGAACTGCTGCGCACCCTGGTGCTGGGCCTCGCGGTCACCCACTCGTCGGAGACCCTGAACTTCGTCCTGGCGGACTTCAAGGGCGGCGCCACCTTCTCCGGGATGGCGGACCTCCCGCACGTCGCCGCGGTCATCACCAACCTGGCGGACGACCTCACCCTGGTCGACCGCATGCGGGACTCCATCACGGGTGAACTCCAGCGGCGCCAGGAGCTTCTGCGGGCGGCGGGCAACTACGCGAACCTCACCGATTACGAGAAGGCGCGCGCCGCCGGGGCCGCCCTCGAACCGCTGGCCTCACTGGTCCTGGTGATCGACGAGTTCAGTGAACTGCTGTCCGCCAAGCCCGACTTCATCGACATGTTCATCCAGATCGGCCGCATCGGCCGGTCGTTGGGCGTGCATCTGCTGCTGGCCTCGCAGCGTCTGGAGGAGGGGCGGCTGCGCGGACTGGACACCTACCTCTCGTACCGGATCGGTCTGCGGACGTTCTCCGCCGCCGAGTCCCGCACCGCCCTGGGGGTGCCCGACGCCTACCACCTGCCGTCGGTGCCCGGTTCCGGGTTCCTGAAGTTCGGCACGGAGGGGATGACCCGCTTCAAGGCGGCGTACGTGTCGGGGGCCTACCGGCCCGGGTCCGCGCCGGTCACCGGAGACGGGCCCGCCATGGACCGCCGCCCGGCCCTCTTCACCGCCGCCCCGGTCGCGGTCCACTACCCGGAGCCCGAGCCGGACGTCTCCCTCGCCCCCGGCCGGGCGACGCCCGACGCGCTGGCGGACACCGTCCTCGACGTCATCGCCGGCCGCCTGGAGGGGCAGGGGCCCCAGGCCCACCAGGTGTGGCTGCCGCCGCTCACCGAGGCACCCTCGCTCGACCGGCTGCTGCCTCCGCGCGCGGTCACGCCCGAACGCGGGCTGCACTCCCCCGCATACGCGCGGAACGGCGCCCTGGTCGTCCCGTTCGGCCTGGTGGACAAGCCGTTCGAGCAGCGCCGCGACACCCTGGTCCGCGACTTCTCCGGCGCCGCGGGACACATGCTGGTCGTGGGCGGTCCCCGCTCCGGGAAATCGACGCTCCTGCGGTCCCTCATCGGCGCCTTCGCCCTCACCCACACCCCGTATGAAGTGCAGTTCTACGGACTGGACTTCGGCGGCGGTGGCATGTCCGCCATCGGGGACCTGCCGCACGTCGGCGGGGTCGCCTCCCGGCTCGACCCGGAGAAGGTCCGCCGTACGGTCGCCGAGGTCGCCGGCATCCTCAGCCGGCGCGAGGCGTTCTTCCGGGACAACAACATCGACTCGATCACCACGTACCGCCGGCTGCGCGCGGCCGGACGGCTGCCGGACGAGGCGTGGGGCGACGTCTTCCTGGTCATCGACGGCTGGCAGTCCTTCAAGACGGACTACGAGTTCCTGGAGCCCGTCGTCGCCGACATCGGCGCCCGGGGCCTCGGCCTCGGCATCCATCTGGTCGTCACCGTCTCCCGCTACATGGAGATGCGCGCCGCGCTCAGGGACCAGCTGCTCAGCCGCCTGGAGCTGCGCCTCGGCGACCCGACCGACTCCGAACTGGACCGCAAGGTCGCCAAGAACGTCCCGGTCGGCACCCCGGGCCGCGGCCTCACGGCGGAGAAACTGCACTTCATGGGCGCCCTGCCGCGCACCGACGACTCGGCGGGCGGGGGCGGCGACGACCTGTCCGAGGCGACCGCCGCGTTCGTCCGCGAGGTCACCGACGGCTGGCCGGGACCGCACGCCCCGGCGGTCCGGATGCTGCCCCGGACGCTGGCCGCCCGGGACCTGCCGTCCGGGCCCGCCGACTCCGCCCGGCGCGGTGTCGCGATCGGCATCGACGAGATGAACCTCGCACCGGTGTACGTCGACTTCGACACCGACCCGCTGTTCGCGGTGTTCGGCGAGTCGGAGTCCGGGAAGACGGCCCTGCTACGGCTGCTGATCAAGCAGATCACCGCCCGCTACACCCCGCAGGAGGCGCTGATCTGCGTCGGGGACTACCGGCGCAGCCTGCTGGAGTGCGTGCCGGAGCCGTACCTCGTCGGCTACGCGACGGCACAGAGCACCTTCGAGTCGTACCTGGGCGACATGAACACCCTGATCACCAGCCGCATCCCCGGGCCGGACGTGACCCCGCAGCAGCTGCGCACCCGCAGCTGGTGGCGCGGGCCCCGGGCGTTCATCGTCGTGGACGACTACGACCTGGTCGCCACGTCCTCCGGCAACCCGCTGGCCCAGCTGGTGGACAACCTGCCGTTCGCCCGGGACACCGGCGTGAACTTCATCATCGCCCGCAGCAGCGCGGGCGCCGGCCGCTCCTCGTACGAGCCGTTCATCCAGCGCTTCAAGGAGTTGGGCGCCCAGGGCGTCGTCCTGTCCGGCCACCCCGGCGAGGGCGAGCTCCTCGGCAACGTGAAGGCCCGCCCGCTGCCGCCCGGACGCGGCCTGTTCGTCACCCGCCGGGGCGCGTCGGCCCTGGTCCAGACGGGGTGGCTTGAGCCGGAGACGGACTAGGGCTCGTGGGGGTGGTGGACGTTGTACGCGGTGACTGCCGGCGAGCGCTGGGCCTTGTTCCTCCGGCGCACCAGAAACACCGCGCCGGCGGCCACCACGGCGGCCGTGGCCGCGCCGGTGACGATCCAGCCGGTCGGGCTCCCGTCGCCCCGGCCGGCCTCGTCCGTCGCCACCTGGGTGGCCGCCGGTGCCGGCTGCTTCGACGCCCTCGCGGAGGGGCTGGGCGCGGAGGGGGACGGGGAGGCAGCCTCGTGGGCCGCCACCAGGGGGTTCACGTCGGCGGGGCCCGGGGCGCCGGGGTCGCCTAGGACGGCGACCCGGGGGCGGACGGTGCCGTAGCCGAGATAGCGGCTGGGAAGGACGGCCTTGTCGGGCCTGCCCGCGGTGTTCATGAGGACCCGCAGCACCTGATTGCCGGTCCAGTCCGGGTGCAGCGACCAGACGAGGGCGGCGGAGGCGGAGGCGATGGCGGTGGCCTGGCTGGTGCCCCAGCTGCTGCAATAGCCCGTCTCGCCGTCGACGCAGCGGATCGGAATGTCGATACCCGGTGCGGCGAGGACCACTTGGGGGCCGGACACCGAGAACTTCGTCACCGTCCCGGTCTTGTCGGTGGCGCCGACGCCCACGACGCCGAGGGTGGCGGCGGGGTAGCCGACGTCGTTGCCCACTTCGCCGGTGTTCCCGGTGCCCGCCAGAAGCAGCTTCCCGCGCCCGATCGCGTAGTCCACGGCCTGCTGGATCGATTCCCGCTCCTGCTCATCGACCATGTAGGCACCGAAGGCCAAGGACATGCTGATGATCTGCGCGTCGCTGTCGGCGGCATACCGGATGGCTTCCACGAGCGCCGGAATGCTGTTGGTGCCGGACTCCTTCGACGAACCGAAGACGGTCAGCGGGAGGATGCGCGCGCCCGGCGCGAGCCCTTTCACGCCTTGGCCGTTCACGCCATTGCCCGTGATCAGCATCGCCATCGCGGTTCCGTGCCCGTTCCTGTCCTTGTGCGCGCCGCGCTCGGGCTCCATGAAGTTCCTGCCCCTGAGCACCTTCCCGGTCAGTTCCGGCACGGTGGGAATGACCCCGGTGTCGAGCAGGGCGACGGTGATCCCCTTGCCGGTGCTGGCCTTCCACATCTCCGGTGCCTGCATGCGGTCCAGGTACCACTGGCGGTCGCGCATGGTGTCCGCCTGGGCCGCCGGGGCGACGACGCCGCCCAGGAGGAGCAGGGCCCCCAGCGCCGACACCACCGCCGACGCCCGCCCACGCCGTCGCGAGACCGTTGACCTCATGCCACCCACCCGAGCTTCTAGTCGATCACGGGCGGGACCACACCGTCCCCCGTGGCCCAGGTCTCCTCGTCCTCGGTGAGGTAGTCCGGGGATGCGCCGCCGTCCCGTCTCGGGCGCCGACGCGCGGTCTGGGCGCCGCCCATGGGGCCCATCGCACCCATGCCCGCCCCCCTCACCAGACCGGTGCCGCCAGGGGTGAACTCCCGTGCCGCTCCTGTGCCGCGAGGCGTGCCCACCGTACCGCCCGGCTCGGTGACCAGGCGCCGCGAGGCTCCGGCGCCGACGCCGCGCCCCATGGGTGAGCCGACCGGTCCGACGCCGTGACCGCCCATCATCCCGCGGCCGGTCACCGGCGTCTCGCTACCGATCACCGTCCCACGCGGCCCGCCGGCGACGGGGCCGGTCACGGGCCGGGCGGGCGTTCCGCCGTGGATGGCCGGGTCTGCCCGGGGCACGGCCGGCGGCCGGACGCTCGGGGCACCACCCCTGCCCACGGGCGGGACCGGGGTCACGCGTGGGCCCCTGGGGCCGAACGGGCCCGTCGGCGAGGGCAGCGCCACAGGCGGAATCGGGGTCGGTCCACCGCCCCCGCTCACCGGCAGCGACGGGGGCCCGCCGGTGGGCGGAGTCACCGTGCTCGGCGTGGCCTGCGGCATCGTCACCGTGTCGATGTTCGTACCCGTGGTGTCCAGGGGCGCGGGTGTCGCGGTGACTGCTTGCGGAGTGGATACCGCGTGCGGAGTGGTGGCGGGCACGCTGGTGACGGGCGACGTGGTGCCGTCGACGGGCTGTGCGGTGACCGGCTGTTGTGCGGTCACCGCGACACCGGTGTTCACCGCGCCGAAGTCCGGGGGCGTGCCACCGGTGTTCGGGGCCGGAGAGCCGTAGCGCTCCTGTCCGCCGCCAACCGGCATCTCCGGCAGCGCAGCATCCGGCAACGGCTTGAACTGCGGCTCCTCCTGCGCGGATATCGTCTCCAGCGCCATCATGTAGTAGGAGGCGAGCTTGTTCATCTGCGGAATCGCCTCGTTCCGCGCCTTCTCCACGGCCTCCAGCCGGGCCTTCTCCTTCGCCACGTCCGCGTAGCACTCGGAGGTGACGTCCGAGTGGCCTTGCAGCGCCGTGCTCACCTCGCTCAGAGCCTGGCCCGCCGTCTGCAGCGAGGAGCCCGCGGCTCCGGCGTAGTCGGCCAGTTTCAGCGTTTCCTTGGCGAAGTCGTCACCCCACTCCCGGAAGGCGTCGCCGCCCTTGCCCTTCCACGTGGTGCGGCTCACGTGCGCCTTGAGCTCGGTGCCGATCTTCTCGATCTCGGTCTGCGCGTCGATCAGCGCCGTGCCGCTGCCCATGATCGACGCGGGGTCCGCCCCGCGGATCAGGCTCAGCATGGCCTCAAGGGGCATGTTCTCGAAGTCGGTGGTGGCGTGGTGTCCGTTCAGCGGCGGCAGCTTGCCCTGGTCACCCATGGATGTCCCCCCTCCCCGGTTCAGATCGCGTGACTAGTAGCTGTTCCGCTCACCGGACGCCCACCCGCCCTTGGCCGGATCGCCCTTCGGCGCCCCGGTGTGGGTATCGGCATCCGGCCCGGCATCCGGCCCCTTGTAGCCGTCTTCGAGGCGCTTCTGGATCGCACGCAGGCGGTTCGCGTACTCCTGATCGACGTCCTCGTAGTCCCGATCGGCGAGATCGACGGTGATGCCCATCGCCTCCAACTGCTCACCGAGCGTCCTGGAGAGCTCCGTCAGGCGCAGATGCACCAGCGCATAGGTGGTGGACAGCGCCATGGCCTCCACGAACCGCGTGCCGTACGCCGCCGCGGCGACCTTCTGCTCGGTGATCCGCCCGTGCGCCGCCGACGACCCGTCGAGCGTCATGAGCAACCGGTCCACCCGGGACTTGAAGCTCTTCAGCGACTCGCCCGGCGCGTCCAGGTCGGGTGCGCCCGGTTCGTACAGCGGTGGATCGTCCGGTAGACGAGATCCCATGCCAGCACCCCCCTCAAGTGCCGTGGTGCCGCCGCCCGCGGGTGCGGGAGACGGACCCCCCGCCCCGCACCCGCAGGCCGCCGGTCAGCCGTGGAAACGCCGCGACTGGGCGAGGTCGTTCGCGTGGTAGCCCTCGGTCGCTTCCAGGAGCTTGTTCGCGATCGTCATCAGCGTCTCGTGCATGTGGTTGACCTTGAGGTCCCAGCCGCTGTGGCGGTCGTAGAACGCCCGCTGGGTCTCACCGTCCCAGGTCGCGACGACGGCCTTGACCTTGCCGTCCAGCGTTTCGAGCTGGGTCTTGATGGTGTCGGCGGCGGACCTGACCTGGTTGGACGCCTCGACGACGCCGGCGTACGTGATCTCCATGAACAGTCTCCTGAGCGGATGCGGAAGGCGAACGGGGTGGCGCGGACGGGCTACGAGACCTGGAACCGGTCCAGGATTCCGTTGCTGCCCAGGTGGTCGACGCCGCCGATGCCCTTGAAGCTGTTGAGCCGCTCGACCTCCTCGGCGTCGAAGCCGTCGCGGCTCATCCGGACCGCTTCCCGCGTGAAGTCCAGAAGTTCCTTCAGGCTGCGCACGTCCAGGTTGACCTGCGTCTGGAGACCGTTGTACGCGTTGGCGGCGACGCCCTTCCAGTGGCCTTCGACCGAGTCGATGACCCCGTTGAGAGCGGTGATCCTGCCTTCGAGCGTGTCGTGCATATAGCCGAGTTCGATGATGAGCCTGTCGATCTCTTCGGCTGAGATCTTGAACTTGTCCTTGTCTCCCACTGCGCGTCTTCCCCCCTGCAAGGAATGGTGCGGACTTCCGGACCACCGACTACCGCGTCTGGATCAGACCGCATTTTTGCGTTTGTCACCTTAGCTGCAAAGGCAAACGATGCCAACACGCTTTAAGACAAACGGAGTTGTTGGGTATTCACCTATTCACCGCTGGGGCGCGCCCTGCCGGTCCCGGTCCCGGTCCCGGTCCCGCACCAGGACCGCCACACCCGCGATCACCGCGGCGAGGAGCCCCGTGGCCGCCAGGACGTACGTGGAGATCCGGGTCATCCGCTCCTGCCTGGTCTCCCCGAGCTGGAGCGCCACCGGCTCCGGCCCCACCGGCCCGTCCGCGACCGCGCGGTCCGGGGTGGGCGCGTTCACCGGGTGCTCGTCGTCGTTGAGGGCGCGCACCGGGTCCACCACCCCCCAGCCGACGAACTCGTCCCGCCCGTTCACCGCGCGCGAGGCGGTCTGCTCGATCTGGGCCACCACCTGGGCCTGTTTCCAGTCCGGGTGCTTGGCCCGGATGAGCGCGGCCACCCCCGCCACGTACGGCGCCGAGAAGCTGGTGCCGTTGTCCACGCACTGGCCGCCCCTGGGGACGGTGGACACCATGTCGACGCCCGGTGCCGCGACCCCGACGAAGTCACCGGTCTGCGAGAACGGCGCCCGCTCGTCGTTGCGGTCCGAGGCCGCCACCGCCAGGACCCCCGGGTACGCCGCCGGATAGGTGGCCTTGACCTGCGCGGCGAGCCCGTCGTTGCCGGCCGAGGCCACCACGACGATGTCGTTCTTCAGCGCCTCGCGCACCGCCAGCGCCAGGTCCGAGTCGGCGCGCAGGGGCCGCGCCGTGTCCTGCGAGATGTTGATGACCCGGGCGTGCTCCTTGATGGCGTGGCGGATGGCGGCGGCCATCGTCGCGGCGGTGCCGGTGCCCTGGTCGTCGTTCTGCCGGACGGGGATGATCGTCGCCTCCGGGGCCAGGCCGACGAACCCGGTGCCCGTGCGCGGGCGGGCGGCGATGATGCCCGCGACCTTGGTGCCGTGGCCGACCGTGTCCAGCGTGCCGTCCCCGCCGCCCTTCTTTCCCTTGCCCTTGGCCGTGCCCTTGGTCTTGCCCTTGGCCGGCGAGCCGTCCGGGTTCCGCACCGGGAGCAGGTCGGCGCCGGCGCCCCGGTCGACGGCGGTCCTCAGCTGCGGGTTGGTCACGTCCACCCCGGTGTCGATCACCGCGACCCGGACGCCCTTGCCCTTGGTGTCCTGCCAGAGCTGATCGAAGACGATCCGCTGGAGCGACCAGGGGCGGCCCCGGATCTGCCTCGGCATCGGGAAAGTGCACTCGCCGCTGCCCTCGGCGCCCGTTTGCGGAACGGAATCCGCCGCTTTTGCGGGCACCGCCGAGAACACCGGAAGACCGATGCCCGCCGCACACGTCAGAAGCAGGAAGACGGCCGGGGGGACGGCCGCGGAACGGAATGCGTTACGTGTGATCATTTCGCGCTCCTCTTCCGTCCGGCTCAGGAACTCTGCGGCTGCTTGGCGCTGTTCGTGTCGAGGCGTGGCCCCTTGGGCAGCAGGTTTGACCAGTCCTCCGGCACCGGCAGCGGCTTCACGTTCTGGTAACCCAGCCTGATCTGCGCCTGGTTGGCCTCGGCAGCCCGCTCCTCGGGCGTTTCCGGGCTCGCGGTCGCGCCGATCTCCGAGGGGTCGGCGCTGCTGTCGTTGTTGCTCTGCACGGCGTACCGCAGCCCCGTGTCCGTCACCAGGAAGACCGAGCCGGTGCCGGGCGAGGCCCCGCTGAACTGCCGGTACAGCATGCCGCTGCCCGGGGTGACGTACGCGCTGGTGGCGCCGTCCAAGAAGCTCACCGGATAGCCGGGACCGGCCCAGGTGGTGAGTGCGGGCACGCCCTTGGCGTCGACCCCGTGCAGCACGTTGCAGACGGTCCCCTTCCGGGCGTCGGTGTCGTTGGCCTGGGCGGGGACGCTTCCGGGCCAGCCCTTCTCCTCGTAGAACCCGTCGGGCGACGAGGTGAAGGACTGCGGGGCCACCTCGGCGGGCCGCGCCTTCTGGCCGAGCACCTCCGCCTCCGGGCTCGTCAGCAGCAGCCGGGCCACCAGCTCCGAGACCGGTGACACGGCGCCCGGCAGGACGACGTAGTGCTGCATTCCGGTGCCGGCGACGGCCTTGAGCACCATGCCCACCCGGTTCAGGCGGGGCTCCAGGCCGTCGATACCGGCCGGGTCGCCCGCCGTGCCGGGGAGCTTCGGGAAGTCGACGGCCGACCCGGGGTGCAGGGTGCCGAGCCAGTCCTTCGTGACCTTCTGGGGACGGGCCCCCTCGCTGAACAGGGCGCGCCGCAGCACTTCGTCGCGGGCCGAGGGCTTGCCGCCCCCGGTGGTCCCGATCGCGTGCCGGGTGCCGTCCGCGTCCACCAGGTACCGGGTGCCGTCGCCGCCGGCCGCCTCGACGTACAGGGCCTGTCCGTCGTGCAGGCGCCGCTTGCCGCCGACCTTGCCGGCCTCCCGGTCGGCGAGCAGGAACACCGCCTTCTGCACGGTGTCCCCGGAGCCGGCGCCCGGCTGCTCGCAGACCGCCCACAGCTTGCTGCTGCCCGCCTCGGCCGCGTCGGGCAGCCGGTCGGGCGCGTACGGTATGCCGAGCATCGGGCCCCGTTGCAGCGTGCCGCTGTCGAGCTCGGAGTCGGGGACCTGCATGACGGAGGACTTGTCGGGGTCCAGGAGCAGTTTGGCCGACGCGAAGTTCAGCACCGGGTGCAGGCGCTTGACGCCCTTGGTCTCCAGCACCACGTAGCGGGTGGTCGAATCGCCGCCGACGATGACGTGCGCGCCCGGGTCGGCCCAGCCGCCGGGGACCTTGGGCTTGAAGATGCCCCAGGCGCCGAAGCCGGCCAGCAGCAGGGCGCCGATCACCACGCCCGGCAGCACGGCCCGCAGCGGGCGCGGCGCGGACTCGTCCGTTCCGGCCGCCGAGGGTTGCAGAAAGGCGGCGACCAGTCTCTTCTTCGCGAAGGTGTAGGCGTTGAGTTCGTCCCGCCGTGATGCCATCTGCCCTGCTTCTCCCCGTGGTCGGACGCGCCGCGAACCGCCCCCACTATGCCCGCCGCCGCCCGGGCGGCGGGCCCGGGGGCGATAGCGTGGGCCCGGGTTCCACACACCAAGTGCCGTGACACGAGGGGACTTACCGGGGGATGAGCAGCACGACGACCGCAGTGGCGAGGGTGCGGCCACGGCCCGGACGGATCGGCGGGGTGCGGCTGCACCAGCTGGTGCTGGTGGAGATCGCCGGCGCGCTGATGCTGACCGCGTGGGTGACGGACCGGGTCCTGCTGGTGCCGGCGGGCCTGGTCGCGGCGGTGCTGGTGCTGTCGGCAGTCCTGCGGTGGCGGGGGCGTCCGGCGCTGGACCGGATCACGGCCGCCCTGGCCCTGCGGGCCCGGCTGCGGGCGGCGCGGCGGCCCCTGCCGGCCGGGGCCGAGGAGACCGACCCCGTCCTGGCTCCGGTCCTCGAATGCGAGGGCGCGCTGCGCACGTACACCTACACCGACCGGCAGCGCGGGCGCGGCGTCGGCATGGTGGGCGACGGTACGTTCCTGACGGCGGTGCTCCTCGTGCAGCCGCGCGACACCCCGCTGCGGGCGGGCCGGGACACGCGGCCGCTCAATCTGGGCCTGCTGCGCGAGGCACTGGACGCGGACGGCATCCGCCTGGAGTCCGTCCAGGTCGTGCAGCACACCCAGCCCGCGCCCGGTCCGCACCTGCCGGACCACGCCGTCGCCGCGCGCTCGTACGGGCCGCTCCAGGCGCAGACCGGCACCCCTGCGGTCCGGTTGACGTGGCTCGCCCTGAAGCTGGACCCGAAGCTGTGCCCGGAGGCCGTGCGGGCGCGGGGCGGCGGGCTCGGCGGGGCGCAGCGTTCGCTGCTGCGGGCGGCGGACCAGCTGGCGAGCCGGCTGACGGCGGACGGCTTCGACGCCCGCATCCTGACCGAGGCAGAGGTCACGTCCGCCCTCGCCACCTCCGCCGGGGTGAACGCGCAGGCCGGCGCGGGCGCGGTCCGGCCGGAC
>NZ_JAAGNI010000419.1 GCF_010550605.1 Streptomyces sp. SID9727
GCGTGCAGCGGGCCACGGCGGACGCGGTGCGCGCGGTGCCCGGCGGCGCCGTGGTCCGCTGCACGCTGCCCGACGGGTCCACGGCCGACGTGCGCGCGCGCCGCGTGTTCGACAGCCGGCCCCTGCCCGTCCTGCCCCCCGCGCGCACCCAGCTGCTCCAGCACTTCCGGGGCTGGTTCGTCCGCACCGCCACCGTCCGGTTCGATCCCGATGTGGCCGATCTGATGGACTTCCGCGTCCCCCAGCCCGCCCGCGGGCTCGCGTTCGGCTACGTGCTGCCCCTGGCCCCGGACCGGGCGCTCGTGGAGTACACCGAGTTCTCCCGCCGCCCGCTGACCACCGAGGCGTACGAGTCGGCGCTCGGCCACTACTGCCGCGACGTCCTCCGGCTCGGCGCCCTCACGGTGGAGCGTACGGAGCAGGGGGCGATTCCGATGACCGACGGCCGGTTCCCGCACCGGGCCGGGCCCTCGGTGTTCCGGATCGGCACCGCGGGCGGCGCCACCCGCCCGGCCACCGGCTACACCTTCGCTGCCGTGCAACGGCAGAGCCGGGCCATCGCCGCCGCCCTGCGCGACGGACGGGGGGCCGTCCCCGCGCCCCACGGCCGGCGGGCGCTCGCCATGGACGCGATCGTGCTCCGCGCGCTGGACACCGGCCGGATCGACGGCCCGGACTTCTTCACCGGCCTGTTCCGCCGCGTCCCGGCCGAACGGCTGCTGAGGTTCCTCGACGGCACGGCCTCGCTCCGGGAGGAGTGGGGCATCGGGCTGCGCACCCCCGTCCGGCCGATGCTCGCCACCGCCGCCGAACTGCCGTTCCTCCCGCGCCGGACCCGGTCCACCGCCAGAGACGGAGACAACCACCGATGACCCTCCTGCGGGACCACGACCTGGCCCGCGCCTTCGACCACGCCTCCCGCACCTACGACGGCCTCACCTCCCTCAACCCCGGCTACCGCACCGACCTCCTGCGCTCGGCCCGCCGCCTCCGCATCCCCGGGGGCGGCGCCGGACTCCACCTCCTCGACCTCGGATGCGGCACCGGCGCCTCCACCCGCGCCCTGCTCGCCGCCGCGCCCCTGGCCAGGATCACCGCCGTGGACGCCTCGGCGGGCATGCTGCGCCGGGCCCAGGCCAAGCCCTGGCCGGCCCGCGTGCGCTTCCTCCACCTGACCGCCGAGGAGCTGACCACGGCCGGCGAGGGGCCCTTCGACGCGGTGTTCGCCGCCTACCTGTTCCGCAACGTCACCGACCCGGACGCGGTCCTCGGGTCCGTACGGGCCCTGCTGGCGCCGGGCGGGCGTTTCGCCGCGCACGAGTACAGCCTCAGCGGCTCCCGGGCGCACCGGGCGCTGTGGACCGCCGTCTGCCACGGGGTGATCATCCCCGCGGGCACGCTCACCGGTGACCGGGTGCTCTACCGCCACCTCTGGCGGAGCGTCCTCTCCTTCGACACCGCGCCCGTCTTCGCCGGCCGGCTCGCCGTGGCCGGTCTGACCTCGGTGCGGGTCGCTCCCGTCGCCGGTTGGCAGACCGGCATCGTGCACACCTTCCTCGCCCGCAACGGCCGCCCGGCCACGACACCGGAGCACGCCCCGTGAACACCCGACCCCCCGCCGCCCGACGAGGTCGCGACGGCAAGGCCGAAGTCCTCCTGCCCGCACCCGGCGCACCACGCTTCCGACGAGGTGACGAACCGTCCGTCGCCGTCGTCGGGGGCGGCATCGCCGGCCTCTCCGCGGCGACCCTGCTGGCCGAGCGCGGCGCCCGGGTCACCCTGTACGAGAAGGACGACGCACTCGGCGGCCGCCTCGCCGGCCACCGCACCGTACTGGCCGACGGCTCACCCGTGACGATGACCCGCGGCTTCCACGCGTTCTTCCGCCAGTACTACAACCTGCGCGGCCTGTTCCGGCGTACCGACCCCGCGCTCGCACGCCTCGTACCGCTGCCCGACTACCCCCTGCGGCACAGCGGCGGTCTGACCGACAGCTTCGCCCGGGTGCCGAGGACGCCGCCGCTCAGCGCGCTCGGCTTCGTCGCGCTCAGCCCCACCTTCGGATGGCGGGACCTGGCCGCCATGGACGCCCGGGCCGCGCTTCCGCTCCTCGACGTCCGCGTCCCCGAGGTGTACGAGCGCTTCGACGGTGTCGGCGCGACCGCCTTCCTGGAGCGCGTCCGCTTCCCGGAGGCCGCCCACCATCTGGCGTTCGAGGTGTTCTCGCGCAGCTTCTTCGCCGACCCGCGCCGGCTGTCCGCCGCCGAACTGCTGCTGATGTTCCACATCTACTTCCTCGGCTCGGCCGAGGGGCTGCTCTTCGACGTACCGGCCGAACCCTTCCCCCAGGCGCTCTGGGAGCCGCTCGCCGGGTACGTCGAGGGCCTCGGCGCGGACATCCGCACCGGGACGCCCGTGCACCGGATCGCCCCGCGCGACGGCGGCGGCGCCCATGTGCACACCGAGGCCGGTACCCACCGGCACGACGCCGTGGTGCTCGCCCTCGACACCGAGGGCCTGCGGCACACCGTCGCCGCGTCGCCCGGACTCGGCACCGCGCGCTGGCGCGACGGTGTCGCCGCCCTGCGCACCGCACCGCCCTTCCTGGTGTCCCGGCTCTGGCTCGACCGGCCCGTCCGCGCGGACCGGCCCGGCTTCCTCGGCACCAGCGGCTACGACGGGCTCGACAACGTGAGCACCCTGGACCGGTACGAGGGAGAGGCCGCCCGCTGGGCCGCGCGCACCGGGGGCTCCGTCGTGGAACTGCACGCGTACGCCGTCGACCCCGGGGCGGAACACAAGGAGGTGCAGGAACGGCTCGTCGACCGGCTGCACCGGGTCTACCCGGAGACCCGCGACGCGCGCGTGGTCGACTCCCGGCACGAGTGGCGCTCCGACTGCCCGCTCTTCGAGGCCGGCTCGTACCACCTGCGCCCCACCGTGCGCACCCCGCACCCCTGGCTGACGCTCGCGGGGGACGGGATCCGCTGCGAGCTGCCCGTCGCCCTCATGGAACGGGCCGCCACCACCGGCTTCCTGGCCGCGAACGCCCTGCTCGCCGAACGAGGCGTCCGGGGCCAGGTGCTGTGGACGGTGCCCCGGAGGGGCCGCTCCCGCGTGCTCCGGGCGCTCGCCGCCGCAGGGCGGGCCTGAACGGGGTGCCGGGGAGACGCCGAGGATCCGGTCCTGCGCCGCCACTTACCGGTCTTGCTCATCAATCGGTCGACAGATGAGCAAGACGATGCGGCCTCGGCGATCTCCTTGTGGTCCAGTCCGCGTCGTGCAGTGACGAATCCCCCACAGGTCCTGCGAAGGGCTTGATCAGCGCAGGGCGTTGTTGGTGCGGGCGGTCCAGATCGCCAGGGCGGCGAGAAAGGCGCAGGCGCCACCGAGCCACAGCACGCCCGGGAGGCTGAGCGTGTCGACGATGATGCCGCCGGCCAGCGCGCCAAGACCGATGGCCAGGTTGAACACCGCCACCCACAGTGAGGAGGCCGCTTCCACCGCCTGCGGGGCGGCCTTGATCATCCAGGTCTGGAGCCCCACGGACACACCGCCGAAGGCCAGGCCCCAGATGATCAGCAGGATGGCACCTCCGATCGCGGTCTGTCCCAGCAGCAGGAAGAGCGGCATCGCGGCCGTCATGGCTACCGCGATGGTCAGCACACTGCGGTGCACCCGACGGGAGAGCGCCGAGCCGGCGATGAAGTTGCCGATCATGCCCGCAGCGCCGAACCCGAACAGCAGCGGACCGACGTACCGCTCATCGATCCCCGACAGCTTCTGCAGCGCCGGACTCACGAAGGTGTAGGCGGCGAAGTGCCCGAACACCAGGAGCACCGTCGCGATGATGCCGACGCGCACGCCGGGGTTGCGGAGCTGCTCCATCAGCAGCGTGGGCCGGATGGCCTGGGAGGCGACCAGTCCGGGCAGTACCGCGAGCAGAGCAACCAGGGTCGCCAGCGCCAGGACGCTGAGCGAGGCGAAGGCGATGCGCCAGCCGGTCAGGTCACCGACCAGGGTGCCGAGCGGGACCCCGAAAACGTTCGCGGCGCCGACGCCGCCGAAGATGACCGCGGTGGCGCGGGGCACGTCCACGGGGGTGACGAGGCGGACCGCCAGGCCGGCGGCGACCGCCCAGAAGCCGCCGATCGCTATGCCGACCAGCACGCGAGAACCGACCAGCACCACGAAGTTCGGCGCCAGGGTGGAGCCGAGGTTCGCAACGGTCATCAGGGCCATCAACCCGAGCAGCAGGATACGGCGGTCCAGCGACCCGACGATCATCGGGACCAGCGGTGCCGCGAAGCCGGCGACGATGCTGGGCACGGTCACCATCAGTCCAGCCGTCCCCTCGGAGACCGACAGCGCCGACCCCACGGAGGTCAGCAGGCCGATCGGGAGTTGCTCTGCGGTCACCAGGAGGAACGTGCCCAGCGCCACCACGGCGACCGCTAGCCATCGGCTCTCGTCCGGGGGCCCGGGTTCCCGTGTCCGGCCCGGGGTCTGTTCTGCGGTCGTCAAGGATCCTCCTCCACCAATTCGGGAGCGCTCGCTCCCATATGCGGGACAGTAGTATGGGAGCGAACGCTCCACAAGTTGGGTAAGGTGAAGTCATGGCACGCCCACGGCAGTTCGACGAGAAGGACGCGGTCGTCTCGGCGACTGAGCTGTTCTGGCGACGCGGTTACCACGCCACCTCGGTGCGCGACCTGGGTGACGAGCTGAAGCTCACGCCGAGCAGCCTGTATCGGACCTTCACCGACAAGCACACGCTGTTCCTGCGCGCACTCGACCACTACCGGGCCACCGAGTCCGCCCAGGCCCGCCGGCGGCTCGACACGGCGGACCGTCCGGTCCGGGAGGTTGTGCGGGAATGGATGCTGTGGCTGGTCACCTGCCCGGCCGACGGCCAGTCCGGCCGCGGCTGCTTCGTGGTCAACACCGCCACCGAACTGGGCACCACTGACGACAAGGTCCGACAGCGGACCGAGGCCGCGTTCGAGGTCACCCGGCAGGCTTTGCGCTCGGTGCTGGCCGAGGGCCGCGACCGTGGCGAGCTGCCCGACGACCTCGATCCCGACGACGCTGCAGAACTACTGTTCACCACCGTTCTCGGCCTGCGGGTGCGGGAACGAGCCGGCCACGACCTCGAAAGTCTGACCACCGCGATCGACCTTGCGCTCCGGGCACTGGGGCCCGCGCCCGCAGAACCGGCCTGACGGTCCGAAGCCACTGAAGCCGGCTTCGGACCACCACCGACTCAGCGGTGTGCTACGGCGCCGGCTGTACGCGGGGTGGGAGGCGTTGCGGGTGAAGCGGCGCAGGACCGCCTCGGTCGACGCGGTCCGCGTCCGCCGTTTGCGGCTGGTGACAGCGTTCCTGCCGGCACGCCTGAACCGCGTCAGCCCGGGAAGCGCCCGGTGCTGCGCAGCGCCCAGCGCCGCTCCGCGTACGCCAGGTCGTCCACCCACAACCGCCCGGCCGTGCGGCGCATCAGCGGCCGCAGCACCGGGGCGGCGGCCCGCGCGACCGCGAAGCCCGGCCGGTCCGAGGTGGCGAGCGTGGCCTCGACGACGGCGGTGCGCGGGTGCTCGTGGTCCGGGCGGGTCAGCGGCGTCGCGTGTGTCTCCACGACGGAGGACACGCCCTCGCCGTCCGTGATGCGCATGACGACGGTACGCGGCCCCGGCGCCGTGAACTCGGCCCGCACCGGCACCACCAGGCGCCCCGCCACCCGGAAGGAGACGTCCACCACGAAGGCGTCGTCCTCGTCGTCCCGCGGCTCTCGCACCACCGACAGATCGATGAACGAGTACGGGTGGAACCACGAACCGTGCCACGGGTCGAGCCGGTTGGCCACCACGTCCTGCGGTTCGCAGCGCCCGGCCGCCGTGAACACCGCGTCCACCGCCCCACCACGCGCGGGCCGTACCGGCACCATGGGCCGCTCGGTGGGCTCCTCGCCCCCGACCTCGTCCAGCCGCACCCACACGAGTACGCCGTCGTCGTGCACCGGGAAGGGCTGCCAGCCCGCGAACGGAGCGCCGTCCAGGGCGAGTCCGTGCCAGTGGCACACCAGCGTGCCGCACACCACCCGGCTCTCCCGCAGCGGTGCGCCCAGGTGGGGGCAGACACCGGACCCGGCGCGCAGTTCACCGTCGTCCGTACGCCACAGCACGATCTCCGTGCCGCCGACCGTCCGGCCGTACGGTTCGCCGGCGCGGACGTCACGCGAGGCGCCCACCACGTACCAGTTGCCGGACGGACGTGTCGTCGCCCGCTTCAGCGCCCCGGAGACGAGCGCCGGCCGGGCGTCCCGCCACGTCGGCTCCTGCGCCGCCCAGCCGGGACCGGAACCCCGCAGCCGCAGTGGCGGCGACCACCGCCTGCCGTTCCGCCGGGTCACCGCACCGGTTCCTTCCGCTCGGCTTCGGGGCCGTCCACCACCGCCCGGCCGCGCGCCCGCCACCGGGCCCCGGTCACATGCAGCACCCCGATGGCGGCTGTGGCGGCACGCCGCCTCCGGGAGACGACCGCGCGGCGGTGCAGGACGCGGTAGTCCTGCTCGGCGACCGCGTCGAGGATCCCGCCGTAGAGGGTGAACGCCGCGCGGATGCACGGGCGCACCCGTGGGTCGAGCATGCCGATGCCCGGCTCCGCGGTCCGGTAGACGCCGCGCGTCAGCTCCGCCGCGGCCACCAGCGCGGCCCGGATGCGGGCGTCCTCGCGCCCGGTGCGCCGGCTCCATTCCAGCAGCGCCCGGTCCACGCCGTGGGCGGACAGCAGGTCACCGGGCAGGTAGACGCGGCCCCGGTCGAGGTCCTCGCCCACGTCGCGTACGAAGTTGGTGAGCTGGAACGCCACCCCCAGCGCCGCCGCGTGCGGCTCGGCCTCCTGCCGGGGCACGACCGTGCCGAGCACCGGCAGCATCTGCAGCCCGATCACCGCGGCCGAACCGTGCACGTACGTCTGCAGGTCGGCATAGGTGGGGTAGTGGGTGACGGTCAGGTCGGCGCGCATCGAGGACAGGAAGTCGGCGAACAGGTCGTGGCCGATGCCGTACCTGGCCGCGGTGTCGGCGACCGCCCGGACCACCGGTTCGTCGCCCGTGCCGGTCCGCAGCCCGTGCGCCAGGTCGCTCTCCAGGCGCAGCAGCAGCCGGTCGCGCTCGGCGGGCGTCCGGTGCCGGTCCAGGTCGTCGACGATGTCGTCGGCCCAGCGGGCGAAGCCGTACAGGGCGTGCACGGCGGACCGCCGCTCGGGCGGCAGGAGCCGGGTGGCCAGGAAGTACGTACGGCCGTGGCGGGCGTTGAGCCGCCGGCACCGGGCGTACGCGGTGCGCAGCCCGGGGTCGGTGATGCCGGCCGCGTCCAGTTCACGACGGGTCATCGGCACCTGCCCGGACCAGGGGGGAGGGGCCGGTGCGCATCCGGCGGGGGCGCGGCCCGGCGACGCCGGTGATCCGCGCGGCGGCCAGCTTGCCGCTGATGAGCACCGTCGGCACGCCGACGCCCGGTGTCGTGCCGCACCCCGCCAGGACCGCGTTCTCCGTCCCCCGTACGAGGTTGCGCGGACGGAAGGGACCGGTCTGGGCGAAGGTGTGGGACAGGGAGAACGGACTGCCGGCGGCGTGTCCCCGGGCCGTCCAGTCGAGCGGGGTCACCAGAAGCTCCTCCTCGACGCTGTCCGCGAACCCGTCCAGACCCCGGCGTTCGAGTTCGCGGACCAGGCTGTCCCGGTAGCGCGGGCCCAGGTCCGCCCAGGCGGTGGCCGGGGGACCGGTCGTGGTGTTGGGGCACGGGGCGAGGACGTAGTGCAGATGGCGGCCCGGGGGCGCCAGGGACGGATCGTGTGCCGTGGGGCGCGTGATCAGCAGCGAGGGGTCGCTCATCAGCGCGCCCGTACGGGTCAGCTCCTCGAACGTCCGCTCCCACGCGGCGCCGAAGGAGAGGGTGTGGTGCGCGAGGTGCGGCCAGGTCCGGCCGGTACCGGCGTGCAGGACCACGGCGGACGGCGAATGGCGCGGCCGGGCCGGGCGCAGCGGGCGGCGCCCCAGCAGCCGGTAGGCGGCGGCCGGTTCGCACGTCAGCACCACCGCGTCGCACGGGATGCGCTCGCCGGACGCCAGGCGCACGGCCCGTACCCGCCCCGCCGAACGTTCCAGCGTGCTCACCTCGGCCCCCCACCGCAGGTCGGCGCCCGCCTCCGCCGCCGCGTCGGCCATGGCCCGGGGGAGCGCGTGCATGCCGCCCTTCGGGAACCAGACGCCGGCCACGGTGTCCATGTAGGCGATCACGGCGTAGGCCGCGAGCGCCCTGGCCGGGGCCACACCGGCGTACAGCGCCTGGAAGGAGAAGACGCGCCGCAGGCGTTCGTCGGAGAGGAAGCGGCCGATCCGGCCGCCGAGACGTCCGAACCCGCCCAGTGCCGCGAGCCGGGCCAGGTCCGGGTGCAGCAGCCCGAAGGGCGAGTCGAAGTTCGTGTCGATGAAGCGACTCATCTGCGCCCGGTACAGGCGCTCCAGCCATTGCCGCAGGTCGCGGTAGCCCGCCGCCTCCGCCGGTCCGGCGAAACGCCGCACCTCCGCCTCCATCGCCGCGCCGTCGGTGTGTACGTCCAGCGAGGACCCGTCCGCGAAGCAGGCCCGATATGCCGGGTGTAGCGCCGTCAGCTCGACCCGGCGGTACAGGCTGTCGCCCACCGCGGCGAACGCCTCGTCGGCCAGGTGTGGCATCGTCAGCACCGTGGGGCCGGTGTCGATCTCGAACCCGCCGAGCCGCACCCTGCCCGCCCGGCCTCCGGGGCCCGCGTCCCGTTCGACCACGGTGACCCGGCGGCCCGCCCCCAGCAGATGCAGGGCACACGCCAGTCCGGACAGGCCCGCGCCCACCACGACGACATGGCCGGTGGGCCCCGGTACGGCCTTCACGCGGTCTCCCCGTCCGGCGGTCCGGGCATGCGCGGCCCCCTCTTGCTCTCGCACGCACGCCGGCCTCCTGCCGGAACGCGTATCGGGCGATCTCACCGCGGTCGCCGGCGGATGCGGCGTTCACCGCGGCGTGTCGCCCCGCGAGTCCCCCGGTCGGCGTACGTTCCGGTTGCCGGGGGTCCCGTCACGTGCTGTGCGCGTACCGGCGGGCGTCCGCCGGCCGGCCGGGGTACGTGAGTCCGCGTACGTGAGGTGCGTATAAGGTGTGCCTTACCTAATGGTTCAACGCTGAACAAGCGACGCTCTTGGAGTACCTCATGCTCTTCCGAAGGCACGGTCTGGCCGCGGCTTCCGTCGTCCTGGTGACCCTGGCCTCCCTGTCGGCCTGCGGCAGCGACAACGGCCCGGCCAACGGATCCGCCGCCTCCGGGGCGGCCAAGGATTCGAAGGCGGTGGCCCAGGGAGGCAAGGACTTCGGGGACGCCGCGGCGAAGACCGCCGCGATGGGCACGGACGCCAAGCCCGGCCAGTGGCCGCGGACGATCCGCCACGCCATGGGCAGCACGGTCGTCGAGCACCGCCCCGAGCGCGTGGTCGTCCTCGACGTCGGCGAGCTGGACAACGTCGTCTCGCTCGGCCTCAAGCCGGTCGGCCTCGCCCCGAGCGAGGGCTCCCCCGAACTGCCCGCCTACCTCAAGGACGACGCGGGCAAGCCGGCGAACGTCGGCACCATCAACAGCCTCAACCTGGAGGCCATCGCCGCGCTCAAGCCCGACCTCATCCTGGGCAGCCAGCTGCGCGCCGCCAAGTCCTACGACGAGCTCTCGCAGATCGCGCCGACCGTCTTCTCCATCCGCCCCGGCTTCACCTGGAAGGAGAACTACCTCCTCAACGCGGCCGCCCTCGACAAGACCGCCGCGGCCGAGAAGAACCTCGCCGCTTACGAGGCGAAGACGAAGGATCTCGCGGCCCGGCTCGGCGCCGACAAGCCGACCGTGTCCATGGTGCGCTTCATGGCCGAGGGGCGGATCCGCCTCTACGCCAACGACTCCTTCATCGGCACCATCCTCAAGGACGTCGGCATTCCGCGGCCCGAGAACCAGGACATCGCCGACCTCGCGGCCGAGATCAGCGCCGAGAACATCGACCAGGCCGACGCCGACTACATCTTCACCGGCGTGTACGGAAGCCCCAAGGCCACGCAGAAGAGCGAGGTCCAGCGCAACCCGCTCTGGAAGAACCTGGACGCCGTCAAGAAGGGCCACGCCTTCGACGTACCGGACGAGACCTGGTACCTCGGGCTCGGTGTCACCGCGGCCGACACCGTCCTGGACGACCTGGAGAAGTACCTCACCAGCTGAGACGACGCGGCGCCCGCCCGGGCGCCGCGCTCTCCCCGTCCGCAGAAGCACCCGCGAGGAAGGAAAGTGAGTGCGGCACATGGCGCGAACCGATGGGCGCCGCCTCGTCCACCTGACGATGTGTCTGGCACTGCTGCTCGTCGCCGTACTGCTGAGCCTCGCGGTGGGCAGCCGGGCGGTCGCGCCCGGCGAGGCCGTCTCGGCGCTCCTGCACGGCGGCACCAGTGACAACGCCCAGGTGGTGAGGGCCATGCGTGTCCCGCGCACCGTCATCGGGGTGCTCGCGGGCACCGCACTCGCGGTGGCGGGGACCATGATGCAGGGCATCACCCGCAACCCGATCGCCGAACCCGGCATCCTCGGCGTCAGCCAGGGCGCCTCGGTCGGCGTGGTGTGCGCCCTCACCTTCTGCGGGGTGCACACCCTCACGGGGTACATCTGGTTCGCGTTCGCCGGTGCCGCGCTGGCCGCCGTCGCGGTCTACGCCGTCGCGGCCGGCGGGTACCGCGGGGCCTCACCCGTGAAGCTCGCGCTCTCCGGCGCCGCGATGAACGCCCTCCTGGGCGCGGTGGTCTCCGCCGTCGTCACCACGGACGCCCGCGCCCTGGACGAGTTCCGGTTCTGGCAGGTCGGCTCCATCGACGGCCGGGGCCCCGACGTCATCGCCCAGATCTGGCCGTTCGTCCTGGCCGGGCTGCTGCTGAGCGCGGTACTGGCCCGCGGCCTGGACGCGCTCGCCCTCGGCGACGAGGCCGCCAAGGGCCTCGGGCACAACGTGGGCCTGCTCCGTGTGGGCGGCGCGGCGGCGGCGACCGTGCTGACCGGCGCCGCGGTCGCCGCCGCCGGCCCGATCGCCTTCACCGGACTGGCCGTCCCGCACATCGCGCGGGCCCTGGTGGGCACGGCGCACCGGTGGGTGCTCCCGGTCGCGGCCGTGCTCGGCCCGGTGATGATCCTGCTCTCCGACGTGCTCGGCCGCATCGTGTTCCCGCCCTCGGAGGTACCGGTCGCCGTGATGACCGCGCTGCTCGGCGTCCCGTTCCTCATAGCCCTCGTACGGCGCAAGGCGGTGGTCGCCGCATGAACCGCACCGCAGTGGCCTCGCCACGGCTCAGGCCGGCCGGGCACTCCGTGCTGCGCCCGGGACGCGCCAGTTTCCTCGTGCACCGCAGGGCGTCGCTCGTGGCCGTCGTGCTCGCCGTACTGCTGCTGGCCGCCGTGGTGGCGTACCTGTGCGTCGGCGAGTCCTTCGTTTCGCCCGGTTCGGTGGTGGACGTCCTGCTCGGCCGGCCGAGCCCGGACACGTTCGTCGTCGGCACCCTGCGGCTGCCGCGCCTGACGGTCGGACTGCTGGCCGGACTCGCCTTCGGGGTGGCCGGCGCCCTCATCCAGACCGTGGCCCGCAACCCCCTGGCCAGCCCCGACATCATCGGGGTGACCCACGGGGCGGGAGCCGCGACGGTCGCGGCGATGAGTTTCGGCCTGGTCGGCTACACCGCGCTGCCCTACGTGTCGGTCGCCGGCGGCCTCGCGGCGGCGCTGCTGGTGTACGCCTTCGCCTGGCGCCGGGGCCTGCACGCCTCCCGCTTCGTGCTCATCGGCATCGGCGTCTCCGTCGCGCTCGGCTCGCTGACCCAGCTGTTCCTCACGAAGGGCGACTTCCTCGTCGCCCAGCAGGCGAAGGTCTGGCTCACCGGTTCGCTCAACAGCCGGGGTTACGACGACGCCGCACCGCTCGCGACGGCCCTGCTCCTCGCGATCCCCGCGACGCTGTGGGCCGCCAGGGCCCAGCGCGGGGCGTCCCTGGACGACGACACGGCGGCGTCGCTGGGCATCCGGCTCGACCGGGTGCGGCTCGGCCTGACCGCTCTCGGCGTCGTGCTGGCCTCCCTGGCCACCGGAGCGTGCGGGCCCGTCGACTTCGTCGCCCTGCTCGCACCGCAGATCGCCCGCAGGCTCTCCCGTACGCCGCAGACCCCCCTGCTGGCCTCGGCGCTCACCGGCGCCCTGGTCGTCGTGGTCGCGGACCTGCTGGCCCGGCGCCTGTTCTCACCCGTCGAACTCCCCGTCGGCGTCCTGACCGCAGCGGTGGGCGCCCCTTACCTGATGTGGCTGATCGCGCGTGGCCGCAGCCGCTCCGGAGGCACCTCATGACCCGCAGCCGACTCGCCGCCCGGTCCCTGACGCTGGCGTACGAGGACCGCACCGTCGTCGACGGACTGGACCTGGAGATTCCCGACGGACAGGTCACGGTCATCGTCGGCCCCAACGCGTGCGGCAAGTCCACGCTGCTCCGCGCCCTGGGCCGGCTGCTCAAGCCGAGCGGCGGCTCCGTGCTGCTCGACGGCGCGGAGCTCGCCGGGCTGCCCGGACGCCGGATCGCCCGGACGGTCGGGGTCCTTCCGCAGAGCCCCGTCCCGCCCGACGGCATCACGGTCGCTGACCTCGTGGCGCGCGGCCGCCAGCCGTACCAGAAGTGGTGGCAGCAGTGGTCCGAGGCCGACGAACGCGCCGTCACGGAGGCCCTGGAGCACACCGGCACCGCCGCGCTCGCCGACCGTTCGGTGGACGAGCTCTCGGGAGGCCAGCGGCAACGCGTGTGGATCGCGATGGCCCTGGCGCAGGAGACCGAGATCCTCCTGCTGGACGAGCCGACCACGTACCTCGACATCGCCCACCAGGTGGAGGTGCTCGACCTGGTGCGCCGCCTCAACCACGAGCGCGGGCGCACCGTCGTCGCCGTGCTCCACGATCTCAACCAGGCCGCGCGCTACGCCGACCACCTGGTCGCCATGCGCGACGGGCGTGTCGTCGCCGAGGGGCCGCCGTCGGACATCGTCACCGCCGACCTGGTCCGCGCGGTCTTCGGCCTCGACGCGACCGTCGTCCCCGACCCGGTCACGGGCAACCCCCTCGTGGTGCCCGGCGCGCCGTGGCGGCCCGCCGACGACGGTCAGGTGACGGGGACGCCCGGGTTGACCAGCCCGGCACCGCCGGTCACCCGGTTGTCCGAGGTCACCGTGGCGGGGCAGCCCGACGAGGCGTAGTTGGTGACGTCGATGGCGAAGCGGGTGGGGCCCGTGGCGCCGGTCAGGTCCGCGGTGTTGTCGCGGAAGACCGTGCCGCAGCCCCAGCCCGGGGCCTGGGTGTGGGTCTGGAAGCCGTCGTTGGTCGTGCCGGTGCCCCGGTTGTTCTCGACCGTGTAGCCGTTGCCCTTGATGTCCACCCACGAGTCGTCGTAGTTGGCCCCGGTGAGACCGTCGCCGTCGAAGGTGTTCCCGGAGATCAGACCGCCCGTGGTGCCTTCCTTGACGTCGATGTTCTCGCCGCCGATACCGGGGCCGATGACGTTGTCGAGGATGCGGACGTGGTCGCTGGCGTCCGTAAGGGTGTTAGCCGTGCCGACGTACACCCCCTCGCCCATTCCGTTGCCCGACAGGCCCGTGTCGTGGATGAAGGAGTTCCGGACCACTCCGTAGCCGCTCGACGTCCGGAAGTGGATGCCCTCCATGGTCGTGTGGTGGACCTCCACCGAGTCGGCGACGACGTGGTCGGACGAGTCGATCATGATGCCCTTCTGGCCGCCGGTCACGGTGACGCCCCGGATCACCCAGTACGGCGCACTGGTGAGCTGGATGCCGTTCCCGCCGCCCGTGGGGGTGGTGAGGACCGCGGCCCGCGAGCCGGTCAGGGTGATCGGTGCGCTCGCGGTGCCACCCCGTGCGATCTTGAAGTTTCCCGAGTAGGGGCCGTCCGCCAGTTCGATCGTCTGCCCCGGCGCGGCGGCGGCCAGCGCGGCCTTGAGCTCCTTGCCGTTCGTCACCCGTACCACCGCCGTGCCTACGGACTCCGAGGCGGCCGAGGCGGCACCGGGCGTGGCGAGCAGGCCGGTGCCGACGAGGACCGCGGCGACGGCGGCGCACCGCACCGGCCGCCCGGACCGGCTGGTAGGGGAAGGGGTACGGGGCATGGCGGGACCTCACCGTCTTGGCAGGGGCATAACAATTGGCAAGGTGCCCCAGATTGGACTGGACCATCGGAGTCGTCAAGGGGGAGACGGCCCGGGCCCGCGAAGTCGAACCCCGGGATCGGCGTCGTGCCCGATCGCGATCATGGCCGCGTCGTCGTCCAGATGCCCGCCGACGTACCCCAGCAGATCGTCGCGGAAGCGGTCGATGAAGGAGTCGGGGTCGCCCTCCGCCCAGCCGGTGACACGTTCCGCGAGGGGATAGAAGGCGCGGGACGCGTCGCGGGCCTCGGTCACACCGTCGGTGTACAGCAGCAGAAGGTCGCCGGGAACGAAGCGGAAGCTGTCGATGCGGTAGCGCGGGCGCGACAGACCGCCCAGCCCCAGCGGGGGAGCGGGCGAGGCGGCGACCATCGTCAGCGGCCGTCCGTCGCGCAGCACGACCGGCGGGGGATGCCCGCAGGAGACCATGTGCACGCGGTCGTGCCGGTCCGGGATGTCGAGCACGGTGGCGGTGATGAACGATTCCCCGGGACCGTGGCCGCCCGATTCGGGAAGCCCCCGGGACACGCTCTCGTCCAAGTGGGCGACCAACTCGTCCAGGCCCGTCCGGTGCCGGGCCGCGGCGTGGAACGCGCCGAGCAGCAGCGCCGCTTCGCGGACCGCACCGACCCCCTTGCCCCGTACGTCACCGATGATCAGCCGCGTCCCCGTCTCGGTGCGCGCCGCCGCGTACAGGTCCCCGCCGATCTGCGCCTCCGCCTCCGCCGCGAGGTAGAGCGAGGCCGCGCGCAGGGGCCCGAGGCGCCGGGGCAGTGGGGGCAGGACGACCCGCTGGACCGCCTCGGAGACGTACCGCACCTGCTCCAGCTCCCGGGCGCGGCGTTCCCTCAGCACGCAGAAGACCACCAGGCACATCCCGACGAGCGCCAGGGCGGCGATCTGTGTCTGGTGGTTGGCCGAGAACAGTTCGTCCGGATCGCGCAGCACCGCGATCGCCGCCTGAGCGATCACCGCGAGCGCGGCCACGAATCCGACGGCCCGGGGGCCGCCGATCGAGGGAGTGACCGCGGGGGCCGCCACGAGCAGCGGGCCCAGATGGACGTCGCGCGGTGCGAGAACGTCCACCAGGGAGACCGCGATGATCCACCCGATGGGTGCGGCGAGCAGTGCCCGGCGGTGTCTTTCGGCGTGCTGCGCCATGACTCCTCTCTACACCGCACCCGCCCGGCCCGCACGTGCCCGGTCCCCGCATCGCGGGGCGGCGTGGCGAGGGGCTGTGCCCGTGGCTTCCGGGCCCAGCCCCTCGGAGGTGTCCTGCCGATCAGGGTCGGAGCCGGTCATGACCGGCAAGGCACCCCCTCGGCCAGGCGGCTCAGGAGAAGGCGACCGACCTCAGGAGCAGGCGGTCGGAGGCGCCCCTGCCGGGCGGCAGGACGTAGTAGGTGTCGCCCTCGCAGTCGGCGTCGAGGAAGACGATGGCGGTCGCGTCCGTGAGGTTCTTGGGCGCCCGGTAGGGGGCCCCGGGCACGGACGCGGGAGCGTCCAGGTTGACGCACCGGCCGCTGTCCGGGTTGTTGAGGAAGCCGACGGCCTCGTACCCGTCCTCGGTGGTGTACGAGTACCGGAACTGGCCGGTCGCGGCCGACGCCGAGCCGGGCACGGCCACGAGAAGCACGGCCGCGCCGGCCGCCGCGCCGACAGCCTTGGTGAGAGAGCGAAGAGACACCGGGGATCGTCCTCTTTCTTGTTGTCCTTCGGGTCGGTGCCAGGGATGCCCACGCTGCCCGGGAGCCAACACGACTTCCCCCGATCGGGCCGCGTCGAATCGTTTCTCCAAGGTCGAATGGCCTATACGTCCCGTCCCTCAAGATGTCCGGCCCGCCGTGTGACGGGCCGGGGTGCGGTGCGAGCGTGGGGGCCATGACTACTGACGTACCGGAAGACGCACGGGTCGCCCGGGTGTGGGCCCAGATCCTGGAATGGCTCGCCGAGTACACCCCGCCGTCGTACGCGGCCCTCCGGCCGGGCGCGTCCGACGATGAACTGACCGAGCTGGAGGTGGCCTTGGGCGTGCGCGTCCCGGAGGAGCTGAAGGCGCTGTGGCGGCTGTCCGCCGGTGAGGACGGTGTGAACGGCTCGGGGCTCATGCTGGGTGACTGGGCTTTGATGCCGCTCGACGCCGTGGCCGAGGTCCACCGTCGGCAGATGGAGGTCGAGAAGGAGTTCAGCGGGGAGGACGGCCCGGCGTTCTGGGAATCCTGGTGGATCCCGTTCTGCTCCTCCGGTCCGGCCGACACCGTCCTCGGCCTCTTCCTCGACGGCCGGACCGGCGAGGTGCGCCGCTGGACCAGGTACGGGGACCGCGACCGGGAGTACACGTCGCTGGCCGCCTACCTCGAACTCATGGCGGTCAACCTCGAAGCCCCCCTGACGGCGGCGGGACCCGAGAAGCCCGGCATGCTGGACGGCGCCCTGGTCTGGGGACCCCCGGACGGCGAGGACGGCGACCAGTGGGTACGCCACCTCGGCCAGGCCCCGCCGCGCCATCCCGCCAAGACCCTCGGCGCGATCCGGGAGGCGCTGCCCCACGACGAGCGCGACGCGTTCGACGAGCGGCGCGACGCGGTCGACCTGACCGACCCGGGGGCCGTCGCCGCCTTCCTGGACCACTGGTGGGGGCGTGCCGTGGAGGTCCAGGAGCAACTGGAGGACGACATCGCCTCCGCGCTGCGAGGAAACGTCATGGCGCAGCCCGGCCGCGATCTGGCGCCGGAGCACGAGGCCGCGCTGCCGTCCGCGCTGCGCCACAGGCCGCCGTCCTTCGACGACATCCGGGCCGCCCTGCGCCACGAGAGCGTCCGCGCACGGTTCCGCCAGGACCTCCTGAACGCGATCCCGCCCCACTTCCCGGCCCTGCTGCTGCGCTGGTGGGACATCGCCCGCCTGATGGCCGACCCCCGTGGCGACCGGGCCGTGCGCGCCGTGGTGGGCGGCCGCCGCGCAGCGCGGAAGGCCCGGTAGCCGCGTCCCT
>NZ_JAAGNI010000436.1 GCF_010550605.1 Streptomyces sp. SID9727
CCGCTGCTCGGCGGCCGCCACCTCCGCCCCCGGCGCGTCGTCCGGCGTGCCCGCGCGGGCCTCGGCGTCCTCCCGCGGCCCGGCCACGTCGTCCACCGGGAGGGCCGCCTCCCGCGCACCGGCGGCCTGGGCGAACAGGTCCTCCTGGGTGTAGTCGGCGAGCCCCGTGACGCCGACGCCCAGCAGACGCACCCCGCCGGTGGTGTCCACGGCCTCCAGGAGCCGGGCGGCGGCCTCCCGGACGACCGCCGGGTCGTCCGTGGGCCCGCGCAGCGTCTCGGAGCGGGTCAGCGTCGAGAAGTCGTACCGGCGCACCTTGAGGACCACCGTGCGCCCCGAGCGCCCCGCACCCCGCAGACGCTGGACGCATCGGTCGGCCAGCCGTTCCACCTCGGTGCGCACCCGGACGCGGTCGTGCAGGTCCATGTCGAAGGTGTCCTCCACGGATACGGATTTCGCGTCGCGCTCCGCGACCACGGGCCGGTCGTCGAAGCCGGAGGCCATCCGGTGCAGCGCGGCTCCGTGTGCCTTGCCCAGGAGCCGGACCAGTTCCGCCTCACCCGCCTCGGCGAGGTCGTCGACCGTCGTCATGCCGGCGCGGCGCAGATGGTCCGCCGTGGCGGGGCCGACGCCGGGCAGGGTGCGCACCGGCATGGGCGCGAGGTGCGCGCGTTCGGTGCCGGGCGCGATCAGGCGTATCCCGTCGGGCTTGGCTTCCTCGGAGGCGATCTTGGCGAGCATCTTGGAGCCGGCGAGCCCGACGGAACCGGTCAGTCCGGTGACCGCCCGGATGGCCTCGCGCAGTTCTCCGCCGATCTCCAGGGCGGAGGCCGTGTCGTCGGCCGTGCCGCCCGCTTCGAGGTCCACGAACGCCTCGTCCAGGCTGAGCGGTTCCACCAGCGGTGAGAGCCGGCCGAGCAGCTCCATGACCTGGTCGCTCACCGTCCGGTACAGCGTGAAGCGCGGGACCAGGTAGGCGGCGTTCGGAGCGAGCCGCCTGGCCTGCGCCATGGGCATCGCCGAGTGCACCCCGAAGCGCCGCGCCTCGTACGAGGCGGTCGCGACGACCCCGCGCGGCCCCAGCCCGCCCACCACGACCGGTTTGCCGCGCAGGCTGGGTTTCGCCGCCTGCTCCGCGGAGGCGTAGAAGGCATCCATGTCCAGGTGCAGGATGGTGGGCGCGGCTCTCACACCAGCCGATGCTGCCCTACGGCACTGACAATCGCCGTGTCGGCACGGCCCGCGCGCCCGCGATTCCCGTCCCGGGGGCGCGCTCGGAGCTCAGACGGCCCGATTGCGGCGGCGGGCGAGCTCGTCGGCCGGGTTGTGCCCGATCAGCGTCTCACCGGTGTCCACGCGCTCCCCGTGCAGCTGCGACAGGGCCGCGTCCACATCCCGCCAGACCACTCCGACGGCGATCCCGAAGACGCCCTGGCCGCCCTGGAGCAGGTCGACCACCTCTGCGGGCGAGGAGCACTCGTAGACGGTGGCCCCGTCGCTCATCAGCGTCATCCGCTCCAGATCCTGGAAGCCGCGGGCCCGCAGGTGCTGGACCGTGGTCCGGATGTTCTGGAGCGCCACTCCGGTGTCGAGGAAACGCTTCACGATCTTCAGCAGGACGACGTCCCGGAAGCTGTAGAGCCGCTGGGTGCCCGACCCGTACGCCGGGCGGACGCTCGGCTCCACGAGACCGGTGCGCGCCCAGTAGTCCAGCTGCCGGTACGTGATCCCCGCGGCCGCGCACGCCGTGGGCCCGCGATAGCCGATGTCGTCGGCCGATGCCACGTCGCCCCCCGCCACCGCAGCCGGCGCGGCCGACTGCCTGATGGTCCGGTCGGCCGTATTCCCCTGCTGCGGATACGGCGCACCCGCTGCCGTACCGTCGCCGCTGCTTCTCACGCCGACCTCCGTCCTTGACCTGCCCACTCGAAGGTAGGCAGTCACCCGGGGTGCGTCAACGATCGCCACACTCGGCACGCCGAGTGATAATCACCCTGAGGGTGGTTTCGCGTGACCGTTGACGGGGAAAGGCTCACCGGATGTGCCGGTGGCCGCCCCCGTAGACGTCACTGGCTGTTGTTCGTCCCGAAGTCCTCCGGAGAGATCTGGTCGAGGAACTCGCGGAACTTCTCCACCTCGTCCTCCTGCTCGTCGGGGATCGCGATCCCCGCGTCGTCCAGCACCCCGTCACTGCCGTAGATCGGTGTGCCGGTACGCAGGGCCAGGGCTATGGCGTCGGAAGGCCGCGCGCTCACCTCGGCACCGCCGGCGAAGACCAGCTCCGCGTAGAAGACCCCTTCGCGCAGGTCCGTGATCCGGACCTCGGTGAGCTCCTGGCCGACGGCCTCGAGCACATCCTTGAAGAGATCATGGGTCAGCGGCCTGGCCGGAGCCATGCCCTGCTGGGCGAAGGCGATCGCGGTCGCCTCTCCAGGGCCGATCCAGATAGGGAGATACCGGTCGCCTCCCACTTCACGCAGGAGCACGATCGGTTGGTTGGAGGGCATTTCCACCCGGACACCCACAACGTCGAGCTCGTTCACACAGCAACCCTAGGACGTGCTCGGCAGGTTTGGGTAGTCGGGCTGGTCCGCCTTCAGTGCAGCCGCACCCGCAGAGCGGTGTGCACGAGCGCGGAGTGCAGCCGTACGGACAGCTCCGCCAGCTCCTTCGCGGTCGCCTCCGCATGCGCCCTGGTCTGCGGATTCCGGTGCCGGCGCAGCGGCGCGACCATCTGCTCGATGAGCCCGGCCTCCCGGTCGGCGGCGGCCCGCACGGCCCTCAGATGACGAGGTTCCAGACCGAATCGGCCCAGTTCCGCCACAAGCCTGGCGACGGTGACCATCTCGGCGTCGTACCCGCCGTCCGCCGAGGGCACGACCAGGCCGTACGACTCCCAGTCGTCCAGGTCGCTCTCGGTGACCTCGGCGGCGACCAGGAGCTCGGCACGGCCGATACGGGCGGCCGTGGCCCGGCCCGGCACACCGGCGGACTCGCCGTCCGCCTGCCGCGGCTCCCCGTCGGGCGACGGGAGGGCCGCCTGCTCGCCGCGGGCGAGGGCGTCCAGATGTTCGCGGATGACCTTCAGCGGCAGGTAGTGGTCCCGCTGCATGCGGAGCACCTGGGCGAGCCGCTCGACGTCCGCCGCGACGAACTTCCGGTAGCCGGAAGGGGTCCGCTGCGGTTCGACGAGCCCTTCGGCCTCCAGGAAACGGATCTTGGAGATGGTGACCTCGGGGAACTCCTCCTGCAGCTGCAGGAGCACCGTGCCGATGCTCATCGGCCGGCCGTCGGCGGCGGTGCCGTGTCGGGCACCGCCGCTCGGTGTTCTCAGCATGGACCTTCCTGGGGTTCCCCCCGGACGGTGTCCGGGGGCGGGTCAGATGCCCCGCTGGTTCGCGTAGAAGACCAGCCGGTACTTGCCGATCTGCACCTCGTCGCCGTTGGACAGGGCGACGGAGTCGATCCGCTCACGGTTGACATAGGTGCCGTTGAGGCTGCCGACGTCCCCGACCGTGAAGCTGCCGTCGGCGCCCCGGCGGAACTCCACATGACGGCGGGAGACCGTCACGTCGTCCAGGAAGATGTCGCTCTGCGGGTGGCGGCCGGCCGTGGTCAGCTCGCCGTCCAGCAGGAAGCGGCTGCCGCTGTTCGGACCGCGGCGCACCACCAGGAGCGCCGAGCCGAGCGGCAGGGCGTCGACGGCGGCCTGTGCCTCGGGCGACAGCGACGGCACGGCGGTCTGGCCGGTGGCCTCCGCCTCGTACGCCTCGAGGCCCGAGATCGAGATGGTCGACGTGGTCTCCGAGGCGCGCTCCGGGACCCCGCCCCGCAGCGGCGCACCGCAGTTGGAGCAGAAACGACTGGCCTCGGCGTTGCGGTGGCCGCACCTCGTACACACCGGCATGGACGAAGCCTCCTGGCTCGGGGCTCCGAAACCTATGCGGCCGGGACCGGCAGGGTCAACGGACGACGCGCCGGGACCGCCCGGGTAGTCACCCCCCTGGCCCGCCACCTGGTCACGGAAGAGCGGGCGCTCCGCGCCCTGCTCGTCGGGCTGACCGTGGCGCGGAGCGCGATGGCGCGCGGCCTCATCGCGGGCGCTCTTGCCGAACAACTTCCCAAACAACTTCACGGGCGATTCCCCTTGACCGAAACAGACCCGCCCGTGGGGCAGGACGAACCCTGAATGAACACACCTGCCGACCCGGACATCTTCACAACGTCCGTATCCACTCGACAGTTTCCACCACGCGCCACGATTACGATGCGGCGACCCCCCGCAACCGTCCGCTCGTGTTCCCCGACGCCCGGGCGCCCGGGGATCACTGGCCCGACGACCGAGCGTAGTCAGGCGTCTCCGCCGGTCGCAAGGCGTCCACGACAATGTCGTCGGCGCGGGCCACATGCACCGTGGCCTGCTCCTTCTCCAGCGTCTGCACGACACCCCCGGGGATGTTCAGCGCCGGTTCCAGATCCTGCGGCTTGCCGATGACCTTGAAGACGTACGGGGAGGTGATCTTGCCCCCGTCCACCTTGACGGAACCCGCGTCACCGGAGAAGTACGTATGGGCCACCACACGGACCCCGTTGACCTCGACGGCCTCGGCACCGGCCGCCCTGAGCTCCTGCAGGGCGTCGAGCAGCATGTCGGGCCGCACGGCGCCGCCGACGTCGTTGACCGTCATGGTGATCCCTGGCCCGTGGGCCGCCACGGTCCCGGCGAGCACTCCGAGTTGCCGCTCCTTCTCGACCGTCTGCTTCCGGGCCTCCTCGGCCTGGTCGGAGCTGTTCTCCAGCTCCGTGCGCTGGGCGTCGAGGCGCTGCTTCTCGTCCTCCAGCCGCTGTGTGCGGTCGTCCACCTCGTCCAGGATGCGCACCAGGTCCTCCTGGCGCGCGCCGCGCAGGGCGTTGCTGTCGCTGTTGGACCGCACCTGGATGGCGAGCCCGAGGCCGAGGCCGAACAGCAGGAGGGCGACGATGAGTTGGGCGCGGGTCACCCGGAGCGGCCAGAGACCGGCGATCAGCCGCTGACGCCCGGTGACCTCCTGAGGAGCGTCCGCCGGGCGCTCCCCTCCGTCGTTGAACGCGTCGTTGCTCATCGGCATCAGGCCCGGAAGACGTGCCGGCGGATCGCCGCGGCGTTGGAGAAGATGCGGATGCCCAGGACGACGACCACGCCCGTGGAGAGCTGGGCGCCGACGCCCAGCTTGTCGCCCAGGAAGACGATGAGGGCCGCCACGACCACGTTCGAGAGGAACGAGACCACGAAGACCTTGTCGACGAAGATGCCGTCGAGCATGGCCCTCAGTCCGCCGAACACCGCGTCGAGCGCGGCGACGACGGCGATGGGGAGATAGGGCTCGACCACCGCCGGTACTTCGGGCCGGACCAACAGTCCGACCACGACTCCCACGACGAGGCCCAGTACGGCGATCACGATGTGCCCTTCCCTGTGTCTGCGGCCTTGTAAGGCTCTGCTGTCCGTACGATCAGGCTCGGGGCGGCCGGAAGGCTCAGCTTCTCCTGGACGGAGATGCTGGTCCGGATGTCGAAGGTGTCCTTCAGCGCTTGCAGGTACCGGCCGTCGGCACTGTCCCGGAAGGCCGCACCCAGCTTCTTTCCGTCCCCCACCGCGAGCACCGAGTACGGGGGCACGAGCGGTTTGTTGTCGACCAGTATGGCGTCGCCCGCGGCCCGGATCGCCGACAGGGCCGTCAGCCGCTGTCCGTTGATGGCGATGGCTTCCGCCCCGGACTCCCACAGCCCGTTCACGACACGCTGCATGTCCCGGTCACGGACCCGCCCGGTGTCGGAGAAACCACTCGTCTCACGGGGCCCGCCACCGCCTTGGTCGGTGTCCTCGGCGTCGTCCACGACGACCTTGACTCCCGGCCCGCGCACGGGCGTGGCCCCGGAGAGGAGCGCCACCACCTCGCCCTGGTCTCCCCCGTGTTCCTGGAGGGCCTTGCGCTGCCGGCTGCTGACGTCGTCGCGGACCTGCTCCACCTGGGATTCCAGGGTGTCGGCCGCCGCCGTCTCGGCGTCGATACGGTCGATCAGCTCCTGCTTCTCCTTGGCCAGGACCGGAGCGGTCACCCGCGCCTGGGCGGCTCCGAGCGTGACGACCAGCGCGGCGAGGACCAGGCAGGCGGCGAGGCCGAGTTTCGCCTTGAGCGTGCGGGGCATCCCCGCACGCCCCTCCGCCGCCCGCCGCGCCGCCGCTTCGGCGTAGCCGTCGTCCAGGCTGTGCTCCATCACGTTCGTCAGCAGCAACATGGACGCGTCGGGCCGCTTGGACGGCGGGGCCGTGCTCCGACCGGGGGGCTGCTGCGACATGCCGCACATCGTCGCATGTCGCGGCGGCTTACGCCGAATGGCCCCACCGATGAGCGCACAGCCGCGGGGACGGGCGGCGCGTCCGCCCGTCCCCGCGGACCGGCTTCAGTCGCCCGCGCTGTCCACGACCGCCGCCCACTCGTCGAGCAGCGCTTCGGCGGAGGCGTCGTCGGGCCCCTCGGCCCACAGGTGGGTGACGGCTTCCGCCGGGTCGGGCAGCACCATGACCCAGCGCCCGTCCGCCTCCACCACCCGTACACCGTCCGTGGTGTCGACGTCCCGGTCGCCGGCCGCCTCCACGACGCGGCGCATGACTAGGCCCTTGACGGCCCACGGTGTCGCCAGGTCACGGCGCAGGACGTGCGCACGCGGGATGCGGGCGTCGATCTGGCTCAGGGTGAGCTGCGTCCGCGCGACGAGTCCGATGAGCCGCACGAACGCGGCGGTCCCGTCGAAGACACTCGCGAATTCGGGAACGATGAAGCCGCCGCGCCCGTCTCCTCCGAAGATGGTGCCTTCCTCACGCCCCACCCGGGTCAGGTCGTCCGGCGACGTGGTCGTCCACTCGACCTGCGTGCCGTGGTACGCGGCGACCTGCTCGGCGACCCTGGTCGTGGTGACCGGGAGCGCCACCCGCCCGCTGCGCCGCTCGGCGGCGACGAGGTCGAGCATGACGAGCAGCGCCCGGTCGTCCTCGACGATCCGGCCCCGCTCGTCCACCAGGGACAGCCGTTCGCCGACGGGGTCGAAGCGGACGCCGAAGGCCGCCCGAGCGGAGGAGACGATCTCGCCCAGCCGCACGAGACCCTTACGCCGGGCTTCGGCCGTCTCGGTCGGCCGGGATTCGTCGAGGCCGGGGTTGATGGTGAGCGCGTCGACGCCCAGCCGCCCGAGGAGGCTCGGCAGCACGAGTCCCGCGCTGCCGTTGGAGGCATCGACCACGACCTTCAGCTGGGCGTCGGCGATTCCGGTCGTGTCCACGTTGCGCAGCAGCGACCCGGTGTACGAGTCGAAGACGCTGGACGGGAAGTAGATGTCGCCGATCTCGCCGGGGAACGCCCGGCGGTACTCCTGCCTGGCGTAGACGCGGTCCAGCTTCCGCTGCCGCGCCTGCGAGAGGTCCGCCCCGCGTTCGTCGAAGAACATGATGTCGACGGAGTCGGGCACACCCTGCGACGTACGGATCATGATGCCGCCCGCACTGCCGCGCGCGGTCTGCTGCCGCGCGACGGGCAGCGGTACGTTCTCCAGGTCCCGCACGTCGATCGCGCTGGCCTGGAGCGCGGAGATCACGGCGCGTTTGAGCGCCCGGGCGCCTCGGGAGTGGTCCCGGGCCGTGGTGACGGTGGAGCCCTTCTTGAGCGTCGTCGCGTACGCGCCGGCCAGCCTGACGGCCAGCTCGGGGGTGATTTCGACGTTCAGGATGCCGGAGACGCCTCGCGCCCCGAAGAGGTGTGCCTGACCGCGGGACTCCCAGATCACCGAGGTGTTGACGAAGGCCCCGGCCTCGATGGTCTTGAAGGGGTAGACGCGGACGTTCCCCTGGATGATCGATTCCTCACCGACGAGGCACTCGTCGCCGATGACGGCGCCGTCCTCGATCCGGGAGGCACGCATGATGTCGGTGTTCTTGCCGACCACGCAGCCGCGCAGGTTGCTGTGGTCGCCGATGTACACGTTGTCGTGGACCACGGCCTTGTGCAGGAACGCCCCGCTCTTGACGACGACGTTGGACCCGATGACCGTGTGCTCGCGGATCTCCACGCCGGCTTCCACCTTGGCGTAGTCCCCGATGTAGAGCGGTCCGCGGAGCACGGCGTCGGGGTGCACGTCGGCGCCTTCGGCCACCCAGACCCCGGGAGAGATCTCGAAGCCGTCGATCTCGACGTCGACCTTGCGCTCCAGCACGTCGGCCTGGGCCTTCACATAGCTCTCGTGGGTGCCCACGTCCTCCCAGTAGCCCTCGGCGACATAGCCGTAGATGGGCTTGCCTTCCTTCATGAGCTGCGGGAAGACGTCCCCGGACCAGTCCACGGAGGCGTCGGCCTCGACATAGTTGAAGACCTCGGGCTCCATGACGTAGATGCCCGTGTTCACGGTGTCGGAGAAGACCTGGCCCCAGGTCGGTTTTTCCAGGAAGCGTTCGACCTGGCCCTGCTCGTCCACGATCGTGATCCCGAATTCCAGGGGATTGGGAACACGAGTGAGGCAGACCGTGACCAGGCCGCCCTTCTCCTTGTGGAATGCGATGAGATCCGTGAGGTCGAAGTCGGTGAGCGCGTCACCGGAAATGACGAGGAAGGTGTCGTCCTTCAGCGCCTCTTCGGCGTTCTTCACGCTGCCGGCTGTGCCGAGCGGCTTCTCCTCATTGGCATAGCTCAGCTCCATGCCGAGCTCTTCGCCGTCCCCGAAGTAGTTTTTCACCAGGGAGGCGAGGAACTGGACGGTCACGACCGTCTCATTGAGCCCGTGGCGCTTCAGCAGCCGGAGCACATGCTCCATGATCGGCCGGTTGGCCACAGGCAGGAGCGGCTTGGGCATGCTCGAGGTCATAGGGCGAAGACGGGTGCCTTCGCCGCCAGCCATCACGACGGCCTTCATGTCGGAAACGTCCTCCTTGAGAGACGACGGTCGAGCCGACTTCGCCCGTCAGGGCAGCTTCTGTGTCATCAGCCGCAGGCCGGCATCGTTGCACGGCACCACTTCGGCGAGCTCAATCGGCTACTGCATCCGCCTTGACCAGGCGGCGGACCTGAACCACGTACAAGATTCCTGCCCACCAATAGAGGGTTGTACCCCACCCTGCGAACGCCCATCCGAAAACGGTGGCCACCTCTGCCAGCCAACCATGCCCGTCGCTGAGCAGCAACAAGGGGAATGCGTACATGAGGTTGAACGTGGCCGCCTTGCCGAGGAAGTTCACCTGGGGCGGCGGATAGCCGTGCCGGCGCAGGATTCCCACCATCACGAGGAGCATCAGCTCGCGGGCGAGCAACGCGACAGTGAGCCAGAGCGGCAGAATCTCGCGCCAGGTGAGTCCGACGAGCGTGGAAAGAATATAGAGCCGGTCGGCGGCCGGGTCGAGCAGCCGGCCGAGGTTGCTGATCTGGTTCCAGCGGCGTGCGAGCTTGCCGTCGAGGTAGTCGCTGACGCCGCTGAGCATCAGGACCAGCAGGGCCCAGCCGTCACTCTTGGGCCCGCCGAACTCCGGACGGAGAATCAGCCACAGGAAGACAGGTACGCCGACGAGACGCGCCATGCTGAGGATGTTGGGGATGGTGAGTACCCGGTCCGTCTGAACGCGGGTCTCCTGGACCTCCACCCGGGGGCCTCCTGTGTCAAGAACGTGCCAATGATGCTCCCTGACCCTACCCTCAGCCCCAGTCATCGGGTGCACAGGGGTGGCGAGCATCCCTGGAAACACGAAAGAGCCCCGTGCCACAAGGGCACGGGGCTCTTCCAAAAGGAGTTCGGCGGCGTCCTACTCTCCCACAGGGTCCCCCCTGCAGTACCATCGGCGCTGAAAGGCTTAGCTTCCGGGTTCGGAATGTAACCGGGCGTTTCCCTAACGCAATGACCACCGAAACACTATGAAATTAGAACCAACCGGGCAACAACACGGCTGTTCGTTATTTCAGAACTAACACAGTGGACGCGAGCAACTGAGGACAAGCCCTCGGCCTATTAGTACCAGTCAGCTCCACCCGTTACCGGGCTTCCACATCTGGCCTATCAACCCAGTCGTCTACTGGGAGCCTTAACCAATCAAGTTGGTGGGAATACTCATCTCGAAGCAGGCTTCCCGCTTAGATGCTTTCAGCGGTTATCCTTTCCGAACGTAGCCAACCAGCCATGCCCTTGGCAGAACAACTGGCACACCAGAGGTTCGTCCGTCCCGGTCCTCTCGTACTAGGGACAGCCCTTCTCAATATTCCTACGCGCACAGCGGATAGGGACCGAACTGTCTCACGACGTTCTAAACCCAGCTCGCGTACCGCTTTAATGGGCGAACAGCCCAACCCTTGGGACCGACTCCAGCCCCAGGATGCGACGAGCCG
>NZ_JAAGNI010000443.1 GCF_010550605.1 Streptomyces sp. SID9727
GACCCGGCCCAGGCGGCGGGCCGCGTCGCCCGCGCGCTGGCGGCCGACGAGGTGCTGCGCGCCCGGCTGGTCCGGGGCCTCGACCTCGCGCTGCTCCCGGCCGGGGCGCACACACCGGGTGAGCCCTTGTTCACGCGCTGATCAGCCGTACGGTTCAGCGCGCGCGACGTCGCACACGGCCGGAGAATTGCGAAGAAACGAGACGATCTTCGCGAGGTGGTTGTATGCAGACGCGGACAGCCGTGTCGGAGTTCCTCGGCACCCTGCTGCTGGTCTTCTTCGGCGTCGGGTCGGCGGTGCTGTGCACCGAGTTCATCGGGGTCGTGGGCATCGCCCTCTCCTTCGGTTTCGTGCTCCTGGCCCTCGCCTACGCCCTCGGTCCGATCTCCGGCTGCCACATCAACCCGGCGGTCACGCTCGGCATGCTGACCGCCCGGCGGATCGACGTGCGCACGGCGGTGACGTACTGGATCGCGCAGTTCCTCGGCGGCATCGCCGGCGCGGCTCTGCTGTTCCTGCTGGCCAAGCAGGTGCCCGGGCTGAAGACGAGCGGAGACTTCGGGAGCAACGGCTACGGTGACCGCTCCGACGTGCACGTCAACGTCGGGGGCGCCTTCCTGGCCGAGGTGGTGCTCACCTTCCTGCTGGTCTTCGTGGTCCTCGCGGTGACGCACAAGGTGGCGGTCGTCGGCTTCGACGGGCTGCCCATCGGCATCTCCCTCGCCGTGATCCACCTGGTCGGCATCCCGCTCACCGGCACCTCGGTCAACCCGGCCCGGAGCCTCGGTCCCGCCCTGTTCGCGGGCGGCGCGGCCCTCTCCCAGCTGTGGCTGTTCATCGTGGCCCCGCTGGCCGGCGGCATCCTCGCGGCGCTCGCCCACCGGCTGACGCACCCCTCCCTGCGCGGCGGGGAGGCGGCCGCGGAGGTCTGACCCGCGTCGCGTACGTGAGTGAGCCCCCTGCCGGAAGGACGGGCAGGGGGCTCACTCACGTACGGAAGGAACAGGGAGACGCGGACGCTCAGCCGAAGACCGGGCCGGTGTACTTCTCGCCCGGCCCCTGACCCGGCTCGTCCGGAACGAGCGACGCCTCGCGGAAGGCCAGCTGGAGGGACTTCAGACCGTCGCGCAGCGGGGCGGCGTGGAAGGAGCTGATCTCGGTGGTGCTGGCGTCCAGCAGGCCGGCCAGCGCGTGCACCAGCTTGCGGGCCTCGTCCAGGTCCTTGTGCGCGTCGCCGTCCTCGGTCAGCCCGAGCTTCACGGCGGCGGCGCTCATCAGGTTGACGGCGACCGTCACGATCACCTCGACGGCGGGCACCTCCGCGATGTCGCGGGCCATCTCGTCGAAGCCGGGGGAATCACTGCTGGGGGTCGCGTCACTCATGCGCCTTACGATAGGCCCACGGCGGCGGCCCTCCGTCTGGGGGAGTCGGTGAGACGGCCGGTTGGTGCACGCTCGGCCGAACTGCTAACCTTGTGTAACGACCGGCCGGACAGCTATGTGCCCGGCCCACAAGTGGAGGCTCCGTTCTCCCACCTGGCCGCCCTCAGGGCGGCGGGTCACCGGTCAGGCGGTCCCCATCGTTCCGTACGGACGATGGAACCGCCCGATGCGCCCCGCGGTTCACCGTGGCGGTGTTCCGGTTTTCCAGGAGCCCCGCCTGTGTCCCGTCCGGGGCATTTTTCTTGCTCCGATGCGGTTGGTCTGTCTGAAACAGACGTTACGTGGCTGTCCGCCAGGCGGTCGCGTGGTGCTACCGAGGAGGATCCATCAGCGCCGAGCCCCGCATCAACGACCGGATTCGCGTGCCCGAGGTGCGACTTGTCGGTCCCAGCGGCGAGCAGGTCGGGATTGTGCCGCTTGCCAAGGCCCTGGAACTCGCACAGGAGTACGACCTCGACCTGGTCGAGGTGGCGGCAACCGCCCGTCCGCCCGTGTGCAAGCTCATGGACTACGGGAAGTTCAAGTACGAGTCGGCCATGAAGGCCCGTGAAGCGCGCAAGAACCAGGCGCACACGGTCATCAAGGAGATGAAGCTCCGGCCGAAGATCGACCCGCACGACTATGACACCAAGAAGGGTCACGTCGTCCGGTTCCTCAAGCAGGGCGACAAGGTCAAGATCACGATCATGTTCCGCGGTCGTGAGCAGTCCCGCCCCGAGCTGGGCTTCCGACTGCTCCAGCGTCTCGCTTCGGACGTGGAGGAACTCGGCTTCATCGAGTCCAACCCGAAGCAGGACGGCCGGAACATGATCATGGTTCTGGGCCCGCACAAGAAGAAGACCGAAGCCATGGCCGAGGCCCGCGAGGCCCAGGCCGCCCGCAAGGCGGAGCGCCAGGGGAACAACACCCCCGACGCCGCGCCCGCGGACAAGGCCCCCGAGGCTCCGGCCGAGGCGGCGCCCGAGGCCGAGGCCGAGACACCTTCCGAGGCGTGACCGCGGGGGGTGCCACCCAGGCACCCCCGGGTCCCCCCGGAACCGCCATCAAGATCTGACGCCCCTGCAGTCCGGTGCCCGCACCGAGAGGGGCGCCACTGACGAGGAGAGAACGGCGCGATGCCGAAGAACAAGACGCACAGCGGTGCCAGCAAGCGCTTCAAGATCACCGGCTCCGGCAAGGTGCTCCGCGAGAGGGCCGGCAAGCGCCACCTGCTCGAGCACAAGTCGTCCAAGAAGACGCGTTCGCTGACCGGCACGGTCGTCGCGGCTCCGGCCGACGCCAAGAAGGTCAAGAAGCTTCTCGGCAAGTGAGGCCGTCGTCCCCGGTGAGCCCGGGGACGCGCCCTCGATCCGACCGGGACCCAATCGTTTCCGGGCCGTGTGAGTACGACCACGGCCCCGCTACAAGGAGTTAACAAGTGGCACGCGTCAAGCGGGCAGTCAACGCCCACAAGAAGCGCCGGGCGATCCTCGAGCAGGCCAGCGGTTACCGCGGTCAGCGTTCGCGCCTGTACCGCAAGGCCAAGGAGCAGGTCACCCACTCCCTGGTCTACAACTACAACGACCGCAAGAAGCGCAAGGGCGACTTCCGCCAGCTCTGGATCCAGCGCATCAACGCGGCTGCCCGCCAGAACGGCATGACGTACAACCGCCTCATCCAGGGTCTGAAGGCCGCCAACATCGAGGTGGACCGCAAGATCCTGGCCGAGCTCGCGGTCAACGACGCCAACGCGTTCGCCGCCCTCGTCGAGGTCGCCCAGAAGGCCCTCCCGAGCGACGTCAACGCCCCGAAGGCCGCCTGACCCAGGCCGCACTTCTTGGCTCTTGAGCCGGACCCGCAGGCGCCCGCCGTCTGCGGGTCCGGTGCGTTGTACCACCAGGACCTTTTCGTAACGCAGAGAGGCTCGCCGCCGATCATGGGCATCCCCGAACTGATCTCCCCGCGTTCGCCGCGGGTCGCCGCTGCCCGGCGGCTGGCCAGGCGCAACTTCCGCGGCAAGGAGCGCAGGTTCATCGCCGAGGGGCCGCAGGCCGTGCGCGAGGCCGCCGAACACCGGGGCGACGACGGCGAACCGACCCTGGTCGAACTCTTCGCCACCGTCGAGGCCGCCGAGCGCTACGCCGCCATCATCGACGCCGCCCACGCGGCCGGCGCCCGCGTCCACCTCGCCGGTCCGGACGTCCTCGCCGACGTCTCCCAGACCGTGACCCCGCAGGGCCTCATCGGGGTCTGCCGCTTCCTCGACTCGCCCTTCGACGCGATCCTCGCGGCCCGGCCCAAGCTGGTCGCCGTCCTGGCCCACGTCCGCGACCCCGGCAACGCCGGCACGGTCCTGCGCTGCGCCGACGCGGCGGGCGCCGACGCGGTGGTCCTGACCGACGCCTCCGTCGACCTGTACAACCCCAAGTCGGTGCGCGCCTCCGTCGGTTCGCTCTTCCACCTGCCGGTCGCCGTGGGCGTACCGGTCGAAGAGGCCGTACGCGGACTGCGCGGGGCGGGCGTCCGCATCCTGGCCGCCGACGGGGCCGGCTCGGACGACCTGGACGACGAACTGGACGCGGGCACGATGGGCGGACCCACCGCCTGGGTCTTCGGCAACGAGGCGTGGGGCCTGCCGGAGGAGACCCGGGCCCTGGCCGACGCCGTGGTGCGGGTGCCCATCCACGGCAAGGCGGAGAGCCTGAACCTCGCCACCGCCGCCGCCGTCTGCCTCTACGCCTCCGCGCGCGCCCAGCGCCCCCGCCGCACCACCGGCTGACCCCGCCACGCGCTCTCTCACTTCGACGGAGAGCCCCGACAGGGTGTCGTTCCGTCACCGACCCCTAGTAGGGTGACGCACTCGGGGGCCCACTGCACCGGTTCGAGAGTGGGGTACGGGAATGGCTGTCGGCATGAGCGGGCCGCGCGCGGCACACGCGGCCGTCGTGCGCGCCGACGGCGGACCGCAGGACCCCGCCGTGGCGGGCGCCCTCGGGCTGGACCCCGACGACCTCCCCGACGGGCTCGTCGTCGCCGACGGGACCGGCCGGATCATCTGCTTCAACGCCGCCGCCGTCCGCATCACCGCCGTGCCCGCGACGGCCGCCCTCGGCCGCCCGGTGGAGCAGGTGCTGCCGCTCGAAGACCTCAAGGGCCGCCGCTGGTGGGAGCTGACCGACCCCTACGGCGGCCTCGCCACCCGGACCGGCCAGCCCGAGCGCAACCTCCTGCTGCCCGGCGGGCGCGAGGTCCTGGTCTCCGCGCGCTATGTGCGCGAGACCCCCACCGGACCGGTCCGCCGCCTGGTGGTCAGCCTGCGCGGCACGGAGGCCCGCCGCCGCACCGAGCGCAGCGACGCCGAACTCATCGCGACCGTCGCCCACGAACTGCGCTCGCCGCTGACCTCGGTCAAGGGCTTCACGGCGACGCTCCTGGCCAAGTGGGAGCGGTTCACCGACGACCAGAAGCGCCTGATGCTGGAGACGGTGTACGCGGACGCCAACCGGGTCACCCGCCTCATCACCGAGCTCCTGGACATCTCCCGGATCGACTCCGGCCGCCTGGAGCTGCGCCGCCAGCCCGTCGACCTCTCCGCCGCCGTCGAACGCCACGTGCAGGCGCACACCGCGGCGGGCCAGGACCCCGGCCGCTTCCTCGTCCGCACCTGCCAGCCGCTGCCCGCGGTGTGGGCCGACCCGGACAAGGTCGACCAGGTGCTCGGCAACCTGCTGGAAAACGCGGTGCGGCACGGCGAGGGAACTGTCACCATCGACGTGGCACCCGCACCGGCGAAGAGCGACGAGAGGGGAGCGGCCGTCACCGTGAGCGACGAAGGTCCCGGCATCCCCGAGGAGTCGATGAGCCGCGTCTTCACCCGCTTCTGGCGGGGCAGCAAGCGCGGCGGCACGGGCCTGGGCCTCTACATCGTCAAGGGCATCGTCGAGGCCCACGGCGGCACCATCACGGTCGGCCGCGGCCCCGGAGGCGGCGCGGAGTTCCGATTTATGCTGCCCGTGAGCACGCCGGCCTACCTGAGTTAAGGCCCCGAGCGGCCCACGGGCGCCCCACCCGCCCCGCGACCCTTAGACTCGACCCTTGGCACCTTTGCGTCCTCCGGTCTTCGAGCGAGGTCACGGGGGTCCGGGAGTATCCCCCGGTAAGCGCAGCACTCAGCCAATCGGAAGTACGGGAAGAGATGTCGGCACCGAACAAGTCGTACGACCCAGTCGAGGTCGAGGCACTGAAACCGGAAGAGATCGAGCGCATCCGGGACGAGGCGCTCGCCGCCTTCGCCGCCGCGGGCGACCTCGACGCGCTCGCCCAGGCGAAGACCGCGCACACCGGTGGCACCTCGCCCCTGTCGCTCGCCAACCGCGAGATCGGCGCACTGCCCCCGCAGGCCAAGGCCGAGGCCGGCAAACGCGTCGGCCAGGCCCGCGCCGCCGTGGGCCGCGCCCTCGCGGCCCGCCAGACGGAGCTGGAGGCGGAGCGTGACGCCCGCGTCCTGGTCGAGGAGGCGGTGGACGTCACCCTGCCCTACGACCGCACCCCGGCCGGCGCCCGCCACCCGCTGACGACCTTCATGGAGCGCGTCGCCGACGTCTTCGTCGCCATGGGCTACGAGATCGCCGAGGGCCCCGAGGCCGAGGCCGAGTGGTTCAACTTCGACGCCCTCAACTTCGTGCCCGACCACCCGGCCCGGCAGATGCAGGACACCTTCTTCGTCCAGGGCCCCGACGGCGCGAAGAACGACGAGTCCGGCGTCGTGCTGCGTACGCACACCTCCCCGGTCCAGGCCCGTACCCTGCTCGACCGCGAGCCCCCGGTCTACGTCGTCTGCCCCGGCCGCGTCTACCGCACCGACGAGCTCGACGCCACGCACACCCCGGTCTTCCACCAGATCGAGCTGCTCGCCGTGGACGAGGGCCTGACCATGGCCGACCTGAAGGGCACCCTCGACCACATGGTCCAGGCGCTCTTCGGCCCGGACATGAAGACCCGGCTGCGGCCGAACTTCTTCCCGTTCACCGAGCCGTCCGCCGAGATGGACATGGTCTGCTACGTCTGCCGCGGCGCCTCCGTCGGCAACCCGGACCGCCCCTGCCGCACCTGCGGCAGCGAGGGCTGGATCGAGCTCGGCGGCTGCGGCATGGTCAACCCCAAGGTGCTCACCGCCTGCGGCGTCGACCCCCGGAAGTACAGCGGATTCGCCTTCGGGTTCGGCATCGAACGGATGCTGATGTTCCGCCACAACGTCGAAGACATGCGAGACATGGTCGAAGGTGACGTCCGGTTCACCCGGCCCTTCGGGATGGAGATCTGATGCGCGTCCCGCTTTCCTGGCTGCGGGAATACGTCGACCTGCCGGCCACCGAGACCGGCCGTGACGTGCAGGCCAAGCTGGTCGCCGTCGGCCTGGAGGTCGAGACGGTCGAGCAGACCGGCGCCGGCCTCACCGGCCCGCTGGTCGTCGGACAGGTGCTGACCATCGAGGAGCTGGAGGGCTTCAAGAAGCCCATCCGCTTCTGCACGGTCGACGTCGGCACCGCCAACGGCACCGGTGAGCCGCAGGAGATCGTCTGCGGCGCCCGCAACTTCGCCGTCGGCGACAAGGTCGTCGTGGTCCTGCCCGGCGCCGTGCTCCCCGGCGACTTCGCGATCGCCGCCCGCAAGACGTACGGCAAGACCTCGCACGGCATGATCTGCTCCGCCGACGAGCTCGGCATGGGCGACGACGGCACCCACGGCATCATCGTGCTGCCGCCCGAGTACGAGGTGGGCACCGACGCGATCGAGCTCCTGGAGCTCCGCGACGAGGTCCTGGACATCGCCGTCACGCCCGACCGCGGCTACTGCCTGTCCCTGCGCGGCGTCGCCCGCGAGACCGCCATCGCCTACGGCCTTCCGCTGCGCGACCCGGCGCTCCTCGACGTGCCCGCGCCCAACGCGTACGGCTACCCGGTCAAGGTCTCCGACCCGATCGGCTGCTCCCGCTTCACCGCGCGCACCGTCACCGGACTCCAGCCCGAGGCCCGCACCCCGATCTGGATGCAGCGCCGGCTGCAGAAGGCGGGCATGCGGCCGATCTCGCTCGCCGTCGACGTCACCAACTACGTGATGCTCGAACTCGGCCAGCCGCTGCACGCCTACGACCGGACCCGCATCGACGGCCCGATCGGGGTCCGCCGTGCCGAGCAGGGCGAGAAGCTCACCACGCTCGACGGCGCGGTCCGCGTCCTGGACTCCGGCGACCTCGTCATCACCGACAACCGCGGCCCCATCGGCCTCGCGGGCGTCATGGGCGGCGCCGACACGGAGATCGCCGACGCCGCCGAGGGCGCGCACACCGCCGAGGTCGTCATCGAGGCCGCGCACTTCGACGCGATCTCGATCGCCCGCACCGCGCGCCGCCACAAGCTGCCCTCCGAGGCGTCCAAGCGCTTCGAGCGCGGCGTCGACCCGCAGGCCGCCGCCGCTGCCGCGCAGCGCACCGTCGACCTGCTGGTCCTCCTGGCCGGCGGCACCGCCGAGGCAGGCGTCACCGAGGTCAGCGCCCCGTCCGCGCCCCGCACCATCACCATGCCGGCCGACCACCCCGACAAGGTCGCCGGCGTCGCCTACGGCCGCGAGATCGTCGTACGCCGCCTCCAGGAGGTCGGCTGCGACGTCTACGGGCAGGACGAGCTCCTGGTCACCACGCCGTCCTGGCGCCCCGACCTCACCGAGCCGAACGACCTGGCCGAAGAGGTCATCCGCCTGGAGGGCTACGAGAACCTGCCCTCCACGCTGCCGACCCCGCCCTCCGGCCGCGGCCTCACCGACCGCCAGCGCCTGCACCGCCGCGTCGGCCGCGCGCTCGCAGGTGCCGGTTACGTCGAGGCGCTGAACTACCCGTTCATCGGCGAGGCGGTCCTCGACCAGCTCGGCCTGGAGGCGGACGACGCCCGCCGCCGCACGGTGAAGCTCGTCAACCCGCTCTCCGACGAGGAGCCCTCGCTGCGCACCACGCTGCTGCCGGGCCTCCTCGGCGCGCTGCGGCGCAACGACGGCCGCGGCAGCCACGACCTCGCGCTCTTCGAGACCGGCCTCGTCTTCAGGCCGACGGGCGACGAGACCAAGCCCGTCCGGCTGCCCGTCGACCGGCGCCCCTCGGAGCAGGACATCGCCTCGCTCGACGCCGCGCTCCCGCGTCAGCCGCGCCGCGCCGCCGTCGTCCTCGCGGGCGCCCGCGAGCAGGCCGGCTGGTGGGGCAAGGGCCGCCCGGCCGACTGGGCGGACTCCATCGAGGCGGCGCGTGCCATCGCCCGCGAGGCCGGGGTCGAGGTCACCGTCCGCGCCGACCGGCACGCCCCCTGGCACCCGGGCCGCTGCGCCGCGCTGTACGTGACCGTGGCCGGCGAGGAGACCCTGTTCGGGCACGCGGGTGAGCTGCACCCGCGCGTCATCAAGGAGCTCCACCTGCCCGAGCGCACCTGCGCCATGGAGGTCGACCTCGACGTCCTGGAGCAGGCTGTCGACGGCGTCCTGCGGGCCCCGCGGATCTCCACCTTCCCGGTGGCGACCCAGGACGTCGCGCTGGTCGTCGGCCAGGACGTGCCCGCCGCCGACGTGGAGCGCGCGCTCCGCGAGGGCGCGGGCGAACTCCTGGAGTCGCTGCGGCTGTTCGACGTCTTCACGGGCGAGCAGATCGGCGAGGGCAGCAAGTCCCTGGCGTACGCGCTGCGCTTCCGCGCCGCCGACCGCACCCTGACGGTCGACGAGGCGAGCGCCGCCCGTGACGCGGCGGTGGCCCTGGCCGCCGAGCGGACGGGCGCGGTGCTGCGCGGAGCCTAGCCACCGCGCTCGAAGCACGAGGAGGAGGGGCGTGTCCGGCCACCGGACACGCCCCTCCTGTGTGCTCGCCGTCCGCCCCCGCCGCGGAGTGTCGGGCAGGCCGGCGGGGTGGACCGACGCGGAGGGGGCCGTCCTGCTGTACGAGGGGGAGCAGACGGCCCGTCCGCGCCCTGCGAGGGCATTCATTCAAGCGAGCCACCGGCCGCTCCGGCAGCGTGCGCGGAGGGACGGTTCGGGCATTCCGTTCACACCCCGTGTGAATCGTGCTCCACTGGGGCGACACGTCGTGGCGTGCCGAACCACCGGAGGGGGACATGGGGCCGAGGGAGCCCAACACCGCGCTGGAGGCCCTGATCGAGGAGGCCGGTGTCTCCCGGGCGGGACTGGCCGCCCATGTGAACCGGGCCGGCCGTGCGCGCGGTCTCGGGCTGCGGTACGAACACACCGCCGTCGCCCGCTGGCTGAAGGGCCAGCGCCCGCGCGGCCAGGTGCCCGACCTGATCTGCGAGGTACTGGGAAACCGCCTGCGCAGGGCCGTGTCCCTGGACGACATCGGGATGGCCGTCCCCGACGGAGGCCGGGCGCCCGCCCAGGGCTCCTCGTTCACCGGTTTCGTGGAACGTGCCACCGGGGTGTGGCGCTGCGACGCCCAGCAGCGCCCGCACGTCGTCGCCGCCCCGGCGGTCACCGGGACCGGCGCGGTGATGCCCGTCTGGGAGTGGGAGAACCCGCCGGAGGACGCCGATGTGTCACGGGCCGGGCCGTCCAGGGTCGGCGCGGCCGACCTGGCAACCCTGCGGGCCGCCCGTGACCACTACGAACTGATGTACCGCAGGGCGGGCGGGATCGCGACGCGCGCACGCGTCGTCGGCTTCCTCAACGCCGGCACGGCCCCGCTGCTGCGCGCCGGCTACAGCGATGCGACCGGCCGTCAGCTGCACCGTGCCGCAGGCGCGTTGGTGGCCGTCGCGGGCATCTGCGCCTACGACTCCGACGCGCACGGCCTCGCCCAGCGCTACTTCCACCAGGCGCTGCGGCTGGCCAAGGCGAGCGGGGACCGGGCGCTCGGCGGCTATGTGATCGCGCTGCTGGTCAACCAGTCGCTGTTCCTCGCCGAGTTCCGCCAGTCCGTCGCCTTCGCGGAGGCGGCCCTGCGCGCGGCCGGCCGCGAGATCACCCCCGCCCTCGCCGCCGACCTCCACGCGATGCAGGCCAAGGCGTACGCCCGGCTCGGGGACCGGGGCAGCGCGCTGGCGTGCATCGGCCGCGCCGAGTCCGAGGCCGCCCGCATCAGGCCGGGCCGGGAACCGGACGAGACGGGCTACGTGCAGCCGGGCCTGGTCGACGTACAGGTGGCGGAGGCGCTGCTGAGCCTCGGGGACCTGCCGGCGGCCCGGGAGCACGCGGTGGCGGCCGTCCGTACCCCCGCGCACGACCGGGGCCGGGTCCACCGCCTCGCCATGCTCACCACGGTCGAGCTGCGCCGGGGCGAGGCGGACCGGGCGGCGGCCACGGCGGTCGAGATGGCGGACCGGGCCCGGGGCATGGAGTCGCAGCGGCTGCGCGACCGGCTGCGGGCGGTCCGGGCGGAGCTGGCCGCCAGCGGGAGCGCCGACGCGGAACGGGCCGCCGAACGCGTGGACGGGGCGCTGCGCGTACCGCTCTGAGCCGAAGTCTGCTGCGATACCGCCACCAACGATCGAAAGGTGGCAGAACCGTGCAGTGGACGAACCTGAACGAACAACCCGTGTACGAGAATCCGTGGTTCCGGGTCAACCTGGCCGATGTGGAGCTCCCCGACGGCGGCCGGCTCGACCACTTCGTGATCCGTTTGCGCCCCGTGGCCGCGGCCACCGTCGTCAACGCGGCGAACGAGGTGCTGCTGCTGTGGCGGCACCGCTTCATCACCGACAGCTGGGGCTGGGAGCTGGCGGCGGGCGTGGTGGAGGACGGCGAATCCCCGCCGGAGGCGGCCGCCCGCGAGATGGAGGAGGAGACCGGCTGGCGCCCCGGCCCGCTCCACCCCCTGCTGACCGCGGAGCCCTCCAATGGCCTCACCGACGCCCGGCACCACTTCTACTGGGCCGAGGAAGCCGACTGGACGGGCGAGCCGCAGGACGCCTTCGAATCCTCGCGCCGCGAGTGGGTCCCTTTGAAGCTGGTACCGGACCTGATGGCCGGCGGCGAGATCCCGGCGGCCGGCATGGCGGCCGCCCTGCTGATGCTGCACCACTTACGACTGGGCTGAGCGGTGTCCCGTCCGCGCGGAGACGGTACCGCCTCGTTCCGGCGTCGCGCTCTCGCGCAGACGCCGGAACGAGGCGTTCGAGGGCCGGGACCACCGGCCGGTCAGCGCACGGTGAGCAGGACGGCACGCCCGTGCTTGTTCATGTAGCTGAAGAGCTGGGCGATGTGGCTGGGGTGGAGCTTGATGCAGCCATAGGACTGGTAGTCCCGCACGCCCTCCCAGCGCTGCGGACTGTCGGTGCCGTCGCGCGGACCCTGCTTCCTGTCCTTCGTCATCTCGCTGTGGATGAAAAGCGCGGTGCGCTTGACCTTGCCGGTGTGGCACTTCGTGTCCGGCAGGCCAATGGCGTAGCCCTTGATCGCGCTGTTCCGGCCGGTCTCGAAGGAATTCGGCTTGTACGTTCCGTTGGGAAGCCACCCGGCACTGCTCGTGCAGTCGTCCCGGTAGCTCTTTCCTTTCTTCGTATGGTAATTGGCAGCCGTTCCCAGCCCGGAGCCGGCCCGGTACGTGGCGATGCGCTGCCTCCCGTTCCAGAGTTGCAATGCTGAGTTGGACGGGTCCTTGGCGTTCTTCACGAATACGAGGGCCACGCGGGATGCCGCGGCGGCGGAGTGCTGAGCCGACGGGACCCCCGTTGCCGGCGCGGCCATCGCGGTGACAGCTCCAGCCGCGAGTACGGCCGTGGCCGCCGTCGCCGCGATAAAACTCTTGGAATGGTTCATCGTGCCGGCTCTCCTTATTGCTTCTGGCCCACATCGGGGGCAGCGGCCGGACGTTCCGGGCCGCCGGAATCGACTGTGCCGTAGCGGGATCGGGAGAACACCAGTGCAAGAGAATCAGTAATTTGCAGCGCAACTCGCACCTCCGTAACCTGCTGTTTCTTCGTTGCAGTGCAACGGAGAGTCCGTCGGAAGGGAGCCGATGACCGACGAATCAGGGGACGAGTTCGCGGACCTCGCGCGCGGTCTCGTACAGGCATTGGACGCATGGGCGGCGTGCGTGCGGGAGCCGGTCTCCAAGGCCGAACCGGCACGGAAAGCATTGGTCAGGGCACTGGAGCAGGAGCGGGCTTCGCCGGAGTGGACATCGCGTGCGCCGATTGACGGGCCCATGCTGTCGTATTGGCTGCGCGGCCGCGGGCAACTTCTTCCCGGCACCAAACACAATCGGTTGCCCAGCATGGAGGACAGTGCGGCCGTCGCGCGAGCGCTGAAGCCGTACGCACCCGGCAACGCGAAGCGGTTACCGATGATCGGCCGGGAGATCGCCGATCTGGCAGACGGGCTTCAGAAGACAGCCGGACGCGGGTGGCGCCGCCGGGTGGGAGAGGGTGAGTGTCTGTATTCCCCTGGGCGGATCAGCTCCGGAGAACCCACCGGGCTTCCCGTAGCCGCTGTATCCAGTGAAGTCGTCGCACCAAGGCCCACGGAACCTGTCGCACTACGGGTGAACGTGGAGCCGACGGTGGTTACCGAGCCGAAAACCGGCGTGACCGTGGCGACGGGACGCACCGATCGCACATCGCGCCCGGCGAGGAAGACGTGGATCGGGGCAGGAGCACTCGCCGCCGTGGCGGCCGTGTCGATCGGCCTGTGGGCGTGGCCGGGCGGCGACACGCCGGCCCCGGACGGCAGCGGCTCGCGCAGTTCGGCGTCACCGGGCGCGCATGCCGTGGAAGCCGCCGGCCCCCACGCCGACACCTCCGCCGTCTCGAACAGCCTGCACGGGAACCACCGATGCGGAAGAGGACGGAGCGCGGGGACAGTGGTGTGGAAGCCATGCCTGGTCGTCATCGACGAGCAGACGATGGCCTTCCTCGTGCAGTTCACCAACACCTCGGGCACGCCGATGACAGTGAAGGCGAAACTCGCCTACGTCCAGGCCACCGTGGAGCAGACCTGCCCCGCTCCCTGGGGAACCTCGGTGACCGCCACCATCCCTGCCGGGGCCACTCGGATCAGTCCGGCTGACGCGTGTACCGCGGCGCTGACGCCCCTTCAGGCATTCCAGGCCAGGGCCTGGGTGGAACCGCACGACGCGACACAGTGGGCGTACCGGGAGCACTCGCCGACCCTGCACGTCCAGCGAGCCGGCAATCCAGTGTGGGCCGGCCCCTCCTAGAAGCGGCCCGGCGCACGCGTCGGCCCCGCCGCTCCGGGACGGCACGGGGCCGCACCCCGCCGGGCCCGGCGGCCTGAGCGCCGGGCCCGCCGACGGGCCGTCAGCCGTACGGGTAGAACCCCGACCCCGACTTCCGGCCCAGCCGGCCCGCGTCCACCATGCGCTGGAGCAGCGGGGGAGCGGCGTACAGGGGCTCCTTGTACTCGGCGTACATGGAGTCGGCGACCGAGGCGACGGTGTCCAGGCCGATGAGGTCCGCGAGCTTGAGCGGGCCCATCGGGTGGGCGCAGCCCATCTCCATGCCGTTGTCGATGTCCTCGCGGCTGGCGATGCCCGACTCGAACATCCGGATCGCGGAGAGGAGGTACGGGATCAGCAGCGCGTTGACGACGAAGCCGGAGCGGTCCTGGGCGCGGATCGGGTGCTTGCCCAGTATGTCCTGGACCACGGCCTCCGAGCGCTTGATCGTCTCGTCCGAGGTGGTCAGCGCGGGGATCAGCTCCACGAGCCGCTGCACCGGCGCGGGGTTGAAGAAGTGGATGCCGATGACCTGGTCCGGGCGGGAGGTCGCGACGGCCAGCTTCACCAGCGGGATCGAGGAGGTGTTGGAGGCCAGGATCGCGTCCGGGCGGGTCACCACCTGGTCGAGCACCTGGAAGATCTCGGTCTTGACCTGCTCGTTCTCCACGACGGCCTCGATGACGAGGTCGCGGTCGGCGAACTCGCCGAGGTCCGTGGTGAAGCTGAGCCGGGCCAGGGTCTTGTCGCGCTCCTCCGCCGTGATCTTGCCGCGCTCGGCGGCCTTCGACAGGGAGTTGTGGAGCCGGGTCCGGCCGATCTCCAGCGCCTCGCCGGTCGTCTCGGCCACCTTGACGTCGAGGCCGCTGCGCGCGCACACCTCCGCGATGCCCGCGCCCATCTGGCCGCAGCCCACCACTCCGACGCGTGCAATGTCGGCCATAGAGTCCGTCACCTCGTGCCTTTCGCTGTTCCCGTTCGGCGGCTTCCGTCTGGTTCCGGGCTCCACCACGACTCCCCGACGTTACTCCGCGCCTTACCGGGGAGAGCAGGCCGGGGCGTGCATGCTCGGCTCTGGACACCCCCTGTGCCCGGATTGCGAGGATACGGCGGGGCTCGGACGTGTACGGAGAGAGAGCGGGTGCGACGCGATGCGAGGAATGGCCCGGAGAGGGTTCGTGACGGGTGCGGCCGGGGCGGTCGCCGGGGCGGCGGGAGCGGCGGCGGTGGCCGGTGACGCGGTCGCCCGGCCCGGGCGGGCG
>NZ_JAAGNI010000456.1 GCF_010550605.1 Streptomyces sp. SID9727
CGCCGCCCGGGACAGCCGCCCCGCCGAGCGGCGGCCTGACGCGCCCGGCACCCCGGGGGAACCCTCCAGCACCCTGCCCCGCTCCTCCGCCTCGCGCCCGGGGCCTCCTCGCCGGGGCCCGGTCGGCCGAACCATAGTTCCCGGGCCGCCCCCGTGCATCAGGCACCCCGGCGGTGCCGCGCCCGCGCCGTCGCGCGTGACCGGACGCGCACCACGACGTACAGCGCCAGCGCCGCGACGACGAGGACCAGTACGGCCTCGGAGAGCACGCCCACGTAGGAGCCGACGGTGTCCCACTGGTCGCCGAGCCAGTAACCGGCCATCACCAGTACGGAGTTCCACGCCAGGCTGCCCACCGCCGTCAGACCGAGGAACGTCGGCAGCGGCATGCGTTCCAGGCCCGCCGGCACGGAGATCAGGCTCCGGAAGATCGGCACCATCCGGCCCAGCAGCACCGCCTTCGTGCCGTGCCGCAGGAACCACGCCTCGGTGCGTTCCAGGTCGGAGGCCCTGACCAGGGGCAGCCGAGCCCACAGGGCGTGCACCCGTTCCCGCCCGAACAGCGCCCCGATCCAGTACAGGGCCGCCGCCCCCGCCACCGAACCGAGCGTCGTCCAGAACAGCGCGGAGGCGAGCGACAGCACCCCCTGCCCGGCCGCGAACCCGGTCAGCGGCAGGATCACCTCGCTCGGTAGCGGCGGGAACACGTTCTCCAGCGCGATGGCCAGGCCGGCCCCCGGCGCGCCGAGGGTGTCGATCAGGTCGGCCGCCCAGCCGGCGAAGCCTCCGGCGGGTTCCTGCGGAAGAGCGAGCGGGACGAGGTGCATGGAGGCTCCAGACGAACGGGGAACCGAGGCGTTCTGCCCGGCTCCCCGCCACGCTAGGAAGCGGGGGAGCACGCCGGTATGAGGGTCGCCGCCGTCCGGGATGCGGTTTACCGCAGGTGCTCGCGTCGAAGGCAGCACGCCCAAGTCATCCGATGAACCTTGCCTGTTCTCTTCTCCCGGAGGAGTGACGCCGCTACCATCGGGACGCGAAATGGGAGCGCTCCCACATCCGTTCACGCCCTTCACCGCCTTTGTCGGCGGACCTGTTCGGAGAGGACGTTTCCGTGCGCTCAAGCGCAAGACCCTTTGCCACCCTGGTGGCGGCACTCACCCTCACAGCGGGGCTCTTCGCCAGCGGCGCCCCGGCGTCAGCGAAGGAAGACGACGCCGCGCCCGCCGCCCAGGCATCCGATGTGTCCCTCGCGGCGGACACGTACGACTGGAAGAATGTCCGTATCGACGGCGGCGGTTTCGTCCCCGGGATCGTCTTCAACCGGTCCGAGAAGAACCTCGCCTACGCCCGTACCGACATCGGCGGCGCCTACCGCTGGGACCAGGCCGGCAAGCAGTGGAAGCCGTTGCTCGACTGGGTGGACTGGGACCACTGGGGCTGGACCGGGGTGGTGAGCCTCGCCTCCGACTCCGTCGACCCGGACAAGGTGTACGCCGCCGTGGGCACGTACACCAATGACTGGGACCCGACCAACGGCGCGGTGCTGCGCTCCTCGGACCGGGGCGCGACCTGGAAGGCGAGCACGCTGCCGTTCAAGCTCGGCGGCAACATGCCGGGCCGGGGCATGGGCGAACGCCTCGCGGTCGACCCGAACAAGAACTCCGTGCTGTACCTCGGCGCGCCCAGCGGCAACGGCCTCTGGCGGTCCACCGACTCGGGCGCCACCTGGTCCGAGGTGACGGCCTTCCCCAACCCGGGCGACTACTCCCAGGACCCGACCGACACCAGCGGCTACGGCAACGACAACCAGGGCATCGTCTGGGTGACGTTCGACGAGCGCAGCGGCAGCAAGGGCAGCGCCACCCAGGACATCTACGTCGGGGTCGCCGACAAGGAGAACACCGTCTACCGCTCCACGGACGGCGGGACCACCTGGTCGCGGATCGCGGGGCAGCCGACCGGATACCTGGCGCACAAGGGCGTACTCGACTCCGACAACGGCTACCTGTACCTGACCCTGAGCGACACCGGCGGCCCGTACGACGGCGGCAAGGGGCAGATCTGGCGGTACACCACCTCGACCGGTGAGTGGAAGGACGTCAGCCCGGTCGCCGAGGCGGACACCTACTACGGCTTCAGCGGGCTCACCGTGGACCGGCAGCATCCCGGCACGGTGATGGCGACCGCGTACAGCTCCTGGTGGCCCGACACCCAGATCTTCCGCTCCACGGACAGCGGCGCGACCTGGACCCAGGCGTGGGACTACAGCAGTTACCCCAACCGCTCCAACCGCTTCACCCAGGACGTGTCCTCGGTGCCGTGGCTGACCTGGGGCGCCAACCCGACGCCGCCGGAGACCACGCCCAAACTGGGCTGGATGACGGAGGCGCTGGAGATCGACCCGTTCGACTCGAACCGCATGATGTACGGCACCGGCGCGACGATCTACGGCACCGAGAACCTCACCAACTGGGACTCCGGCAGCCAGTTCAAGATCACGCCGATGGTGAAGGGCCTGGAGGAGACCGCCGTCAACGACCTGGCCAGCCCGCCGTCCGGGGCGCCGCTGCTCAGCGCGCTCGGTGACATCGGGGGCTTCCGGCACACCGACCTCGACGCCGTGCCGGACATGATGTTCACCTCGCCCAACCTCACCTCCACCACGAGCATCGACTTCGCCGAGAGCAGCCCGAACACGGTGGTCCGGGTCGGCAGCGCCGACGCCGCCCCGCACATCGGTTTCTCGACGGACAACGGCTCCAACTGGTTCCAGGGCTCCGAACCGTCCGGGGTGACCGGCGGCGGCACGGTCGCGGCGGCGGCCGACGCGAGCGGCTTCGTCTGGAGCCCCGAGGGCGCCGGTGTGCATCACACGACCGGGTACGGGAGTTCGTGGTCGGCTTCCACGGGGATCCCGCAGGGCGCGACGGTCGAGTCGGACCGGAAGAACCCGAAGAAGTTCTACGGGTTCAAGGCCGGCACCTTCTACGTCTCCACGGACGGCGGCGCGACCTTCACGGCGAAGGCGTCGAGCGGCCTGCCCACCGAGGGCAACGTCCGCTTCAAGGCGGTGCCCGGCGCCGAGGGCGACATCTGGCTCGCGGGCGGCGCCACGGCGGGCGCCTACGGCCTGTGGCACTCGACCGACTCGGGGGCGACCTTCACCAGGCTGAGCGGCGTCGCCGAGGCGGACTCCGTCGGCTTCGGCAAGGCGGCGGCGGGCGCCTCGTACCAGACCCTCTTCGTCTCCGCGAAGATCGGCGGGGTGCGCGGCATCTTCCGGTCGACCGACGCGGGCGCCACCTGGACCCGCGTCAACGACGACGCCCACCAGTGGGGCTGGACCGGTGCCGCGATCACGGGTGACCCGCGCGTCTTCGGCCGGGTGTACGTCTCCACCAACGGACGCGGGATCATGTACGGCGATTCCCCGGACGGCGACGGGGGCGGCACGGACCCGGGCACCGACCCCGGCACCGATCCGGGCACGGACCCCGGCACCGACCCCGGTGACGCCGCCTGTTCGGTGACGTACAAGGTCACCAACCAGTGGTCCGGCGGCTTCCAGGCCGATGTGACGCTCACCAACACGGGTAGCACGGAGCTGGACGGCTGGAAGCTCGCCTGGACCTTCCCGGACGGGCAGAAGGTCGGCCAGATGTGGAACGCGACGCCCGCCCAGGACGGGGCGAAGGTGACGGCCGCCAACGTCTCCTGGAACGGCCGGGTGGCGCCGGGCGCGTCCGCGGGCTTCGGCTTCACGGGCACGCTGACCGGCGGCAACACGGCACCGGACACCTTCTCGCTCGGTGAGGAGGTCTGCGCCACCGGCTGACGCGGGGCGCGGGGCCCCGCGTCGGGGGGCGGGCCGGGCGGCCCGGGCCCGTCCCCCGGCACGGCCTTACTGGCCCCGTACAGGTTCGTCGGCCATACTGCCCGCCGTGGAGCAGCGCATAGACCCGAAGACCCAGCCCGCGTACGCCGCAGGGACCGACCCGGCGTACATCCCCGGTCTCACGGCCCCCCGACCCGCCGAAGCGGTGGCGGAGGAGCCGGAGAACACCGAGGCACCCGCCCCCGAGGACGCCGTCGCGGACGCGGTCGCCGAGCCGCCGGCCGACGAGGCGCCGGTGGCGCAGGACGAGGAGCACGAGGAGGAGCAGAAGGAGAGCGGCGAAGAGGCTTCCGAGGGGCCCTCGTTCGAGGTGAGCGACCGGCGCGGCTCGATCTCGGCCGGTCCCGGCGGCGTCCGGTTCACGCTGGACGACCAGCAGGCCGACTTCGGCTGGGACGAGATCGGCGCGGTCGAGCTGAAGCCGGCCCGCTTCGGCCGCCGGTTCACGGTCACCGTCCACCTGTCGTCCCAGCGCTGGTTCAACGGCGAGGTCGAGGCGCCGTCCCGCAGCAGCCTCAAGGAGTGGACCGAGGGCTTCGACGCGGTCCTGGACACGCATTTCGAGGAGTCCTGAGCGAGGGCTCCGGCCGGCCCCGGCCCCGTCCCTTCCCCGGACCAGGGCTCCGCGCCTGGAACGCCGGACGGGCTGGAATCCAGCGCGTCCGGCGTTCGAGGTCCGGGGGTCCGGGGGTCCGGGGGCAATGCCCCCGATCAGGCGTCCGCCAGGACCACCGAGCGGGTCAAGTGGCGGGGGGCGTCCGGGTCGAGGCCGCGGGCGGTGGCGCGCGCCACCGCCAGGCGCTGGACGCGGACCAGGTCGGCCAGCGGGTCCAGGCCGCTCTCCACCCAGCGGGCACCGGTCTCCAGGAGCTGTTCGCGCAGGCCCTCGGGGGCGGCGCCGAACATCCAGGTGGCGGTGGTGTCCGTGGCGATGGAGATCGGGCCGTGGCGGTACTCCATCGCGGCGTACGACTCGGTCCAGGCGAGCGACGCCTCCTTCATCTTGAGCGCCGCCTCGTTGGCGAGGCCGGCCGTCCAGCCGCGCCCGAGGAACGTGAACTGCGCGCAGTCCACCAGGCCCTCCGGCAGCGGCTCGTCGAGCGCCCGCTCCGCGTCCCGGACCACGGCGTCGGTGTGCAGGCCGAGGTGCGCGCGCAGCAGCGTCAGCAGCGTGGTGGCGAACCGCGTCTGGACGACGGACTGTTCGTCCGCGAAGTCGAGGACGACGACCGCGTCCGCGGCCGTCATCACCGGCGTCCCCGGGTCGGCGGTGACGGCCACCGTGGGTGTGGTGCCGCGCAGCCGGTCGAGGAGTTCGAGGACTTCGGTCGTGGTGCCGGAGCGGGTGAGCGCGACGACCCGGTCGTAGCGGCGTCGGGCGGGGAACTCGGACGCGGCGAAGGCATCGGTCTCGCCCTGCCCGGACTCCTCACGGAGCGAGGCGTATGCCTGAGCCATGTAGAACGAGGTGCCGCAGCCGACGACGGCGACGCGCTCGCCCGGCGCGGGCAGCGCGGCCGCGTGACTCGGTGCCAGCTCCGCTGCGCGGCGCCAGCACTCCGGCTGACTGGCGATCTCGACCTCGACAAATGACACTTTTGCACTCCGTACTGGTGATGGGATGCTCGTTTACGCACGTTACTCGCGATGAACGCGCATTATCAAGCATTCTGTATGCGTGGGGCTTGACTCGCCGGAGCCTTGTGCGACGCTTGCGCCTGTCCGGTGATCGCGCCCAAGGGGACGGGTGCCCGCAGCCCGGACCTGTGAGGAGAACCGTCTTGTCCAGGGATGCCCGGTGGAACGCACTGCTGGAACTCGTAGGTAAGAACGGCCGGGTGGACGTCGAGGACGCCGCGAGGGCACTGGACGTCTCGGCCGCGACCATCCGGCGGGACCTGGACCAGCTCGCCGAACAGCAACTGCTCACCCGCACCAGGGGCGGCGCGATCGCCCACGGCGTCAGTTACGAACTGGCCCTCCGTTACAAGACGGGGCGCAACGCGCCCGAGAAGCAGGCCATCGGCCGCGCCGTCGCCGAACTCGTCGCGGTCGGCGAGGTGGTCGGCCTCACCGGCGGCACCACCATCACCGAGGTGGCCCGTTCGCTCGCCGTCCGCGCGGACCTGGTGGGCGACGGGGCCGGGGCCACGGTGGGCCAGCCGACGCTGACGGTGGTGACCAACGCCCTCAACATCGCCAACGAGCTGGTGATCCGGCCGCAGATCAAGATGGTCGTCACCGGCGGAGTCGCCAGGCCCCAGTCGTACGAGCTGACCGGCCCGCTGGCCAGCGGGGTGCTCGGCGAGATAACGCTCGACGTGGCCGTCCTCGGCGTCAACGCCATCGACACCGAACGCGGCGCCTACGTGCACCACGAGGGCGAGGCCAGCATCAACCGGCTGCTCGCCCAGCAGGCCCAGCGCGTGGTGGTCGCCGCCGACTCCTCGAAGATCGGCAAGCGGGCCTTCGCCCGGGTCTGCGACCTCTCCGTGGTCGACTTCCTGGTCACCGACCGGGGGATCGCCCCCGAGGCGTCCGCCCGCTTCACGGAGGCCGGCGTCACGGTCATCGCCGTCTGATCGCCAGGGCCTTCAGGGCAGTTCGAGGGCAGGCCCTCGCCGCCGTACCCCCGGCGGGCCGCCGCGCACACGTCGCGCGGCGGCCCGCTTTTCCGTGCACAATCCAGGACACCCAAACCGGTTCGGACCGCCGAAGCGTGCGTGGAGCGCCTTATTCTTGCCCGCAGATGTTCGTTATCTCTGCGAAATGAACAACTCTTGCCATACCGGTGCGCGGTCGTGAACTATGTGCCTGTCGCCGCGAAGGAGCGGCGGCCGCGCTTCCGCGAAGCGCGTGCCGCCTCCACGCATGCGGGACGTTCTCTCGCTCCCTCAGCCCTGGAGGTGCCCGTGGCGCTGGCAGACACGCCGGTCACAGCCAAGACGCCGGCAACGAGAGGGCCGACGGGAAGCGCGTCGAGACGCCGCTGCGCGTCCTGGGTCACCTGGCCGCCCCCTTCCGCGCGGAGAAGCTCCCCGTCCTCGGCAACGGCACCGAGGACAGGCACTGGACGCACGCCTCGCAGGGGTGACGTCCCTCCCACCGCCAGGGGCGACTCCGAAGCCGCACCCACCGCCATGAGCGGCATCCAGCCGGACGTCGTCGCCGGCCGAAGGCCGGTCTCCGCCTTCAAGGACGAGCCGCGCGAGCGGCGCTCCGGCGCCGGGGACAAGACGCGCGCCGAGCCCGAGGCGTCGCTCGCCGACCAGTAACCTCCGCCCGCACGACCCGCACCAATGAAGGGAATCCCGTGTCAGACCTGCGACTCGGCGTCATCGGACTCGGCCTGCGCCGGTCCATCGCGACGTCGGCCCACCACCCCGGCAAGGGATCGGCGATCACCGCCGTCTGCGACCTCGACCCGGAGGTGCGCAGCCGCGAGGCCGAGCGTTTCGGCGCCGAGACCGCGGTCGAGGACTACAAGCTGCTGCTCGGCCGGGACGACCTGGACGCGATCATCGTCGCGACCCCGGACGACACCCACGAGGTCATCGCCATCGACGCCCTGAGGGCCGGCAAGGCGGTCTTCGTGGAGAAGCCGCTCGGCATCTCCGTCGAGAGCTGCGACAACATCCTGCGCGCCGCGTACGAGACCGGCACCCGGCTCTACGTCGGCCACAACATGCGCCACATGGGCGTGGTCCGGCTGATGCGCGACATCATCGCGCGCGGCGACATCGGCGAGCCCAAGGCCGTCTGGGTGCGCCACTTCGTGGGCTACGGCGGCGACTACTACTTCAAGGACTGGCACGCCGACCGCACCCGTACCACCGGCCTGCTGCTCCAGAAGGCCGCCCACGACATCGACGTGCTGCACTGGCTGGCCGGCGGCTACACGCAGCGCGTCAACGCGCTGGGCGACCTGCTCGTCTACGGGAACCTGCCGCGCCGCGAGCCGGACACCCCGCGCCCGGAGAACTGGCTGCGCGAGTTCGACTGGCCGCCGACGGCCCGCAAGGACCTGCACCACATCGTGGACGTCGAGGACGTCTCGGTGATGAACATGCGGCTGGACAACGGTGTCGTGGCCGCCTACCAGCAGTGCCACTTCACCCCCGACTACTGGCGCAACTACACGGTCATCGGCACCGAGGGCCGGCTGGAGAACTTCGGCGACGGCCCCGGCGACGAGGTCAAGGTCTGGAACACCGGCCCCAGCGGCTACCGCGCCGACGCCGACATCACCTACCGGGTGCCCGAGGCCAAGGGCTCCCACGGCGGCGGCGACGGCCGGATCATGCAGGAGTTCGTCCGGTTCGTCCGCGACGGCGGAGTCACCGACACCTCCCCGGTCGCCGCCCGGATGAGCGTCGCCGCCGGTGTCCTCGCGACCCGCTCCCTGCGCGAGGGCGGCGCCCCCCACGAGGTGCCACCGCTCGACCCGGAGCTGATCGCGTACTTCGAGCGCGGCCAGGTCCGTTCCTGAGGTCCGGCCGCCCGCACCACGGGTCCCCGGCGCACCGCTCCACGCGGTCGCGCCGGGGCCCCTGCGGCGTCTCTTTTCGGCCATGCTCAGCGGGTAATCGCCCCCTTCCGGTTTGGCGGCGCGTCATCCCGTAATAGTGACGAAGCCGGTCCGAAGTGGTCTCGTACGGTCACCGCCCAGCCATCCACGTGGTCGCGCAAGGTCTATTTCAAGCCAATGACGCGCCCATCTGGCCGGTCTCGAACACGCGACCGGAAACCGGTCGGCATAATCGCGTCCATGTCGATCACGGGTGGGGATGTCGTTGACCTTGGCAGGGGCCTGTACGCCTGGCTCCCGCCGAAGCGTGGCTGGGGGCTGGCCAACTGCGGCCTGCTCGTCTCGCCCCGTGGCGCACTGTGGATCGACACGCCGTACGACCCGGTGCTCGCCGGCCAGTTCCTCGCCGAGTCCAGCAAGCGCCTGCCCGCCGGCGCCACCATCGACCGGGTGATCGTCACGCACGCCAACGGCGACCACTTCTGGGGCGCGGGCGTGCTCCCGGACGCCGAGATCATCGTGACCCGCGAGGCCCGGGCGCACATCCACTACGAGCCCTCGCCGCAGCAGCAGCACGCGCTCGTCACCGGCGGCGACCCGGCGACCCCGCTCGGGGCCTACCTCGCCCGCCACTTCGGCCCGTTCGACTGGTCGCAGACCGAACCGGTCCGGCCGACCACCTACTTCACGGGCGAACTCGAACTCAGCCTCGGGGACTACCCGGTGCAGATCACCTCGCTCGCGCCCGCGCACACCACCGGCGACCTGATGGTCCACCTGCCCGCCCAGTCCACCGTGTTCAGCGGCGACATCATCTTCTCGTCGTCCCCCGAGCAGCCCGGCGACCACCCGATCCACTGGGAAGGGCCGCTGAGCAACATCATCGGGGCCTGCGAACAGGTGCTGGCGACCGGCGCCGAAACGATCGTCCCCGGCCACGGCCCCGTCCTCGACCGGGCCGGCGTCCGCGAGCACATCGCGTACCTCGAGTACATCCAGGAGCGCGCCCACACCCTGCACGCCGCGGGCGTCCCCTCCATCGACGCCGCCCGCCAGGTCATCGCCGAGGGCCGCTACCCCGGACTCGGCCTCCCCGAGCGGCTGGTGGTGACCATCGGCAGCGAGTACCGGCAGCTCGACGGCTCGGAGCGGCCCAGCGTGGTCCAGGTCATGACCGACGTCGCCACCGTCGCCCACGAAGTGGAGCAGGTCAGTGAGCCGGCAGGCAGCGCGGGCTGACCGCGCGGTCCCGCCCCGGGCACGACGGCGGACCGACCCGACGAGAGAAACGCGGTAACGGCATGGCATGGATCGTCGCAGTGATCGCCGTCGTCGCCGCGGTGGTGTACTTCTCCCGCGCCTACCGGGCCGGCCTCTCCGAGCAGCAGGCCGTCACCCGCGCCGAACTCGCCGAACGCCAGGCCAAGGCCGCCGAGGTCCGCACCGCCGCCCTCCTGGACGAGATCCGGCAGCTCGCGCGCCGGCGCATACCCGCCGCCGCCCTCGCCCTCTCCCACCCCAGCGCCACCGTCCCCGGACTGCGCGAGGCGGCCGAGGTCGACGGCGGCGCCGCCCTCCTGCTCACCGAGGCCGTCCAGGCCGCGCGGACCGCCGTCCTCGAAGAGCGCGGACGCGTCGACGCCGCGGCCCGCGCCGCGATGCGCGGCACCTCCGCCAAGATCCAGTCCCTCCTGAACCAGTCCCAGCAGCTGCTGCACGAGCTCCAGCACGAGTACGACGACCCGCGCATCCTCCAGCTCGACTTCCGCAACGAACTCGCGCTGCGCCGCACCCAGTCCACCGCCGTCCTGTGCGACGCCTGGCCCGGCCTCGCACGCCAGAACTCGCCGCTGGTCGAGATCGTCCTCGGCGCCCAGTCCCGCGTCGCGGGCTACGAGCGGATCAAGGTCTCCAACCACCTGCGCGACGAACGCCTCGCGCTCGCCGCCCGCGCCGCCGAACCCCTCGCCATCGCCCTGGCCGAGCTCCTCGCCAACGCCACCGCGTACTCCCACCCCGACACAGACGTCCAGGTCACGGTCCAGCAGAGCGGCGGCCGGGGCGCGTTCCTCGTCGTGGACGACGCCGGCATCGGCATGGACGAGGACGCCCTCCAGCGTGCCCGGGCCCTGCTCGCCGGACCCGCCGAGGTCCTGCTCACCGAGCTGGGCGATCCGCCGCAGACCGGCTTCGCGGTCGTCGGCCGGCTGGTCGTGCAGTACGGCTTCGACTGCCACATCGAGGCGTCCCCGTTCGGCGGCATGCGGACGATCCTGCGCGTCCCGGCCCACCTGCTCACCGTGCTGGACGAGGACCGGAACCTCTCCACCCTCGCCCCCGCCCCCGTGGCGGCCGCCGCCGCGGCCCAGCCCGCCCCGACCGGGACGGACGCCCCCGCGCCGGACACCGCCGGACCCTCCGGACTGCCCAGC
>NZ_JAAGNI010000473.1 GCF_010550605.1 Streptomyces sp. SID9727
CGGCACGGTCGGCGCCGCCACCACCGGCACAACCGGCGGCCGCCGCCGTCACGCCCACCGCGACGAGGGCGCGCACGACGCGCACCCCGCCTCCGGACCTGTGCTGCTGCACCACCATCGCCTGCCCATCCCCAACGCCGAACCGCTTGCCCGAGGCCGTGTCCGCATCGCATAACGACGGCCCATGCCCCCTGTAACGTCCACGCCCCCGATTGGCGCCGCCGGCGCGGTCCCGGGGCCTGCCGTCGGACCGGCGTCGCCCGGCGGACGGCAGTGCGACGACAGGGCCCCGCGCCCCCTCACGGTTGACGGCCCCCTCCCGGCCGGGGCACCCCGCCCAGTACCTTGTTCGCGTGTACGACCGACACGCCGCCGAGGTCCCGCCGGCCCGCCCCGCCCATGAACCCACCACCGTCGAACGCGGGTCGTTCTGCACCGCCCGCTGCGCCTGCGGCTGGTCCGGGCCCGCCCGCCGGTCCCGCGACCGGGCCCGCGCGGACGCCGAGGAACACCGCACCACGGCCTGACCCGCAGACAGGGCCCTCCCCCTCTCCCCCACACCGGAGGTCCGATGACCCCGCCGAACCGGCGCACGCTCCTCGCGGCGGGCGCCGCCGTCCTCACCGGCACCACCGCCACCGCGTGCGAGGGCACCGACACCACGGATCCGGCCCCCGGTGACGCCACGGACCCCACCGGGCCCGCGTCCTCCCCGGCCCCCTCGGCGTCCAAACCCTCCAAGTCCTCCGGCCCGGCGGACTGGTCGGCGCTGGCCAAGAGCCTCGACGGGTCGCTGATCCGCCCCGGCGACACCGCGTACCCGACCGCCCGTCAGCTCTACAACACCCGCTTCGACGGCCAGAAACCGGCCGCGATCGCCTACGTCCGGCACGAGGACGACGTCCGCGCGTGCCTGGCCTTCGCCCGCCGCACCTCCGTGCCGGTCGCGATCCGCAGCGGCGGCCACTCCTACGCCGGCTGGTCGAGCGGCAACGGTCGCCTGGTGATTGACGTCGCGTCACTCGACGGCGTCGAGGCGGACGGCACGGTCGGCGCCGGCGCCAAGCTCCTCGGCGTCTACGAGGGCCTGGCCGCGCACGGCGTGACGATCCCCGGCGGCTCGTGCCCCACCGTCGGCATCTCCGGCCTCACCCTCGGCGGCGGCCACGGCGTCGCCGCCCGCGCGTACGGCCTGACCTGCGACAGCCTCACGGCCGCCACCCTCGTCACTGCCGACGGCAGGACGCTGACCGTCGACGCGAAACACGACCCCGACCTCTTCTGGGCGCTGCGCGGCGCGGGCAACGGCAACTTCGGCGTCGTCACGAGCCTCCGCTTCCGTACGCACCCCGCCCCCCGGACGGTCACCGCGTACATGTCCTGGCCCTGGTCGCGCGCCCGGGACGTCGTCACCGCCTGGCAGGAGTGGGGCCCGGACCAGCCCGACGAGATCTGGTCGGCCGCGCACCTCGACGCCGGGCCGGGAGGCAGCAACCCGACGGTCTCGGTCTCGGCGTTCAGCCTCGGCACGTACGGGGACCTGCAGAACGCCGTCGACCGCCTCGCGGACCGCATCGGCGCCTCCGCCACCTCGGTCTCGCTGCGCCGCCGCGACTACCGGGAGGCCATGCTGGTGTACGCGGGCTGCTCGGGCCTCACGGACGCGCAGTGCCACCTCCCGGGGACCACGCCGGGCCGCTCCCCGCAGGGCGCCCTCCAGCGCGAGACGTACGCCGCCGCCTCCGACTTCTACGACCGCTCACTGCCCCCGGCGGGCGTTTCGGCCCTGCTCGACGCGGTCCGGGCGTTCACCCGCCTCGCCCCTGACCAGGGCGGCGGGGGCTCGGTCGCGCTGACCGCGCTGGGCGGGGCGGTGAACCGGGTGGACCCGAGCGCGACGGCGTTCGTCCACCGCCGCTCCCGGATGCTCGCCCAGTACATCGGGGCCTGGCGCCCCGGGACCCCGGGAACGGCCCAGCAGAACTGGCTGAAAGACACCCATGCGGCGATGCGCCCGTACGCGTCCGGGGCGGCGTACCAGAACTACACGGACCCGTCCCTCACCAACTGGCGCACCGCGTACTACGGCTCGTCGGCGGCGCGCCTGGCCCAGGTGAAGAAGCGGTACGACCCGGAGGGGCTGTTCACGTACGCGCAGGGGGTGTGAGGGGCTCGGACTCCGCGTGCGTGTGCGCGCCGGGTGCGTGTGTGCACGGGATGCACGTGCGCCCGGGATGCACGTGTGTCCGGGATGCACGTGTGCCCCGGTCCGCCCGACGGGCTCCGGGGCACATCTGGAGGTGTGCGGGGCTCAGGCCGCGAGGCCCTTCTCACCGTCGGAGCCGCCACCGCGCGAACCGGGACGCGGCTCGGGGATGCCGAGCGCGTCGCCCCGGCCGGAGTCCGCCGCCCGGGGCCGGCGCGAGCGGACGAGGGGGCCGAGGCGGGCGGACCGGGAGACGGCCGCCACGAGAGGCGTCAGCATCATCATGGCCAGGGGCGCGAGGAGCAGCGCGACGGCCGTACCGAGGGCGAAGCCGCCGACGACGTCGGTCGGGTAGTGGACGCCCATGTAGACCCGGCAGAAGCCTTCCAGCAGGGCGAGCCCGATGGCGGCGATACCGAACTTCCGGTGGGCGACGAAGAGCCCGACACCGAGGGCCATCGCCATCGTGGCGTGGTCGCTGACGAACGAGAAGTCGTTCTTCCCGTCGACCAGGACGTCGAGCCCGGAGTGGTCCTTGAACGGCCGGGGCCGTTCCACGAAGCCCCGGATCGGAATGTTGATGAGCAGGGCGATACCGGCCGCGAGCGGAGCCCAGACGATCCCGGCCACCGCCGAAACGGAGTCCTCGGCCGTGCCGCGCCGGCGGACGCTCCACCAGCACCACAGGACCACGAGGACCATGCCGAACATGATCCCGTACTCTCCGACGAACTCCATGACCCGGTCGAACCAGGTGGGAGCGGACTTGGCGAGCCCGTTGATGTCGTAGAGCAGGCTGACGTCGGGGTTCGACCCATCCAGTGCGAGTCCAGCCATCTGCTGCGGCCCCTTGCCTTGTCTGCTGCTGCGGCGCACGTCCCTGTGCGCCGCGATTCACGAACCCCCGTGTTCGGTTCGTCCACGTCGATCATTCACGCGCCCAGCCAGACAACGACGCGCCCCGCGCGTACGTTCCACTCTCCACCGAATGATCACCATGACGTTATCGAAGAGTGACACATCGTCGCAGCTCAGGGCCTCAGCTTCACGGAGGGTTCCGGCCACCGACGCGGCCGTCAGCCGGCCGGCGGCGCGGTCGGCAGCGCCGCGGCCCCGTCCTTGGTCACGCGTGTGGCACCGAAGTAGTCGGGCGTGTCGATCTTGTCGAACCGAATGACCGCCCCAGTGTACGGAGCGTTGATCATGTACCCGCCCCCGACGTACAGGCCGACGTGATGGATGGCACGGGAATTGGTCAGATCGTCGGAGAAGAACACCAGATCACCGGGAAGCAGTTCGTCCCGGGACGGATGCGGCCCGGCGTTGTACTGGTCGTTCGCGACGCGGGGCAGCTCGATGTCCACGGTCCGGTACGCGGCCTGGGTCAGCCCGGAACAGTCGAACCGCCCGCCCTGCTCGGGCGTACCGTTGCCGCCCCACAGGTACTTGGTGCCGAGCTTCTTCTGAGCGAAGTAGATGGCCCCGGCCGCCTGCTGGGAGGGCTGCACGCGGCCGATGGGCCGGGCGAAGCTCTTCTCCAGCGACCGGATGATCTTCACGTAGTTCTGGGTCTCGGCGATGTTGGGCACCCCGCCCGACTTGATCACCCGGTACGCCCCCGCGTTGTAGGCGGCGAGCATGTTGTCGGTGGGGTCACCGGGGACCTTCTTCACGTACCCGGCGATCTCGCAGTCGTACGACGCGGCGGAGGGGATCGCGTCGGCCGGGTCCCACACGTCCCGGTCCCCGTCCCCGTCCCCGTCGATCCCGTGCCCCGCCCAGGTCCCGGGGATGAACTGCGCGATCCCCTGCGCGGCGGCGGAACTCTCGGCACGGGGGTTCCAGCCGCTCTCCTGGTAGAGCTGCGCGGCGAGCAGAGCCGGGTTGATGGCCGAACAGAGGTTCCCCCACTTCTGGACGAGCCCCTGATACTTGGCCGGCACGGCCCCCTTGGCCAACGCGACGGCCCCCCCGCCGGCCCCCCCGACGAGCCCGGCAGCGGCGGAGTAGGTCCCCACCACGAGCAACGCCACGAAACACGCGGCCCCCCCGACCCCGACCCCGACGGCCACCCAGAATCTACGCACCCGTCAACCATGGCTCATCGGAGCACGGTTCGGCAGCGTTTTCGACGGTGTGCACGAGTCACGACGGGGAGCACGGGGGCGCTCAGGGAGCGCCGGAGGACCAGAAGTCGGAGCGGACGTTGGGGCGGGGCAACGGGTACACCCCGTCGTAGGAGGGCCCATTGGGCGGAGCCGTCGACTCCGCCACCTCAGACTCCTCGACACAGGGACTATCCACCTCGAAGAAGGCTTGGCCCTTTCCTCCCACACTCAGCGTGACGCCGAAACCATCGCTGGTTTGGGCATAAATGGCGGGAAGGTCGACGTCCTTGTTAACAGCCTTGATCTTGTACCCGCTCTTCCGCCAGAAGCGGTCAACAATGCCTAGAAAACTACCGCGGCGCTCTTCAGAGATAACGGTCATAACGACACGCATTCGCGAAACGTCGCAACGCCCAGTACTGGTGGGTCCGTGAGCCCATTGGACCGCAGGTACGATTTCGCTTAGCACCTGATCCAGAATGCCATCGGCTCGATCTGCGGCCTCTTGCATATCCATGGCTGCACTTCCTCCATCGTTGGTGCGATCGCCACCTCCACAACCCGACGCGAGGAGGCACAGCAGCAACACCGCACTCAGTTCCAACGTTCGTCGAGTCACCGTGCCTCCTCCATCTTGACCTTGTCGGCCCGGCCAGCCGCAATCAAGGCAATACTGTCGGCCGATACCGCGTCTCGTTGCGGTTCGACGTCGAAGTAGTTGGAGTGGGCGTCGATCGAGAACCCGTTGGGGCTAACGACACGCGGACCGGGTGCCACCGGAAACCGTCTGGCGCCAAAGGCTTCACTCGCTGGATCCTTACCGAACCAGAGGTCGTCGCTCCCTGGATCTGCAGCCTCTCCAAACAAGTGCGCCATCGCAGGCCCTCCGGTCATCCCAAAGAACCCTGCAGCAACCTGCTGCACCGACGGCACCTTAGTCACGACGTCATTCTCTGCCGCACCGACGAAAACATGTCCCTTACCCACCCCCATATCCTCCGCTCGATTCACTCCAACCCCGGGGCTTCCAACCAGGACGATGTCGTCGACCCCAGGAATCCCACCTTGTTGCTGGGTGGCAGCTCCTACCGTGCGCGATCCGTACGAGTGCCCGATCGCCGTCATATGCGGATCCTCATGCACATTCGTAGCCGCCAGCCCTCCCATGAACTGATTGAAAGCATCCCCACCCTTAATAGCTCTATCGTCACCCGCGACAGCGAGGCTGCTAAAGCCGTCCGGGAACTGTGGTGCGTCATATCCCAACCACACCATCGATGCACTTGAGTGGTCGTACTTCATTGCCGATTTCGCCGTGTCCCTCGCCCGCTTGAGGTCCCCCCTAGCAAAATCCTCATCCAACGAAGTGTTCAACCCCGGCACATAAGCCGCCACGTTCCGCGCCGTATCCGGGTTCCCGTACGACACAATCGCGCGCCCGTTCCCCTCGTCCCCGATGCCGAGGAGGTACATCGGCGGCTGGCCGCCCTCCTGCAGTTGGCGGTCGATCTCGCGCAACCCCGCCAACCGCACCCGCGACACCTCGTCATCCCGCCCCTCCAGCTTGCCGATCAGAAGCTGGAGGTTGTCGCGGTTCGCCGTGTCGCGGACCAAGGACGGGATGCCGTCCAGATTGCCGATCTGGTCCGGGTACACCGCGAGGTACTCCTCGCGCTGTTCGTCCGTCAGGTGGGCCCACCACTCACGCCGCGCCGCAGGCGTCGCGTCACGGGGGATGCGGGACTCGAGATAGCTCCGCGCGGCCTCCCGGACCGCCGCCGCGTCGCCCGCCGCGTCGGTCCACGTGCGGTCCGGGACCTTCAGGCCTTCCTCCGCGCGGAGCCGGCGCAGGATGCGGGTGAAGCGCCAGTCGGTCCGGGCGGCCGCACGGACCGCCCCAGTGATCCGGTCCGAGATGTCCCGCGCCTTCGCGGCATGGGTGTCCGGGGCGATCAGCCCCGAGGGAGGCAGCAGCCCCGGCATGCCGGTCACGCGGGCCGTGCCACCGTGCACCGGATCACCGTCGAACAACCCTCCGGGCCCGGACGGGTACGACACCGACCCATCCGCGTGCACGGTGAACTTCAGCGACTCCGCCTCCTCCAAGGCACGCCGCAGCACGCCCTGCTGCACCCGCATGTCGTGCGCGAGGCTGTTCAACGCGGTACGGATCAACCCGCACTCGGTGTACACGTACTGCAGGTTCCGGCTCATCCGCCTCAGCCGCCCCACCGCCGCGTCGGCGGCCGCGCCGTGCTGGGACTCGCGCAGGCCGACGAGCAACTGCTTCTCGATCCGGTCCCGCCCGGCATCCGCGCGGTTGCTCGCCTTGCCCCAGCCGTCCGCCGCGCTCTCCAGCTCCGCGCATTCGAGGTCGCGCAACTGAGCCCACGTCAACGTGGAGGACAGCGCGGTCACCGCTCGACCCCATGGGTCAGGCGCGCGACGGGCGAGAAGGACGACCGCACCGACTCATTCGTCTCGCCCTGCGCCCGCGCGACAGCGCGCAGGCTGCCCGCGAGCGCCCCGCACTCATGGCGGGCGGACTCGACGCGCCGCACCCAGGACTCCCGCACGGCACCCAACTCGGCCAGCGAGTTCAGACCGGCGGTGCCGGCGAGCACCCCCTCGTGCGCCGCCGCCAGCTCCCCGCGTACGGGCCCCAGATGGGCACCCATCTCCTGCGCGCCCCCGGCCGCCCGCAGCCACGCGCCACCGCTGTGCCGCAGTTCGTCCCCGGCGCCGGGACCACCCCCGGCAGGACCCCCGGCCCCGCCCGCCAGATCGACCAGCCTCAACCGCGTCCCACTCATCGTCCACCCCGTTCTTGATCACGAAGATCGTGGAGCGGCACTGTGCCAAACCCGGCAACCGCGACACGCCGGACACAAAGCGGCCGGGGAACGGGCGCACCCCCGCTCCCCGGCCCCGCCAACGCCTCGCCCCCGTCCGGGGATCACCCGATCGGTGGACCGGCGCTAACGCCCGTACGTCCTCGGGTCCGCCTCCTCCAGTCGGCGCAGCGCTGCCGCCGCACGGTCCTCCGGTGGGGTGCCGTCCTCGGGGATGGACCAGAGAAGCTGCCGTACGTGGCCCTCCTCTACGTCGTACAAGAGACTGACCAGCGTCTCGTCCGGGTCGCGGAAGGCCGTCCCCGCCCAGTCGAACCGGATGTTCCAACGAGCGAGGAGGTCAGGCCGGCCGCGCAGCCCGTCGGCGATCAGCCGGCCGGTCCGGCGGGCCGGCCACATCCAGCTCTCGTCACCCTCCGCACGGGCGATCTCGGCGTCGTACGCGGCGGCGTCGAAGCGGAGTTCGGGCATCTCGCGTGTGCCGCCCGGCGGAACGGGGCACCGCCATCCGGACCAGACGACCTGTTCCCCGTCCCGCCGCACGGTGACGTACAGCGCGCCGCAGCAGCCCTCGGCGCAGTACGCCTCGGCGAGCCGCACCTCGCGCGGTTCGGCCGCGGCCCGCAGGGTGCCGGGGAACAGCAACTCCTCGGGGGAGCCGGTGGGCCCCCGGCCGAAGTAGTCCGGGACCAGCGGACGCCCGTCGACAAGGACCCGCGCCTCGACGGTCGCCGGATCCCCGGGATCACGCTCGTGGACCGCGATGCGCAACCGCGCGCCCGGGGAGCGCGGGGGATCGAGCACCTGAGCCCGCGTACGCCGCACCCACGCGGCCCGCCGGCGCACGCCGGCGTCGTCGTCGCCCTCCCCGTCCGGCACCGTCCGCCACTCGGGCCGACGCAGGACGGCCGTCAGCTCCGCGAGGGCCGCCTCACGCCGCCCGGAGCCCCAGTCGTGCAGCACGGCGGGCCCCGTGCTCAGCTCCTGAACAGCGGACAGGAGCAGCGCATGGTGGTCGAGCGTGGGGGGAAGGAGGCCGGCGCCCCGCGCGAACGCCTCGTACACGCGAGGGGCGTCCGGGTAGGAGAGGATCTCCGGCTGGTAGTCGCGGAGGCTGGTCATCAGGAACAGCAGCCGCCCGGTCCGGGCGATCAGCGCGGCACCCTCGCGGGCCGGGAGCCCGGGTACCTCCGCCGGCAGATCGGCCAGACGGAACGCCTCCGCCACCCGCCGCACCACCTCGGGTCCCAGGTCGTCCGGGAGCGCGACCAGCCGTTTCCGTACGGCGGTACGGTCACCGGCGTAAAGGGCGGCGAGCAACGGCCGGAAGACCGCGGGCCCCTGGTGGCTGCGCAGTTCGAGCAGCGCACCGGCCGGCCGGTCGAGGGCGTCGAGGGCATGGACGACGGGCCGCACGAGGGTGCGCAGCCGGCCGAGGGTCCACAGATACGGCACGTCCTGCGGCTCACCCAGGTCGGTGAGCAGGGCGAGCCCGGTGCAGACGGCCAGGTAGCTGGTCCCCGCACGCACGAGCGTCCGCGCCAGCGCCCGCGCCCGTTCCTCGTTCTCCACCGGCACGCCGGTGAGAAGGAGGCGCACGGTGCGGTGCCTGACGGGCGGGTCCAGGGCGTCGAGGCGCCGGTGCACCTCCTCCGCCGCCTCCACGGGGTCGGGTGCGACCAGCAACGGACCGAGGAGACGGGTCAGCTCATCCCTGGTCTGTGTGAAGTCCCGGCTGACCCGGTTGGACGGGACCCGGCGGGGTACGGACGGTGCCGCGTCCGCCCGGCACCACGGCCCCTCGGGCTCGGCGCGTGCGACACGCAACGCGCACGCGTACAGGGAGGAGGGCCGGGGAGGGAGCGCTCCGCGCTCTTCCGGGGCGCTCAACGGGCGGGGTGGTTCTCGATTCCACTGGTCATGGCGCGGAGTGTGGCAGAGCCCCGCCGCCACACGCCAGCACTTTTCCACCGGGCGCGGTTCGCGCGTCCGCACCCCGCCGAGCCGGAAGAATGCGCCCCCATGAGCTCATCGTCCCCCTCCCCCAGCTTCTGGCACCGGCCCATGGTGGCGCGCCGCGCCGACGAACGGCACCGCGCCTCGACGATGCTGGAACTCTTCTTCGACCTCTGTTTCGTCGCCGCCGTCGCCCAGGCGGCCTCCGCCTTCGAACACGAACTGGCGGCGGGCCGCATCGGCCACGCCGTCCTCGGCTACGCGATGGTGTTCTTCGCCATCTGGTGGGCCTGGATGAACTTCACCTGGTTCGCCTCCGCGTACGACACCGACGACGTCCCGTACCGGCTGCTGACGCTCGTGCAGATCACCGGCGCGCTCGTCCTCGCGGCGGGCGCGGCCGAGGCACTGGAGCACGAGGACTTCACCGTCATCACCTGGGGCTACGTGATCATGCGGCTCGCGATGGTCACGCAGTGGCTGCGCGCCGCCCGCTCGGACCCGGAGCGCCGCGGCACCTGCCTGCGGTACGCCGCGGGAATCTTCCTGGTGCAGATCGGCTGGGTCGTACGACTGGCCCTGCCCGAGGACACCGGTCTGGTGACCTTCGCGGTCCTCGTCCTCGCGGAGATCGCCGTTCCCGCGCTGGCCGAACGCACCACCACCACCACCTGGCATCCGCACCACATCGCCGAGCGGTACGGCCTGTTCACGCTGATCGTGCTCGGCGAGTCCATCACCGCCGCCACGGGCGCCGTACGCACCGCCCTGGACACGCACGCGGCGCTCGGCGACCTCGCCGCGCTGGTCGCGGGCGGTCTCCTCACGGTGTTCGCCCTGTGGTGGCTGTACTTCGCGCAGAGCGCACCCCGGCTGCTGACCAGCCTGCGTACGGCGCTGCTGTGGGGGTACGGCCACTACCTCGTCTTCGCGTCGGCGGCGGCGGTCGGCGCCGGACTCGCCCTCAACGTCGCGCACACCGCGGGCCACGGCCACATCTCCGACCGCACGGCGGCGGCCGTCTACACCGTCCCGGTCGCCGTGTTCATCGCCCTCGTCTGGCTGCTGCACCACCGCACCTCGGGGCTTCGCCGCGCGGGCGACGTGCTCCACCCGGTGGCGGTGCTCGCGGTCCTGGCGGCCACGTACGCCCCGTCACCCATCCTGACCACGGGCGTCATCACCGCACTGCTCATCACGGCGACCCTGCTGCTGGCCGCCCGGGGCACGGACAGCCGTGCCGAGCCGGCGCACTGACCTCAGCGGCCGGCCCGCACCGCCTGCCCGGGCAGGACGATCCCCCGCGCGTGCGCGGTCTTCCCCGGCCGCAGGGTCCACGGCACCGGAGGCGTAGCCGTCAGCCAGCCCTCGGCAATGAGGGTGTGGACGATGACCCCGCGCAGCTCCCGCCCGAGCTTCTTCCACCCCAGGCCCTTGCACAGCTGGCTGTACGAGGGCCCGTGGCCGTGCTCCGCCCGGAACTCGACGGTGAACAGGGCCGCCTCGCGCCCGCAGTCCGGGTGGGCGCCCCGCCAGGACTCGTACGCTTCGAGAGCGGCCCGGGGCGCCGGCAGCGGGGACGGCCCGGACATGAACGCCGGGGCGACCCGCTCGAAGGGGAGACGGCAGAGCCCGCACGACTCGACCGCCTCCGTGTGCCGCAGCAGTGCGGGGCTGACGCCGGACTTCCAGGCGGCCCAGCTCTCCGGAGTGGGCTCGGCGGCGGCCGCCGCCTCCCGGGCCGCCCGCCGCTCCTCCGCCTCACGAGCGATCGCGGCCAGCTCCTCCGGGGTACGGAACCGGCCCGCGAGGTGCCCCACCGACGCGCCGAGCCGGTAGGTCTGCCCGGACACCTCGGCGAGGAACCCCTTCTCCAGCAGCACGGGCACCGCCCCGTAACAGGCGGCGGGCAGCTCGGCCGGCGCTTGGCCGGCCAGTTCGTCGGAGCAGTGGGCCGCCAGGAAGAGCGCGGCCAGCCGGACCGCCGGCGCCCCCTTCCGTACCGGCTTGGCCAGCCTCGTACGCATGGACCAGCCCGACACCCGCGACCGCGCGTCCTTGCCGAGGGGCAGCGCGCTGCCGGGTCCCGGTGCCATGTCCGGCACCACGATGCCGTACGGCACATCCGGTTCCCCACCGATGAGCTGCCCGGGCACCTCCCACCCCGCCGCCGTCAGCTCGGCCAGGGCACCCTCCGGGTCCTCCAGCCGCAACGACCGCAAGTCCGTCCCCGTGAGGTTGCCCACCCCCGTGCGCGCGGCCCGGATCCCCACGACGACCGCGAGGAGCCGCGCGTCGACGGAGTCCACCGGCAGGCCGGCCACGTACGAGAGAAGCGCGCGGGCACCCTCTCCCTGGCGCGGTGTGAGCAGGAACGGCGATGGCGAGGCGGCGGCACCGTCTCCGGCGGAAGCGGTTGTCACGGGCGGCACGGCGGACACGGCGGACACGGCGGACACGGCAGGCTTGGGCACATCACATCTAACGGTGATCGGACCGCCGAAGTCACGCGCGGACGCGCCCTTCCCACACGGACGCGCCCTTCCCCTCCGGCCACCGGGCCATGCGTGGGCCGGAGTCCTCCTTCGAGGGACGACAGCGGAACGTCAGGCAGGCGTTAGCGGAACATGAGCGGCGCGCGGGAGGCTTCCCACGTCAGACGGTCCGGAGGGGGAGCGGTTCACCGCGGATCCGGGCCCTGTCTGCACCGACCGATCCATCGACCGCCACACACTTCGGGGAATCCCATGCGTACGATCCGCAACCGCAAGCGCACCGCCGTCCTCGGCGCCGCCGCCACCGCAGTGCTCGCCCTCGCCCTCACCGCCTGCGGCGGGGACGGCGGCGGGACGAAGGCGGCCGGCCCGGCCGACAACTCCGCCTCGGCCGACGCCACCGTCGCCGCCAAGGACACCGCCCAGGACCAGGGCAGCACGGCGAACGACGGAGCGAAGACGGGCGGCGGCTCCACGGAAGCGGTCACCTCCAGCACCGGCACGTCCAAGGGCGGCGCCGCGAAGACGGGCGGTTCCACGGCCGGGGCCGCCGGCGGCGACACCAGTGACAGCTACGCGTACAAGCACCCCTGCAAGAGCGGCGACCTGTCGGTGCGCGTGTACGCCCGCGAGGGTTCGGCCACCCAGCACGTGATCGAGGTCAACAACACCGGCAGGAACTCCTGCGGCCTGAGCTACTTCCCGCGCGTCAGCCTGGGTGCCGCGAACGCCTCGGACCACAGCGGCGACATCATCCCGCTGGTCCCGGGCGGCCTCGGCGGCGCGCCGGCCTACCCGGTGAAGCCGAAGACCGCGGCGATCGCGGTGATCGACCTCAACCCGGGCGGCGGCAACGGTGTGACCTGGGTGGACGAGCTGAACGTACTCGCCGACGGCGACCACATGCCCAACGCCGAGCAGCTCAACTTCCCGCTAGGCCCCGACGTGAAGGTCGGCACCCCGAAGCTGGGCCTGTACGAGAGCACGGTCGCCGACGCGGTGGCCTCCATGAAGCAGGCGAACTCGAAGTCCTGACCCCGGACAGGCAGGCCCTGGCGGTGCCCTCGGACGGACCACGACGGTCTGTCCGAGGGCACCGCTACGATCCCCGGCATGCCCGCATTCCGCGATTTCAACTTCAAGCTGCTCGTCATCGAACAGCTCATGTACAACGACGAGACGCTCACCCCGGTGTTCCGCATAGCCGACTGCCTCAAGGCCAAGGGCATCGACGAGGACCCGCAGACCTACGCCTACGAGAACGACCTCGCCTTCACCGTCCTCGACGAGGCCCGCGCCCACTTCGAGGCGCTGGAGATCAGCACGGAGCTGCTGGCCACCGTGGAGACACTGGTCCTCGACGGCGGCCTCGAGGTGTACCAGGAGTGCGCCCCGGTCTGGGACGGAGAGGACGACCTCTTCGACGTGGGCTCACTCGAGGACCTGGACCTGCTGCCCAACCTCCGGCTGATCAGCGGTGTGGACGACTGCGGAATCGGCATGTCGTTCGACACCGACGTCCTCGCGAGCCGGGGCATCGCCACCGACTGACAGACCGACTCCCCGTCAGGGACGGTCCCCGCTCCGCCCGTACGTGTCCGGCGCACGCGCGGCGGGAATGATCAATCACATGAAAGAGGACAACAGGGACACCGCAAGCGGCACACCGGGCGAGATCCTGCACTGGAACCTGTTCATAGGCGGCCACCTCAGCGCCTCCGTACCCGTACGCCTGGTCGAACGAACGGACGCGGGGCAACTGGTGTGGATGAAATCGGGCACCCCGATGTGGCACACCGCCCTCCCGCGCGGAGTCACCCACCTGCGCGACATCGATCCCCACGAACGCCCGGCGGAGGGCTTCCCCGTCATCGCGGGCCGCTGGCCGATGGGCGACGCACTCTTCTACCAGCCGACGGGGGCGGCCCACTCGGTGCTCTGGCTCTTCGGCCGCAGACACAAGTTCCGCGGCTGGTACGTCAACCTCGAACGACGCGTGCATCACGGCGCGGACATCGACATCGCCGACCTCGAACTGGACATCAACGTCGCCCCGGACCGCACCTGGAGCTGGAAGGACGAGCGGTCCTTCGCCGAGAAGACCGGGCACCCCGCGTACTGGACGGCCGAGGAAGCCCGCGCGATCCGGACCGAAGGAGCGACCGTCGCACAGCTCGCCGAGGCCGGAACCTTTCCCTTCGACGGCTCCTGGTGCGACTTCCGGCCACCGTCGCACTGGAAAACCCCCTCCCGTCCCCCGACCCCCCGCCACCCCCTGCTGCGCCCGCTGGAGGCCCCGACCTCGCCTCCCCCACCCTGAGGAGCACGATTCGGCCGTCGGGGGATTTCTCAGCCAGCCTGGCGCGATGACGATCATTGCCCGGCGTCACTCTCCGTGATACACAGAGTAACCATACGTATTTCGCCCACACACCGATTCGATCCGCAGGTCAGGGCGGTCAGACCGGTCAAATGTGCGAGATCCGGGTAAAGAGAGCCGTGAAGCCGTCGTACGAAAGCAGTTTCATCAGCGAAGATAGAGAGTGACCCGTGCCATGCGGTACGGGCGCTGAACTACCCAACTGGGGCGGTGACTTACATGATCCTGGCAGCTGAAAAGGGCGATATCACCACCATCATCGGCGGAATCGCCCCGAACTGGGGGCCGTTCGGGACCCTCGGCAACGAGGCCCGCGTGATGATCGAGGTGGTGATGGCGATCGCCATCCTGCTGTGCCTCGGCATCGCGATCTGGGGGGCGGCCAAGCAGCGGATCGGCGCGACGGCTCTGCGCGACACGTTCAGCGCGGAACAGGGCAAGGGGCTGATCGTGGCCGGTCTGACCGGTGTGTTCATCATCGGATCACTCGGCACCCTGTTCACCATTGTGTACGGGATGGCCGTCTGACCGGGTGTCAACCCGGTCCCCGGGGGCCCGTCCGCCCCACCCCTCCCATCCGCCCGTCGTGCCCACCGGCAGAGGTTGCGTACCCCTGATGTCGAGTCACCACATCGCGTCCGCGCGGAGAGCAGCACGGCTACCGTCGTACTACGACGTGGTCCAAGCAACGGTTGAGGGGGCGTACGCGGCATGAGTCTCGGCGACGAGGACGGCTACGGCAACGACGCGGGACGCACGAGCGACGCCTACAGCACGATCGGCGGCACCCGCCAGACCCGCACCCGTCTGCCCGACGGCCCCACCGGCGACCCCTACGGCCCCCGCCGCCCGGCCCGCGGCTCCCGATCCCTCATCACGTTCGCCGGCGTGGTGATCCTCCTGCTGGGCGCCATCGCCTTCGCCAACATGGGCGGCGACGACAACGGCTCGGGCGGCACGTCGGGCGCGACCTCCGGCAGCAAGGCGGACGCCGCCCCGACAGCACCCACGGGCACGAAGCCGGTAACGGGCAAGAACGGCACGATCCCGTCGGGCTTCGCCCACAACCAACAGGGCGCGGAGAGCGCGGCGGCGAACTACTCGGTCGCGCTCGGCTCCGCTGGCATGTTCGACCGGGACCAGCGGCGCGTCATCGCATCTGCGGTGTACGCGCCAGCAGTCGCGGCCGCACGCCAGGACGCCTTGGACAAGGTCTATTCCGATGCCGACTTCCTCGCGAACATCGGCCTGACCCCGCAGGGTACCGCGCCGGAAGGTCAAACCTTCATCTCGCGCTCCAACCCTGTCGGCACCAAGGTCGTGAAGTTCGACGACGACACCGCCAGCGTCGCAGTCTGGTACTCAGCCCTGTTCGGTCTGGCCGGTGACGGCTCGAAGAACCCCGTTTCAGAGAGCTGGTTTACCAACACCTTCGAGCTCAGGTGGACCAGCGGAGACTGGAAGGTCACCGACTTCACGCAGAAGGACGGCCCGGCCCCTGTCGGCCGGGACCAAGCCGCATCCTCTGCTGAAGAGATGGCTGATGCGGTCGAGAAGTTCGGAGGGTTCACGTATGCCCGCTAAGCACATCCGTGCGCTCTCGCTGGCAGCGATGGCGAGCGCCGTCCATGTCTTTGCCATCCTGACGGCCAGTCGAGCATTCGCCGCGCCATCGCCATCGCCCACCCCCAGTAACGACAGCAGCGCCTGCGACCTCATCCGCGGCCCCGCCAAGGACTACTGCGAAGGCGGAAGCGCCAGCTCGCCCAAGTCCACGCCCCCCGCAAGCACCGACCCCGCTCTCGACCCGCTCACCTCGCTCGGGCGGGGCTGTGCCGACGCCGCCGCGTGGATCGTGGGCAAGCTCAGCGACGCAGTCAAAAGCACCGCCAACGTCGACTTCACGAACACCCGCTTCCTCCAGCAGTACGCCATCGTCTTCGCCGCCTCCACCGTCCTCACCCTCGTCCTCTGGCTCCTCGCCGTAGCCAAGCGCGCGATCCGCGGCGTCCCCCTGACCACAGCCATCTCCGAAGCCATCGGCTTCCTCTGGCTCACCGTCCTCGCCTCCGCCTTCACCCCCCTCATCCTCTACACCATCGTCTCCGCCACCGACGGCGTCACCGAAGTCATCGCCTCATCCTCCGGCGGTCAGACCGACGTCTTCTTCGGGTCCTTCGCCCAAGCCCTCAAGAAGGACTCCGACATCGGCGGCGGCCCGATCATGCTGATCGTCGTCTCCCTCGTCTCCATCCTCGCCGCCGGCATCCTCTGGCTCGAACTCGTCATCCGCGCCGCCCTGCTCTACGTCGGCGCCCTTCTGGGAACCGCCGTCTACGCCGGGCTCGTCGACAAGAACATGTGGGGCCACGTACGCCGCTGGGCAGGCATCATGATCGCCGTGATCATGGTCAAACCCGTCATCGTCGTCGTACTCGGCCTCGCCGGCGCCCTGTCCTCCGACGACGGCCCCGACGCCTTCTCCGCCGTCGTCTCCGGCCTCGCCATCATCCTGCTGGCCATCTTCGCCTCCGCCATGATCTACCGCTTCGTCCCCGGCTTCGGCGACGAAATCCAAGGCGCCCGCACCAACCGCAAGCAGGCCACCGACGGCTCCCAGGCCGCCGCCATGATCAGCTCACCCGCCGCCCTCGTCTCCCAGGGCATCAAGACCCACAGCAGCCGAGGCGGCCAGAGCAGCGGCGACACCGGCAGCAGCGGCGGCGGCCGCCCCGCCAACCCGGTCAGCGGCGGAGTCGCCGCCCACAGCTCCCGCAACGCCGGAAGCGGAACCGGTGGCGGATCCGCCCCCTCCGCCGCACCCCCGCCCCGCAGCGGCTCGCCGACCGCCGGCACCCCCCACAGCAGCCGCGGCACCCGCGGCGGACCAGGCAGCACAGGTAACAACCGCACAGGAGGTGGCGGGCGTTGAGCACACAGACCCATCCGATCGCGCCCCGCCGTACGTATCTCATCGGCCGCGCCCGGCCGAACGCGATCGTCGGCAAGAACCGTGAGACGGGCGAGATCGCCCTGATCATCGCCGGCGCGTTCCTCGGCATGATGAGCGGCCTGCTCGTCCCCGTCCTGTCCCTGCGCATCGTGCTGCTCACCGGCTTCCCGCTGCTCGCCATCGCCATGGTCTACGTCCCGTACCGGCACCGGACGTTCTACAAGTGGTTCGAGATCAACCGCAGCTACAAGCGCTCCCTGCGCCGCGGCACCGCCTACCGCTCCACCGCCATGGAAGCCGGCACCCGCGCCGACGGCCGCGAGGTCGAGATCGGCCCGCCCCCCGGCATCGGCCGCATCAACTGGCTCTCCGCCCCGTTCGGCCCCGACGAGATCGCCGTACTCCTCCACGCCGACCGGCGCACCGTCACCGCCGCCATCGAGATCGAGGGCCCCGGCGTCGGGCTGCGCGACAGCGAGGACCAGGAAGCCCTCGTCGACCGCTTCGGCACCCTGCTCAAACACGTCGCCAACGGAGACGGCTTCGTCACCCGCCTCCAGATGCTCGCCCGCACCCTCCCCGCCGACCCCGACGCCCACGCCAAGGACGTCGCCCAGCGCGGCGCCCCGTCCTCCCCCCGCTGGCTCCAGGACTCCTACGACCAGCTCCAGTCCATGGTGTCCACCTCCAGCGAGCAGCACCGCGCCTACCTCGTCGCCTGCATGCACTTCAACCGCGAGCTCGCCGCCGAGGCCCATGCCATGGCCCGCGCCGCCCGCCCGCACACCGGCCGCAAGCTCGACCGCGACGCCGGACTCGCCGTCGTCATGGCCCGCGAGCTCACCGACATCTGCGCCCGCCTCGCCGAGGCCGACATCCGGGTCCGCCAGCCCCTCGGCCAGAGCCGGCTCGCCTCCCTCGTCCACTCCATGTACGACCCCGACCACCCCATCGACCACATCCAGGCCATGACGAAGCGCAACGCCTGGCCCGCCGAGCTCGACGCCGTCGAACCGACCTACCTCCAGGCCAAGACCCGCGAGTCGTCCACCCGCGCCCCCTGGTGCCACTCCACGGCCTGGGTGAAGGAGTGGCCGATGACCCCCGTCGGCGTCAACTTCCTGGCGCCCCTCCTCGTCCACACCCCCGACGTCATCCGCACGGTCGCCGTCTGCATGGACCTGGAACCCACCGAGATCGCCATCGAGCGCATGCTCACCGAGAAGACCAACGACGACGCCGAGGCCAGCCGCCAGGCCAAGATGAACCGCACCGTCGACCCCCGCGACATCGCCGCCCACGGCCGCCTCGACCAACGGGGTGAAGACCTCGCCAGCGGCGCCGCCGGCGTCAACCTCGTGGGGTACATCACCGTGTCGTCCCGCTCCCCGGAAGCCCTCGCCCGCGACAAGCGGACCATCCGCGCCTCGGCCGGCAAGTCGTACCTGAAGCTCGAATGGTGCGACCGCGAGCACCACCGCGCCTTCGTCAACACCCTGCCGTTCGCCACCGGCATCCGCCGCTAACCGCCAGTCCGCGACACCAAGAGGGAGGTCAGTCACGCCATGCGAGATCCGCTGTCCGCGTTGTCGGACGCCTTTACCGCCTTCCTCTTCGGGAAGGTGGAGACGACCCGGCTGCCCGTCCGTACCTCGACGGGCCAGGCCCAAGCCGTCTACCTGCCCACCGCAGCCCCCGGCCTCGGCGACTCCGGTGTGATCATCGGCCGCGAGGTGTACTCCGGCAAGGGCTACATCTACGACCCCTTCCAGCTCTACGGACAGCAGCTCCCCGCACCGCACTGGCTGGTCCTCGGCGAGTCCGGCAACGGCAAGTCCGCGCTGGAGAAGACGTACGTGCTCCGCCAGCTCCGCTTCCGCGACCGCCAGGTCGTCGTCCTGGACGCCCAGGGCGAGGACGGCGTCGGCGAGTGGAACCTCATCGCGCAGGAACTGGGCCTCACCCCCATCCGCCTCGACCCCACCTCCGCACTCAACGGCGGCATCCGGCTCAACCCGCTCGACCCGGCCATCACCACCACCGGCCAGCTCGCCCTGCTGCGCACCATCATCGAGGTCGCCATGGGCCACGGCCTGGACGAACGCTCCGGCTTCGCCCTCAAGGTCGCCCACGCCTACGTCAACGCCACGACGACCGACCGCCAGCCCGTCCTCACCGACATCGTCGAGCAGCTGCGCCACCCCGAACCGGAATCCGCCCAGGCGATGAACGTCGACATAGACGACGTACGCGCCTGGGGCCTGGACGTCGCACTCGTCCTCGACCGGCTGGTCGACGGAGACCTGCGCGGCATGTTCGACGGCCCGACATCCTTCGGCATCGACCTGGACGCCCCCCTGATCGTCTTCGACCTCTCGCACATCGACCGCAACTCCATCGCCATGCCCATCCTCATGGCGATCGTCGGCGTATGGCTGGAGCACACCTGGATCAGGCCCGACCGCAAGAAGCGCATCTTCCTGGTCGAAGAGGCATGGCACATCATCAACTCGCCCTTCGTCGCCCAGCTCTTCCAGCGTCTGCTCAAGTTCGGCCGCCGCCTCGGCCTCTCCTTCGTCGCCGTCGTCCACCACCTCAGCGACGTGGTCGACGGCGCCGCCGCACGCGAGGCCGCCGCCATCCTCAAGATGGCCTCCACCCGCACGATCTACGCCCAGAAGGCCGACGAGGCCAGAGCCACCGGCCGGGTCCTCGGCCTGCCCCGCTGGGCCGTCGAAATCATCCCCACCCTCACCCCGGGCATCGCGGTCTGGGACGTGAACGGCAACGTACAGGTCGTCAAACACCTGATCACCGAAGCCGAAAGGCCCCTCGTCTTCACCGACCGCGCCATGACCGAATCGTCCGTGAGCGACCTCCTCCCGGACGACGTAAGGGCCGCCGACCTCGAAGCGGAGGAACGCGCGGCCAGGATCGAGAACCAGCAGCGACTGAACGAGTCGTCCGAGTCAACGGTGGCGTGACATGGCAGGGAGTGACGGGGGACGGTCCGGCGGAGGCAAGGGGGGCGGCATCCCCGACGGCCTGCTCGTCGGGCTGCTGGCCTTCCTCCTCGGACTGACGCTGCTGGCCTGGACGGCCACCGGATTCGCCGGCCTCCTGGCCCACGGCGCCTGGCCCGAGGCCGTCACGCCGACCGAGACACCACTGGCCCTCCGGCGCCTCCTGGAGGCCCCGCACGACCTGCCCGCCGCCTGGCCCGACACACCCCCGCAGGAGCTCTCCGGCTACGGCCTGTTCTGGGGCCTGCTCATCGGCGAACTGATGGTGCTCGTGGTGCTGACCGTGTTCGTGATGGGCGTCATCACCCGCTGGCGCGCCGTGCGGGCCCACCGCCGCGCCGAACGCATGGAGCGGCTGGCCCTCCTCGAACAGGCACACCGCGAGGAGCGCGCCCGCCGCCGATCGGCACAGGACAAGGACCGCAGGACCGGCCGGCGGACCAACCGGCAGGGGTACGCGCACGAGGCAGCGCTCCCCGAACCGACCTCGGAACCCACCCCCGACAGCCTCCGCGAGACGCGCCCCGTTCCCGCGCCGGCCACCCCCGTTCCCGCCGAAGACCTCACCGAAACCGCAGCGCAGACGACCGCTCTTCCCACCGGTACCGGCCCCGAAGCACTCACCGGCCGCACAACACGGCACGCACCGACCGGCACCGCGCAGACCGCACCCGCGCAAACGGTGTCCCACGAGCCGGCCCCCACCGCCCCGCTCCCCGCGGCCGTCCCCTCCCCACGCACGCCCCTGCTCCTCTACGGCCCCGCCGCCACCCGCCGGGCCACCGCCGTCCAGGCCATCCGCGAGGCCGACGGCCCCGTTCTCGTCGTGACCTCCGACCCCACCCTCTGGGCCGAGACCAAGGACGCCCGCGCCAAGCTCGGCCCCGTCCTCGTCTACGACCCCGGCCACCTCTGCGACACCCCGGCCCGGCTGCACTGGTCGCCCACCACCGGCTGCGAACAGGCCGACCGGGCCGCGGCCCGCGCAGGCGCGCTGCTCGCCCCCGTCCGCCCCCGGGCCCGCGTCGACGCGGCGACGGCCGACATCGCCGAAACCCTCCTGCGCTGCTGGCTGCACGCCGCCGCCATCGACGGCCGCCCCTTCCGCCAGGTCCACCGCTGGGCCATCGGCGGCAACGCCCACGAACCGGTCCGCCTCCTGCGCGCCCACCCCCAAGCGGCCCCCGGTCTCGCCGGACTGCTGGAGTCCGCGCTCACCGGCTACCCCGAACGCCGTGAGACGGCACGGGAACTGACGGTGCGCGCGTTCGGCGCCCTCTCCTCCGTCCACGTCCGGGACACCTGCACACCACATCGAGCAGATGCGCTCGCACTGGATTCCTTTGCGGACGAAGGGGGCAGTCTCTATGTGGTGGGTGAAGCCATCGAGACCCCGCGATCCGGTCCAGGGACGATGCCCCTGCTCACCGCGCTCGCCTCAGACGTGGTCGAGCACGGCCGCCGCATGGCCGCACGGTCATCCGACGGCCGGCTCGACCCACCAATGACGCTCGTCCTCGACGACGTCGCGGCCGTCGCCCCGCTGCCCCGGCTGCCCGAGCTGCTGCGATCCGGCCAGATCCAGGGCCTGGCCACCATCGCCCTGCTCCGCTCCCCGGAACAGGCCCGCTCGCACTGGACGCAACAGCTCCGGACACCCAGCAGCCTCTGAGCAGCCGGCACGGCCTCAGGGCCGCGTGACCGCGTACTCCAGCTCACGCGCCGTCGGATCGCCCGGCATCGCCACCGTCTCCCCGGTCGGCACGAACCCGAACCGCCGGTAGAACGCCGCGGCGCGCGGATTGTTCTCGTGCACGTACAGCCGTACGCGCTCCAGCCGCGGCGCCCCCAACGACCACGCCCAGTCCACAGCCGCCCGGAACAGCGCGTCCGCCACCCCCGCGCCCCGTGCCTCCGGCCGTACGAACACGCCGACCAGGTGCCCCTGGTTCACCGCCGCCTCACCGAACCGCACCTCGACGTCCGGCCCCTCCACGAGCACCGTCACCGAGCCCGCCCAGGAACCGTCCGGTCCCTCCGCGACGAACTGCCGCACCTCGCCCGCACCGTTCTCGGAGGCGTCGACCGTGCGCTCCCGCCACGCCTCGTCGGACCGCTTGAGCCCCTGCTCGTACGTCTCGAGGAACGCGACCGGGGCGGCCGGGTCCTGCAGGGCGGCCAGCCGGAGCTCCCTCACCGATCGCCACTCGTCGGCGCGCACCGGCCGTATCACGTAGTCCATGCACCGATCCTGACCTGCGCTCCCACGACCACGCAAACGGATTCGCCCCGCACATACGGAGTCGTACCCCGGTACTACGCGCCCCCGCACGTCCCGCCCCCGGTCCGACGACCGGCCCGGGCCGGCTCCGTAGCGTCGACCGCATGATCAGGGCACACGCACTCACCAAACGGTACGGGGACAGCACCGTCGTCCAGGACCTCGACTTCACCGTCCGCCCGGGCACGGTCACCGGCTTCCTCGGCCCCAACGGCGCCGGCAAGTCCACCACCATGCGCATGCTGCTCGGCCTGGACGCACCCACCCGGGGCCGCGCCACGATCGGCGGCCGCGCGTACACCTCCCACAGCGCCCCCCTCACCGAGGTCGGCGCCCTGCTGGAAGCGCGCTCCGTCCACCCCGGCCGCACCGCCTTCCACCACCTGATGGCGCTCGCCCACACCCACGGCATCCCGCGCACCCGCGTCGAACACGTCCTGGATCTCGCCGGTCTCACCGCCGTCGCCGGGAAACGCGTCAAGGGCTTCTCACTCGGCATGGGCCAGCGCCTGGGCATCGCCGCCGCCCTCCTCGGCGACCCGGCCGTCGTCATCCTGGACGAACCCGTCAACGGCCTGGACCCGGAGGGCGTCCTCTGGATCCGCACCCTGCTCCGCGATCTCGCCGCGCAGGGCCGCACGGTCCTGGTCTCGTCGCACCTGATGAGCGAGATGGCCCTCACCGCCGACCACCTGGTCGTCATCGGCCGCGGCCGCCTCCTCGCCGACACCACCGTCACCGAGTTCACCGCCACGGCCGGCGGCAGCTCCGTCACGGTCCTCACCCCCCGGGCCACCGACCTGTGCGACCTGCTGCGCGGACCCGGGGTCGAGATCACCACCACACCCGGCTCCGACCGGCTGGACGTACGCGGCACGAACGCCGAGCACATCGGCCGCACGGCTGCCGCCCACGCCATCCCCCTCTACGAACTCACCCCGCACACCGCGTCCCTGGAACAGGCGTTCATGGACCTCACCCAGGAGTCCGTCGACTACCGGACCACCACCACCGCACCGACCGGAGCCCTCGCATGACCACCACGGCCCCTCCCCATTCCTACCGCGTCACACCCGCCCGGGTGCTGCGCTCCGAATGGCACAAACTGCGCACCCTGCGCTCCAGCTGGACCACCCTGGGCCTGGCCGTCGTCTTCGTCCTCGGCGTGGGCGTCCTCATGGGCACGACCTACACCTCCGACGGCGGCGACTCGGACATGGACACCGTCATCCTCGTCCTCTACGGCTCGCTCCTCGCCTCCCTCTGCACGGTGGTCCTCGGGATCCTCGTCACGGCGGGCGAGTACTCCACGGGCCTGATCCGCGCCTCGCTGACCGCCGTCCCGCGCCGCCTGCCGGTGCTGTGGGCCAAAGCCGCCGTCTTCACGGTCACCGTCTTCACCGTCATGTTCGCGACCGCGCTGGTCACCTTCGTCATCGCCCAGCTCTTCCTCCACGACACGGATCAGGCCGCTTCCCTCACCGACCCGGGTGTGCTCCGTGCCGTAGCGGGGAACGCCGCCGGAACCACCTTCCTCGGCCTCATCGCCCTGGGCCTCGGCGCACTCCTGCGCTCGGTTCCCGGAGCGATCGGCGCGTTCATCGGCGGTGTGATGATCCTTCCCGAGGTGCTCACCACGCTCCCGTACGACGCGGTGGAGACCGCCGTCCGTTACTTCCCCACCCAGGCAGCCGGCGTCCTCGGCTCCGCCACCCCGCTCCCGGACGCCGCGTCCCCCGGCCCGGCCCTGCTCGCCCTGGTCCTGTGGGCCTCGGCCACACTGGTCTCGGCGGCCGTACTCCTGCGGCGCCGGGACGCATGAGCCGTACGACGCTGCCGGGTACAGGGGAGACACCAATGGCGGACACAGCCGAAGGCGGCCGGCAACCTGACCCGGCGGCCGCCCCGTCCCCGCTCACCGGCCACATACAGCGCCTGTTCCAGCGCGTGCGCGCCTTCGACCGCCGCCGGCCGTCGGTCTGGAACGGCGTCCTCACCACGTTCTGGGTGCTGTTCGCCGTCCTCGACGTGTCCACCGGCGGCTGGCGCACGGTCGCCGTCGACCGGCACGTGCCGGAGGCGCTGGTGTTCGCCATGAGCGCGGCGTTCTCCGCCCCACTGCTCTGGCGCCGCTCCCACCCCCTGGCTGTGCTCGCCTTCATGGCCCCGTTCTCCCTGGCCAACGTGTGGACCGGAGCGGTCATCCAGGCGTCCCTGCTCCAGGAGATCGTGGTCTTCAACATCGCGGTACGCCTGCCGATGCGCACCCTCGCCTGGTCGGGCGCCCTGGTCGCGGCACCGCTGGTGATCGCCTCGTTCCGGTTTCCGGAGGTCTGGAGCCGTCTCCTACTCCCGCACGTCTGGACGTTCGCCATCGCCGCCCTGGCGGGCATCCTGGTGCGTACGCGCAAGGAGTACACCGAGGCCCTTCTCGACCGGGCGGACCGGCTGGAACGCGAACGTGACCAGCAGGCCCTTCTGGCCGCCGCCGCCGAACGGACCCGGATTGCCCGGGAGATGCACGACATCATCGGGCACAACCTCTCCGTCATCACGGGACTGGCCGACGGCGGCTCGTACGCGGCGGCCCGGAGCCCCGAGCGCGCGGCCCAGGCACTGGAAGCCATCGGCACCACCAGCCGCCAGGCCCTCGCCGAACTCCGCCGTCTCCTGGGGGTGCTGCGCGACCGGCCGGAGGACGCCGCTCGCACCCCGCAGCCCACCCTCGACGACATCGACCGGCTGCTGGAGGGCGTACGCCGGGCCGGCCTGCCGGTCCAGCTGCTCGTACGGGGAACGCCGCCGACCGGTCCGCTCACCCCCGGACGCCAGCTGACGGTCTACCGGGTGGTACAGGAGTCCCTGACGAACTCGCTGAAGCACGCGACCACTTCACCGTCACTCACCGCCGAGGTCACGTTGACCTACCGGCCGGGTGCGCTGGAAACCCTCGTCACGGACAATGGCACCCCGCCCCAGGGCCGACGGACCTCCGCCGGCACCGGGCAGGGCATCACGGGGATGCGCGCACGCGCCTCCCTGTACGACGGCACACTCGAAGCCGGTCCCTCCGCCGCAGGCGGCTGGCAGGTCCGGCTGCGGCTCCCCCTGGAGGACACCCTCTCGTGACGACCGTGCTCATCGCGGACGACCAGCCGATGCAACGCTTCGGCTTCCGCATGCTGCTGGAGAGCCAGGACGACATGACGGTCGTCGGCGAGGCCGCCAACGGCCACGAAGCGCTCCAGCTCATCGCCCGGCACCAGCCGGACGTGGCCCTGATGGACATCCGCATGCCGCTCCTGGACGGCATCGAGGCGACTCGCCGCGTCATCAGGGCAGGCTCCCCCACCCGCGTCCTGATCGTCACGACGTTCGACCTGGACCGGTACGCGTACGACGGTCTCCGCGCCGGCGCCAGCGGCTTCCTGATCAAGGACGCCTTGCCGGAGGAACTCCTGTCCGGCATCCGGGCCGTGGCCCTCGGCGACGCGGTGGTCGCCCCGAGCCTGACCCGCCGTCTCCTCGACGCCTACGTACAGCACTTGCCGGCCGCCCCGGGCGAGCCGGCCACCCAGGATCCGCGCATCGCCGGTCTCACCGGCCGGGAACTGGAAATCCTCACGGTCATCGGCCAGGGCTGGACCAATTCCGAGATCTCCGAACGGCTTCACCTCGCGGAATCGACGGTGAAGACCCATGTCTCCCGCATTCTCGCCAAGACGGGCGCCAGGGACCGCGTCCAGGCGGTGATCCTCGCCTACGACACCCACCTGGTCGCCCCGGGCTGAAACGCAGAAAAGCCCCGTGCCATCGGCACGGGGCTTTCCCACAATGATTGTTCGGCGGCGTCCTACTCTCCCACAGGGTCCCCCCTGCAGTACCATCGGCGCTGAAAGGCTTAGCTTCCGGGTTCGGAATGTAACCGGGCGTTTCCCTAACGCAATGACCACCGAAACACTATGAAATTAGAACCAACCGGACAACAACACGGCTGTTCGTTATTTCAGAACTAACACAGTGGACGCGAGCAACTGAGGACAAGCCCTCGGCCTATTAGTACCAGTCAGCTCCACCCGTTACCGGGCTTCCACATCTGGCCTATCAACCCAGTCGTCTACTGGGAGCCTTAACCAATCAAGTTGGTGGGAATACTCATCTCGAAGCAGGCTTCCCGCTTAGATGCTTTCAGCGGTTATCCTTTCCGAACGTAGCCAACCAGCCATGCCCTTGGCAGGACAACTGGCACACCAGAGGTTCGTCCGTCCCGGTCCTCTCGTACTAGGGACAGCCCTTCTCAATATTCCTACGCGCACAGCGGATAGGGACCGAACTGTCTCACGACGTTCTAAACCCAGCTCGCGTACCGCTTTAATGGGCGAACAGCCCAACCCTTGGGACCGACTCCAGCCCCAGGATGCGACGAGCCGACATCGAGGTGCCAAACCATCCCGTCGATATGGACTCTTGGGGAAGATCAGCCTGTTATCCCCGGGGTACCTTTTATCCGTTGAGCGACAGCGCTTCCACAAGCCACTGCCGGATCACTAGTCCCGACTTTCGTCCCTGCTCGACCCGTCGGTCTCACAGTCAAGCTCCCTTGTGCACTTACACTCAACACCTGATTGCCAACCAGGCTGAGGGAACCTTTGGGCGCCTCCGTTACTCTTTAGGAGGCAACCGCCCCAGTTAAACTACCCATCAGACACTGTCCCTGATCCGGATCACGGACCCAGGTTAGACATCCAGCACGACCAGAGTGGTATTTCAACGACGACTCCACAACCACTGGCGTGGCCGCTTCAAAGTCTCCCACCTATCCTACACAAGCCGAACCGAACACCAATATCAAACTATAGTAAAG
>NZ_JAAGNI010000498.1 GCF_010550605.1 Streptomyces sp. SID9727
GCCCGCCGCCCACAGCAGGTGCGCGGTGCCGGGCGCCAGGGCCAGCAGCGAGGCGACGACGGCGGCCACCCGCAGCGCGGGGGCGGTCGGGCTCGCGGGCAGCTCGCCCAGCGCGCCCTGCCAGAGGCGGCCCCAGCGCTCGCGGGCGTACAGCACGAACAGGGCGCCGAGGGACAGGCCCTGGAGGATGAAGCCGCCGTAGACGACGCCGAACACCCACTCGCTCAGGAACGGCCGGCCGCCCGCGGCCTCCGCGCCGCCGGTGCTCCCGCCCAGCGTCCGGACCAGCAGCTGCGCCGGATAGCCGGTCATGATCGGCAGCAGCAGCCCGGTCGCCGTCCACACCGGCAGCGCGAGCAGCCAGGCCGGCACCCGCAGCCCCCACGGCCGGGTGAGCAGCAGGGCGAGGACCACCACCGCGCCGTCCATCAGCACCGAGCCGCCGTTGGCGACGGCCATCAGGGCGCGGTGGTCCAGCAGGCCGCTGCCGTCCGGGATCCCGACGCGGCTGCCCGCCACCCAGGCGGTCTTGAGCGTGATGTACGGCAGACAGGACACGATGGCGACGGAGCGCAGCACGGCGCGCGCGGAGACGGGGCTCATGAATCCCACGCTGCCGGGCGGCGCGTCCCCGCACGTCCTGCCGGGTGACGATCCGCCTCCGCCGCGCGGGGGAGAGGGACCGGGGCGTCAGAGCCTGCGGGTGGCGAGCGTCAGCCGGTCGCGCGCGTCGAACAGCGCGTCCTTGACCATCTGTTCGTGCGCGGCCGTGAGCCGGGCGACCGGCACCGAGCAGCTGATCGCGTCCCGGGCCGGGGTGCGGTACGGGACGGCGACACCGAAGCAGCGCAGCCCCAGCGTGTTCTCCTCGCGGTCCACCGCGTATCCCTGCTCGCGGATCTGGTGCAGTTCCTCGATGAGCTTCTCGCGGTCGGTCAGGGTGTGTTCGGTGAGCGCGGGCAGCGTCTCGGGCAGCATCTTGCGGACCTGCTCGTCGCTGTGGGTGGCCAGCAGCGCCTTGCCGAGCGAGGTGGAGTGGGCGGGCAGCCGGCGGCCGACGCGGGTGAAGGGCCGCAGATAGTGCTGGGACTGGCGGGTGGCGAGGTAGACCACGTTGGTGCCGTCCAGCCGGGCCAGGTGGATGGTCTCCGTGGTGTCGTCGGCGAGCCGGTCGAGCGTGGGACGGGCCGCGGCGACGACCTCGTCGCCGTCGATGTACGAGGTGCCGACCAGCAGGGCCCGTACGCCGATCCCGTAGCGCGTGCCCGTCGCGTCGGTCTCCACCCAGCCCAGCTCGACCAGGGTGCGCAGCAGCATGTAGAGGCTGGACTTCGGGTAGCCGACGGCCTCCTGGACCGCGGCGAGCGAGTGCATGCCGGGCCGCCCCGCGAAGTACTCCAGCAGCTCGACCGTCCGTACCGCGGACTTGACCTGTGCCCCACCCGACTCGGGAACCGACATCGCCCTGTGCCCCTTTCACCCCGCCGACGAAACCCTGCGACTTCTTGCCAACACCGAACGCCCGGAAATAGAGTCGCTTCACATTCACGTTCAGGAACGCTGTTCAGAATACCGAACAGCTTATACCGGACGACATCTGATGTGCGGCAGTGGAGCGGAAGGAAACACGGTGGCAGCAACACCAGTCTGGAGCGTCGACCCCCGCACCGGGAACCCGCGCGAGCAGGTTGCGGTGGAGGCCACAGCGGAGGAGGTCGACCGCGCGGTCCGCGCCGCTCACGCGGTCCGCGACTCCCTCGCCGACCGCGCCACGCGCGCCGCGTTCCTGCGTACGGCCGCCGAGCTGCTCACCGAGGCCGGGGAGCACGTCATCGAGGCCGCCGACGCCGAGACGGCCCTCGGCCCGGCCCGGCTGACCGGTGAACTCGCGCGCACCGCGGCCCAGTTGCGGGCCTTCGCGGAGGTCGTCGACGAGGGCGCCTACCTCGACATCCACATCGACCACGCGGACGCCACCCGCACCCCGCCCTGGCCCGACCTGCGCCGCTACAAGATCCCGCTCGGCGTCGTCGCGGTCTACGCCGCCAGCAACTTCCCGCTGGCCTTCTCCGTCCCCGGCGGCGACACCGCCAGTGCCCTCGCGGCCGGCTGCCCCGTCGTCGTCAAGGCCCACCCGGACCACCCGGCGACCTCCGAGCTCTGCGCCTCGGTCCTGCGCCGGGCCGCCGCGCGCACCGGTCTGCCCGAGGACGTCGTCACCCTCGTCCACGGTTTCGACGCCGGCGTCGCCCTCGTCCGGCACCCGCTCGTCGCCGCCGCCGGCTTCACCGGCTCGGTGCGCGGCGGGCGTGCCCTGTTCGACGCGGCCGCCGCCCGCCCCGCCCCCATCCCCTTCCACGGCGAGCTGGGCTCCCTCAACCCCGTCGTCGTCACCGAGGCCGCCGCCGCCGAGCGCGGCGAGGAGATCGGCGCGGGCCTGGCCGGTTCGATGACCATGGGCGCGGGCCAGTTCTGCACCAAGCCCGGATTCGTCCTGGTCCCCGCGGGCGAGGGCGGCGACCGCCTGCTCAAGGCGCTCACCGAGGCCGTCAGCGACAGCGAGGCCGGCGTCCTGCTCGACCACCGCATGCGCGACGCCTTCCTCGCCGGGGTCACCGAGCGCACCGCGCTCCCCGGGGTCGAAGCCCCCGTCACCCCCGGCGCCGGCGGCGAGCACACCGTCGCGGCCGGCTTCCTGACCGTCCCGGCCCGCACCCTCACCGCCGAGGGCCCGCACGACGCGCTCCTGGAGGAGTGCTTCGGCCCGGTCACCGTCGTCGCCCGGTACGCCTCCGAGGACGAGATCACCGCCGTCCTCACCCGCCTCCCCGGCAACCTCACCGCCACCCTCCACATCGCCACCGAGGAGGCCGGAGGCGGCGCGGCGGACCTGCTCGCCGCCCTCACCCCGCTCGCCGGGCGCGTCCTCGTCAACGGCTGGCCGACCGGCGTCGCCGTCGCCCCCGCCCAGCACCACGGCGGCCCCTACCCGGCCACCACCTCCACCTCCACCTCGGTCGGCGCCACCGCCATCGAGCGCTGGCTGCGCCCGGTCAGCTACCAGACCACCCCCGACGCGCTCCTCCCGCCCGAGCTGCGCGACGCCAACCCGCTGGGCCTGCCCCGCCGCGTGAACGGAAACCCCGCGTGAACCTCCCCGAACTCCCCTTCGCGCTCCAGCCGTACGGTCCCGAGGGTGACTGGGCGTACGAGAACGGCGTGCTCACCGGCCGCGCCGGCGCCCGCCAGGACCGCTTCGTCCCGCCGGGCGGCGACACCCTGGAACCGGCGAGCGACGCGCCCCGGCTCCTCGGCGCGGCCCCGGCGGGCGACTTCCAGCTCATCGCCCGGGTGAAGGTGGGCTTCGCCGCCGCCTTCGACGCGGGCGTGCTCTACCTCCACGCCGGCGACCGGGAGTGGGCCAAGCTCTGCCTGGAGCTGTCTCCGGAGCGCCCGACCGTCTGCACGGTGGTCACCCGGGGCCACTCGGACGACGTCAACTCCTCCGTCGTGGACGGCGACACCCACTGGCTGCGCCTGAGCCGAACGGGCCGCGCCTTCGCGTTCCACGCCTCGGCCGACGGCGAGAAGTGGACCTTCGTCCGCGTCTTCGCCCTCGGCACCCCGGAGCAGGCGGCCGCCGTCTCCATCGGCTTCCTCGCCCAGTCGCCCACGGGCGAGGGCTGCGAGGTGGCCTTCGACCGGATCGCCTTCCGGCCACAGGGCCCGGCCGACCTCCGCGACGGCAGCTGACGGGCCGGGGCGGCGGAACCGGCGCCCCGGCCCGTACGTCCTCCCCACCATGATCCGTACAGCGGAGCGGGACGACCTCGACGCGATCGTCACCCTGCACACCGAGGCCAGGGCCACCTACTACAGCGGCCACCTCGCCGAGGAGGAGTACGCGGGCCCGGCCGAGGTGGGCCGGGCCCGGGACGGCTGGGCCCGCGCCGTGGACCGGCAGGACGCCACGGTGCTCGTCGCCGAGGAGGACGGCGCCCTCGTCGGCGTCGCCGCCCACTCCGTACGCGACGGATGGACGTACCTCACCCAGCTCCACGTGTCCCCGGCCCACTGGCGCGAGGGGGTCGGCAGCGCCCTGCACCTCGCGTGCGTCGCCGACTGGCGGCGGCGCGGTGTGACGCGGGCCCGCCTGGAGGTCTTCGAGCCCAACAAGCGGGCCCAGGCCTTCTACGCGGCGTGCGGCTGGGTCCCCGACCCGGAAACCCCCCGGCACGGCGGCCATCTGGTGCTGCGCCTCGCGGTGACGGAAGCGCCCGGGAGAGGCTGAGCACATCGGCCGCGGGTCCGGGAATGGCACCGGCCCGCCACGTGTTGGGGCGGGGAGCGGAGGGTGCCTCCGCGCCGCACAGCGGTCGCCGACGAGTCCGGAGAGAAGAAGAGTCATGCGCGTCGAGATCTGGAGCGACATCGCCTGCCCGTGGTGCTACATCGGCAAGGCACGCTTCGAGAAGGGCCTGGCGGGCTTCGCCCACCGCGACGACGTCGAGGTGGTGCACCGCTCCTTCGAGCTCGACCCCGGCCGCGCCAAGGGCGACACCGAACAGGTCATCGACATGCTGGCGCAGAAGTACGGGCGCACGCCCGACGAGGCCCGCTCGATGGAGGCCAACGTCGCGGCCAACGCCCGGGCCGAGGGGCTCGGCTACCGCACCGAGGGCCGCGACCACGGCAGCACCTTCGACATCCACCGCCTGCTGCACCTGGCCAGGGCCCGCGGCCGCCAGGACGAGCTGCTGGACCTCGCCTACCGGGCCAACTTCGCGGAGGACCGGTCCGTCTTCGACGACGCCGTCCTGCTGGACCTGGCCGTCGAGGCGGGACTCGACGCCGACGAGGCGCGCGCGGTGCTCGCCGACCCGGAGGCGTACGCCGACGAGGTGCGCGCCGACGAGAGGGAGGCGTCCGAGCTGGGCGCCAACGCGGTGCCGTTCTTCGTGTTCGACCGGCGCTACGGCATCTCCGGCGGCCAGCCCGCCGAGGTCTTCGCCCAGGCGCTGGAACAGGCGTGGAAGGACCGCCCGGTGACCGCCGCCGCCGACGCGGCCGCCTGCGACGCCGACGGGGCCTGCGCGGTCCCCGGAGCGGCAGCCCGGAACGCCTGACCCCGCCCCGCGGGCCGTCGTCGGCGGCCCGCGTTCCCGGCCCGCGCCCCGGCACCTGACGCATAAGCACCGCTTGGGGTTTCCCGTGAAATTTTGTCAATTGACCCCAGGTCGGCCAGGGCTCAGGCTGAAGGCATGACGATCTCTCCGCTCAGCCGTGCCGCAGCCGCCGAGTTCGCGCCCGAGACCACCTACCTCAACACCTCCACCTGCGGGCTGCTGCCCCGCCGCACCGTCGACGCGGTGAAGGCCCTGGCCGAGGAGGGCGCCACCGGCCGCCGCGCGGGCTCGGGCGACTTCGAGGCGGTGGACCGGGCCCGGGAGGGCTTCGCACGGCTCGTCGGTCTCGCGCCGGGCCGGGTCGCCGTCGGCAGCTCGGTCGTCGCCCACGTCGGGCTGATCGCGGCCTCGCTGCCGCCCGGGTCCGAAGTGCTGGCCCCGGAGGGCGAGTTCAGCTCGGTCGTCAGCCCCTTCGCGGTCCGCGGCGACCTCGACATGCGGTACGTGCCGCTGGACGGGCTGGCCGAAGCCGTACGCCCCTCCACCGCGCTGGTCGCCTTCTCCTCGGTGCAGTCGGCGGACGGCCGGCGCGCCGACCTGGACGCGGTCCGGGCCGCCGCGGCCGTCCACGGCGCCCGCACCCTGGTGGACGCCACCCAGTCCGCCGGCTGGCTGCCGCTGGACGCCGGGGCCTACGACTACACGGTCACCGGCGGCTTCAAGTACCTGCTCTGCCCGCGCGGTACGTCCTTCCTCACCGTCACCGAGGAGGCGCAGGAGGACCTGAGGCCGGTCGACGCGGGCATGGCCGCGTCCGAGGACCCGTGGGGCAGCGTGTACGGACCGGTCACCAAGCTGGCCTCCGACGCCCGCCGCTACGACGAGCCGCCCGTCTACCTCGCGTACCACGGCGCCGAGCACTCCCTCGCCCTGCTCCACGAGGTCGGCGCGGACGCGCTCCACGATCACGCCGTCGCGCTGGCCGGCCGCTTCCGCTCCGGCCTCGCGGCCCTCGGGCACACCGCCGTGGCGGCGGACACCGCCGTCGTCGCGGTGCCCGGGCTCGGCGACCGGGCACCGGAACTCGAGCGGGCCGGGGTGCTGGTCGCCGGCCGGGCCGGCAATCTGCGCGCGTCCTTCCACCTCTACAACACCGAGGCGGACGTGGACCGCGCGCTCGACGTACTCGCCCCCTGAAGCGGGTTGCGAAACGCCCGGATCCGGGCCTTCCGCGACACCCTTCAGGCGTCCAGCGGGGCGCTGTGCCACCGCCACGACGTCATGCGCTCACGGCCGGGGAGTTCGGCGCGGCCGGTGGACCAGAGCAGTACGGCCCACCGGTCCTCGTCGTCCGGCGCCCCGGGGAAGAGCCGGGCCAGCGTCCGGTCGCACAGCTCGGCGGGCGGTTCCCAGGAGACGCCCAGGGCCGAGGCGATGTCATGGACGTGCACCAGGGTCTCCACGATCCCCATCGCCGCGAAGCCCTCCGGGTCAGAGACCCCGTAGCTGTGGAACGAGCGGGTGGCCGGGGAAGCCGTACGGACCATCGCGGCCAGCAGCGCGCCGCTCGCCTCCACGGTCTGGAGCAGCCCCGCCACACCCGCGTCCGGGTCCGCGAAGACGGAGTTCCCCGGGCCGCCCTCGCGCCGGGGAGCGCAGTGGTAGGGCACGTAGGTCTCCACCGACGGCGTACGCGGGCCGAGCTGGACGGCGTAGGCGAACAGGTCGTCGCTCAGGTGCTCCGCGGTCTCCCAGCAGTCCCACGTCAGCGTCCCGGCGGGGACGCGCCAGTCGCCCTCCGCCGCGCCGGCGAGCGTGTCGACCGCCAGCCGGACCGCCCGCGTCACGTCGTCCGCGGTGACCGGCAGCCGCGTGCCGGTGAGCGCCGCCCGTTCACCGGCGCCGCACTCCACGCAGAACTCGTTGCCCTCCGGGTCCGCCAGCGTCGCCCAGCCCCGTCCGTTCGGCTTGCGGTGGTCGGCGACCAGGGTGGCGCCGAGGGCCAGCAGCCGCTCGACCTCCTCGTCCCGGGTCCGGTCCTCGGGCCGGATGTCCAGGTGGACGCGGTTCTTGGTCTGCTTGCGGTCCGGCACGGTGACGAACAGGAGGGCGGCGCCCGGCGCTTCGACCAGGGCCTCGGGGTCGCCGGGGTGGTCCTCGTCGGAGAGCGGGGCGCCGAGCACGGCCGCCCAGAAGGTGCCCAGGGTGTAGGCGTCGGCGCAGTCGATGGTGATGTGCTGTACGTGGGATGTCATGCGCTCACTGTCGCCGCACGGTCCCGCTCCGGTCCACCGAGATACGCCGGGGAGGGTGGCACGGTCTTCCGTACCACCCTCCCCAAAGCCCTGCCGGGACCTACTTCACCGGGGTGAAGTCGCGCGCCCCGATGAACTCCGGGCGGCGGACCGGCGCCGCGAACGGCTCCTGCGCGGTGTTCTCCACGCTGTTGAACACGATGAACACGTTGCTGCGCGGGTAGGGCGTGATGTTGTCGCCCGAGCCGTGCATGGCGTTGCAGTCGAACCAGGTCGCCGAACCGGGCTTGCCGGTGAAGAGCCGGATGCCGTGCCGGTCGGCCATCTTCGTCAGCGCCTCGTCGGACGGGGTGCCCGCGTCCTGCATCTGGAGCGACTTCTTGTAGTTGTCCTTCGGCGTCTCACCCGCGCAGCCGAGGAACGACTTGTGCGAGCCGGGCATGATCATCAGCCCGCCGTTGGTGTCGTGGTTCTCGGTCAGCGCGATCGACACGGACACCGTCCGCATGTTCGGCAGACCGTCCTCCGCGTGCCACGTCTCGAAGTCCGAGTGCCAGTAGAACCCCGAAGCCCCGAACCCGGGCTTGACGTTGATCCGCGACTGGTGGACGTAGACGTCCGAACCGAGGATCTGGCGGGCCCGGCCCACCACCCGCTCGTCGGCGACCAGCCGGGCGAAGACCTCGCTGATCCGGTGGACCTCGAAGACCGACCGGACGGACTGCGACGTGGGCTCGATGATGGAGCGCTCGTCGGCGCGGACGGCCGGGTCGGTGATCAGCCGTTCCAGCTCGGCGTGGTAGCCGGCCACCTCGTCCGGGGTGATCAGCTGGTCGACCGTCAGGAAGCCGTCGTGCTCGTAGCCTTGGAGCTCCTTGGCGCTGATCGGACCCGGTGCGCCCGGCGCGGACCAGATGACCGGGTCCTGGCGGGGAGTGGTCATCTCGGCGGCGCCGCGCGAGGGGTACAGGTCGGTGCGTACGTCGGTGGTCATGGGTTCAGCCCTCCTCGGTCAGCAGTGGGTAGACACCGTTCTCGTCGTGCTCCTCCCGTCCGGTGACCGGCGGGTTGAAGACGCAGACGCAGCGGAAGTCGGACTTGGGCCGCATCGTGTGGCGCTCGTGGCCGTCGAGCAGGTACATGGTCCCCGGCGTGATCCAGTGCTTCTCACCGGTCTCGTCGTTGGTGAGCTCGGCCTCGCCCTCGACGCAGAGGACCGCCTCGATGTGGTTCGCGTACCACATCGACGTCTCGGTGCCCGCGTACATGGTGGTCTCGTGGAGCGAGAAGCCGACCTTCTCCTGGGCGAGCACGATGCGCTTGCTCTCCCAGGTCCCGGAGGCGGCCTTGATGTGCCGGTCGGTGTTCTCGACGTCGGCGAACGATCGGACGATCACGGTGGTTCGATGCCTTTCTCTTTACGGATCTCTCTGCGAGGTGAGGTGTGCGGTCCGGACCTCAGGCGGTCTCCCGGACGGCACGGGCCAGCGTGCGCAGGCCCTCGTCCAGCTCCTCGGGCGTGATGGTGAGCGGCGGCAGCAGCTTCACGACCTCGCTCTGCGGGCCGGAGGTCTCCAGGAGCAGTCCCAGCTGGAACGCGCGGGCGCAGACCGCGGAGGCGCGCGCCGGGTCCTCGAACTCCAGGCCCCAGACCAGACCGCGGCCCCGGAACCGGGCGCTCTCGTGCTCGCCGCAGATGGCCAGCATCGTCTGCTCGACCTGCTCGCCGCGAGCCAGCGTCTGCTTCTCCATCTGGCCGTCGGCCCAGTAGGCGTCCAGCGCGGCGGCGGCGGTGACGAACGCGGGGTTGTTGCCGCGGAAGGTGCCGTTGTGCTCGCCCGGCTCCCAGACGTCCAGCTCCGGCTTGAACAGGCAGAGCGACATGGGCAGTCCGTAGCCGCTGATGGACTTCGACAGCGTCACGATGTCCGGCGTGATGCCGGCCTCCTCGAAGGAGAAGAAGCCGCCGGTACGGCCGCAGCCCATCTGGATGTCGTCGACGATCAGCAGCATGTCCTGGCGGTGGCACAGGTCCTGGAGCGCGCGCAGCCACTCGGCGCGGGCCACGTTGATGCCGCCCTCGCCCTGGACGGTCTCCACGATCACGGCGGCCGGGTGGTTGAGCCCGGAACCCTGGTCCTCCAGGAGCCGCTCGAACCAGAGGAAGTCGGGGACCTGGCCGTCGAAGTAGTTGTCGAACGGCATCGGCGTGCCGTGCACCAGCGGGATGCCGGCACCGGCCCGCTTGAACGCGTTCCCGGTCACGGCCAGCGAGCCGAGCGACATGCCGTGGAAGGCGTTGGTGAAGGAGACGACGGACTCGCGGCCCTTGACCTTACGAGCCAGCTTCAGGGCCGCCTCGACGGCGTTGGTGCCCGTCGGGCCGGGGAACATCACCTTGTACGGCAGGTCGCGGGGGCGCAGCACGACGTTCTGGAAGGTGTCCAGGAAGGCGCGTTTGGCGGTGGTCGCCATGTCGAGGCCGTGCGTGATGCCGTCGCGTTCGATGTAGTCGATCAGCGCGCGCTTGAGCACCGGGTTGTTGTGGCCGTAGTTGAGCGAGCCCGCGCCGGCGAAGAAGTCCAGGTACGAGTGGCCGTCCTCGTCGGTCAGCCGGGCGCCCTGGGCGCGGTCGAACACGGCGGGCCAGCCGCGGCAGTAGCTCCGGACCTCGGACTCAAGGGTTTCGAAGACACTGAGGGCGGGCGGGGTGATGGTCACAGCGGGTCTCCTGCGTGAGGTGGTGTGACGGGCGGCGTTGAAGGAAGCTGCGGCGGGCCGGCGGCCCGGCGGGGGAAGTGCGCTCAGGCGTGGAACGGCCCGATGCGGTACAGCACTTCCGGCAGATGGGTGCCTTCGGGGAACAGTCCGCCGTCGAAGAGCACCTCGCGCTCCAGGGCCACGTCGTGGCGCCGCGCGTAGGAGGTGAACAGGCGGTCCGACGCGGTGTTGTCGGGGGTGACGGTCGTCTCGACCGAGGCCAGGCCCTGTTCGGCGGCGACCCGCGCGGTCAGGGAGTCCAGCAGCTTCGCTGCCAGGCCCGTACCGCGGTGGCCGTGGTCGACGGCCACCTGCCAGACGACGAGCGTCTCGGGGCGGTCCGGCCTGATGTACCCCGTCACGAAGGCGACCGGGGAGCCGGTCTCGTCGCGGGCGACCACGGAGGTCGCCGCGAAGTCACGACACCACAGCAGGTAGCTGTACGAGGAGTTGAGGTCCAGGACCTCGGAGTCGCGGGCGATGCGCCAGATCGCGGCTCCGTCCTCCACTCGTGGCGTATCAATCGTAAGGAATTCGCTTCGGGCACTTGCAAAATCTGCTGGTGCGGCGGTCATGGCATTTGAATTTACCCAGCAAATTTCTAAATTGCATCGACGCAAGGGGTTGGGTGGGACGCCCGTCTGTGTTATCAGGCGGGTGCGCGCACCAGCGCGAGCCGCCTTCGGTTTCTGATGTTCTGTCCGGTATTTATCGGGCAAATTGCCGTCTGTGTGGAGTCGGTCACAAGCTCATAACTCTCCCCACACACAAGCGAAATGGGCCCTGGGGGCAGCTCGATAACTGGGGCGTTTAGCCTGGAGATAAGCGGGCATAAGAATGCGGGGAGCTGCTCGGATTCAAGCAGCTCCCCGCATTGTTGGTAAGACGTGCTTTTATGCGCTGGGCCAGGTTTCCGAAACGGCCTTCCGGGCAGCTTCCAGATCGACCTGCCGGCCGGTCCCGGCCAGCGCCGACCCCAGAGCCGCGAGCGAGGAGAGCACCGCGCCCCGCGTCGCATCCACACCGTAGTGATTGACCCGGATCATCTCCTTGGCCAGCGCGCCCCCGCCCGCGATCAGCGGCAGCGAGGGCTCGCCCGCGAGCGCCCGCGCGACCAGGTCGGAGGCGTCCACCCCCGCGGGCACGCGCAGCGTGGTCGCCACCGGCGCCGCGTCCCGTGCCTCGTGCACATACGGGGTCAGGCCGCCGCCCAGCGCCACCGCACCGGCCCGGGTGGCCGCGGCGGCCGCCGCGTGACGGGCCATCAGCGCGTCCAGGCCCTCCGCCTCGATCCGCTCCACACACGCTTCCAGGGCCAGCATCTCCAGCTGGGCCGGGGCGTGCAGCAGCGCCTTGCGGCCCCCGTCGATCCAGCGCTCCTTCCAGTCGAGGAGCGACAGGTAGGACCGGCGCGGCGCCTGCGGGTTGGCGGCGATCCGCTCCCAGGCCCGCGCGCTCACCGACACCGCCGAGACCCCGGCCGGGCCGCCCATCGCCTTCTGCGCCCCGATCACGCACAGGTCCACGCCCCACTCGTCCGGCAGCAGCGGCTCGGCGCCCACCGAGGCGACCGCGTCCAGCATGAACAGCGCGCCGTGCGCCCGCACCACCTCGCCGATCTCCGCGACCGGATTGGTGTTCCCGGTCGCCGCCTCGGCGTGGACCAGGGAGACGAAGTCGATCCCCGGGTGCGCGGCCAGCGCCTCGGCGACCTGGTCCGCGGTGACCGCCGTGTGGAACGGCACCTCCAGGTCCACGACCTCGGCCCCGCAGTCGCGCAGCCAGTTCCCGAAGGTCTGCCCGTAGGGGCCGGTCACGACGTTCAGCGCCGTCGAACCGGGCCGGGCGCCGCCCCGGATGCAGCCCTCCAGGGGCAGGAGCGCCTCGCCCTGCATGATGACGACGTCCTGCTCGGTGGCCAGCAGACCGGCCACCCGCCGCTCGATCGCCGCGAAGTGCGCGGCGGTCAGCGGAGCGAGGTCGAGGAAGGGGTGCGTCACGGCGGTGCTCTCTTCGGTTTCGGTCGGCGGGCTCCGGCCTGCTGACCGGGCGCCTCCGAGAGTACCCAGCACCGCCCGGACGGGCCGGGACAGGGCATGCCGCACGCGGTGGGCCCCTCGTACAGTGCTGTGCATGAGTGATCACGAGGCATCGCGGGTGCTGCATGTGAAGGGGCGGGTGCTCGTCGGACCCGAGGAGGTCAGGGACGAGCTCTGGGCGGTCGGCGGCCGGATCACCTACGAGCGGCCGCCCGGCGCGGACGACGCCGTCACCGTCACCGGCTGGGCCCTGCCCGGGCTGGTCGACGCCCATTGCCACGTCGGGCTCGACCACCACGGCGCCGTCGACGCCGCGACCAGCGAGAAGCAGGCCCTGGACGACCGGGAGGCCGGGGCGCTGCTCCTGCGCGACGCGGGCTCGCCCGCCGACACCCGGTGGATCGACGACCGAGAGGACCTGCCGAAGATCATCCGGGCCGGCCGGCACATCGCCCGGCCGCGCCGCTACACCCGCAACTACGCCTGGGAGGTCGAGCCCGACGAACTCGTCGCCTATGTGGCCCAGGAGGCGCGCCGGGGCGACGGCTGGGTCAAGCTGGTCGGCGACTGGATCGACCGCGAGGTGGGCGACCTGACGGCGCTCTGGCCGCGCGAGGCGGTCGAGGCGGCCATCGCGGAGGCGCACCGGCTGGGCGCCCGGGTCACCGCGCACTGCTTCGCGGAGGACTCGCTGCGCGATCTGGTGGAGGCCGGGATCGACTGCGTCGAGCACGCCACGGGCCTCACCGAGGACACCATCCCGCTCTTCGCGGAGCGCGGTGTGGCGATCGTCCCCACGCTGGTCAACATCGCCACCTTCCCCTCGCTCGCACAGAGCGGCGAGGCGAAGTTCCCGCGCTGGTCCGCCCATATGCGCCGGCTCCACGAACGCCGTTACGACACCGTGCGCGCCGCCCACGACGCCGGGGTGCCGGTCTTCGTCGGCACCGACGCGGGCGGGGTCCTGGCGCACGGCCTGGTGGCCGACGAGGTGGCGGAACTGGTCAAGGCGGGCATCCCGGCCCTGGAGGCGTTGTCCGCGACGACCTGGGGAGCGAGGGCCTGGCTCGGCAGGCCGGGGCTGGAGGAGGGGGCGCCGGCCGACCTCGTGGTGTACGACGAGGACCCACGGGAGGACGTGCGGGTGCTGGCCGGACCGCGCCGGGTCGTCCTGAACGGCCGCGTGATCGGCTGACGCACCGCGTTGACCAGCAGTGACCGGAGGACGGTTCGTTCGTTGAACCCTCTCCGCGCCTGCGAGGAGGCGATGTTACGCGCCGCCCTCGCGCGGTCCGAAACGCCTCCGGTGCTCAGTGAAACGGGTGAACCCGAGGAACGCACGTGCCGGAATATTCGAATACAGACGCGGAAACCCCCCTTTGGGGTGAACTGGCCCCAGGTGTCCGCCAGTTCACCCTCTGTGCGTAAAGATTCACGGAGTCGAGGCCACCGGTGCCCGCGATGTCCCCCATTGGACGGCGCCGGTGGCTCCATGTCTCCTGTGGGGGTTCCACCATCTTGAACAGCAACACCTTCCGCCTCGCCGCCCTGGCGGTCGCCGCCGCTCCCGTCGCCCTTCTGGTCACGGCCCCGGCCCATGCCGCCCCCACGACGACCACCACGGCCGACGGCGGAGGAAAGGCGAGCGCGGTCGTGCTCCGCACCGCACTCGACGTCTCCCTCCTCAACAAGACGGTCGACGTGCCGTTGAAGGTCACGCTCAACGAGGTGCGGGCCCCGCGCACCGCCGAGGAGACCGCGCTCAGCGCGCGGCTCGACGGGGTGGACCGCGGAAAGCCGTTCAGCGTCCTCAAGGCGGACGTGGCCACCGCGAAGGCCACCGCCGACAAGCGCCGGGCGGCCGGCTACAGCAACCTCGCCAAAGCGAGGGTCAGCCTCCCGGGCCTGTCGGTGTTCCCGCTGATCGAGGTGGAGAAGGTCACCTCGAAGGCGGTCTGTGCGGCGGGCAGCCGGCCGGTCGCCGAGTCCAACGTGCTCGGGCACGTGTCGGTGCTCGGCAAGCGCGTCACGCTCACGGCCGGGGGCACCGCGCGGGTGGCGGTGCCGCACGTCGGCGAGGTGACGCTGGACCTGTCCAGGGCGGAGACCACCTCGCGCACGGCCGCTGCGGTGGCCCTCCGGCTGAAGGTGTCGGTCAACCCGGGCAAGCTGAACGTCGCGGAGGTCAACGGCGAGGTCACGCTCACGGAGGCGACCTGCGAAACCCCGAAGGGCCACGGGGGCCACACGGGCGGCGGCGACAACGGCGGCGGCCACAACGGCGGGAACGAGAACGGCGGGAACGGGAACGGCGGGAACGGCGGCGGTGACAACGGGGGCAACGAGAACGGCGGCGCGACCGGGGGCGGTTCGACGGACGGCGGCTCCGGGAACGGCGGCGCGACCGACGGCGGCTCCGGGAGCGGCGGCTCCACGGGCGGCGGCGACAAGGGCGGCTCGACCGGGGGCGGCGGCGACGTGAAGACCCAGACGGGCACGGACCAGGCACCGGCCGCCACCGACGCGGACCTGGCCGAGACGGGCAGCAGCTCCAGCACCCCGTACATCGCGGGCGGCGCGGCGCTCCTGCTGGCGGCCGGCGCGGGCGCCATGGTCGTGACCCGGCGCCGCGCCCGAGGCTGACGGCCCGAGGCTGACGGCCCGAGGGGAGGAGCCCCGGGGGAGGGGACGGTGAGCGGTGCTCCGAGGGGGGAGCACCGCTCACCCGTTTGAGCACCTATCACCGGCTGGAGCGGGCCTCCTCGCCCCGATCCTGCAACGGAGCACCGCTCATAAAACGGAGCACCCTCATAAAACAGAGCGCCGCTCATGAAGCGGAGCACCGATCCAAACCAGGCAGTGCCCATGGCCCGGAGCGGTGCCCACCATCAAGATCACCGCTCACTATCCGGAGCGCGCTCACTACCTGGAGCGCCGCTCACCGCCCGGAGCACCGCTCACCACCCGGAGCGCCGCTCCCCGCCCGCATCACCGCCCACCACCCAGAGCACCGCCCACCCCCGCCCTACCGCCCCGCCACCGTCAACGCCTGGAGCGCCAGGTCCAGCGCCTGGAGGAAGCGGTTGGTCGTCGTCCGGTCGCGTACCGCCAGCCGCAACCAGCCGTCCCCGAGCCCAGGAAACGTATCTCCTCGCCGCGCCGCGAACCCCAGCATCCGCAGCCGCTCCCTGATCTCGGCGGCCCCGTCGAGGCGGACGAGCACGAACGGTCCCTCGGCCGGCTCCACCACCCGGACCTCCGAGAACTCCCGCAGCCCGGCCACCAGATGGGCCCGGTCCACCACGATCCGGTCCGCCGCACCGGCGGCCTCCGCCAGCGCCCGGGGTTCCACGCACGCCTCCGCCGCCGCCAGCGCGGGCGACGACACCGGCCACAGCGGTTGCGCGGCCTCCAGGGCGCGGATCGTCTCCGGGGCGGCCGCCACGTAACCGATGCGGAGCCCGGCGAGCCCCCAGGTCTTGGTGAGGCTGCGCAGGACGACCAGCCCGGGGACGTCCGTACGCCCGCACAGGGCCTCGCGTTCGCCCGGCACCGCGTCCATGAACGCCTCGTCCACCACCAGGGTCCGCCCGGGACGCGCCAGGCGTTCGAGGGCGGCGGCGGGATGGAGTACGGACGTCGGGTTGGTCGGGTTGCCGACGACCACAAGGTCGGCGTCGTCGGGCACGTCCGCCGGGTCGAGCCGGAAATCGTCCTCGGCCCGCAGCAGCACCCGCCCCACCTCGTGCCCGGCCGCACGCAGCGCGGCCTCCGGCTCGGTGAACTGAGGGTGCACCACGTACGGCCGCCGGGCGGGCAGCGCACGGGCGATCAGGACGAACGCCTCTGCCGCGCCCGCCGTCAACAGCAGGCGGTCGGGCGGCAGTTCGTGCCGTGCGGCAACGGCCTCGCGGGCCTCGCGGCCGTCCGGGTACGCGGCGAGCGTGCCCAGGGAGCCGGCTATGCGCTCCTTCAGCCAGGCCGGAGGGGTGCCGGCCCGTACGTTGACGGCGAGATCGGTCAGATCCCGGCCCCGTCCGCGTACTTCGGCGTCGCCGTGGTGACGCAGATCGTGGGTGCCCGTGCCTGTCGCGTCGGGACTCTCAGTGGGAGTGTGCATGACCGCCGTGGTGGGGGTGTGGTGTGGGGGTGTGCGCCGTGACCTGGGTGGACTCCGGCACGATGACTATGCGCCCCGCACCCTGTTTCACGCAACGGTCCCGACGCTTCACGCAATGTTCCCGACGGGCCGGCGCGCGACCGCGCAGGTGGCCATCGACGGGCGCCCGTCGCGCGGCCGTGACGTCCTCTTGGGGACGAGGAGTTGGCCGCCCTCGGCGAGAGCGGCGGCCTCGGCCACCGAGGGGGTGCCGAGGGCGGCGAGCGCCGCGCCGGAGGGGTGCGGGACGGGGACCCGGGCGAGCACGTCCGCCGGGTACGCGCGCAGCGGGACGCCGAGCCGGACGGCGGCGGCCAGCACCCCCGGCTCCCCGGCCTTCGCCGTTACGGTGACCAACTCGGCGATCTCCGTGAGCCCCGCCTCCCGCAGCACCTCCAGGACGAGCCCGGCCACCTCGTCGGCGGAGACGCCCCGGGAGGCACCGACCCCGACGACGAGCGCGCCGAGATGCGCGGAGCGGGGTCCATCGGCTAGCAAGAGGCCATGGCGGTGTTCGTCGCGCTCGGCGCGTTCCTGATGACCCTGGCGGGCGGCTGGGTCGCCCAGCGCGTCAGCGACCGCCGCCACCTGGTCCTCGGTCTGGCCGGCGGGCTGATGCTCGGCGTGGTCGGCCTGGACCTGCTGCCCGAGGCGGTGGAGGCGGCGGGCGGCCTGGTCTTCGGCGTCCCGGCGGCGCTGCTGCTGTTCGTCGGCGGCTTCCTCGTCGCCCACCTCGTCGAGCGGCTCCTCGCGGTGCGCCAGGCGGCACACGGGGCGGCCGATGAGCGCGTCCCGCAAGTCGGACTGACGGCGGCGGCCGCGATGGTCGGCCACAGCCTGATGGACGGGGTGGCGCTCGGCGCGGCCTTCCAGGTCGGCGGCGGGATGGGGGCGGCCGTGGCGCTCGCCGTGATCACGCACGACTTCGCGGACGGCTTCAACACGTACACGATCACCAGCCTGTACGGGAACGCCCGCCGCAGGGCCCTCACGATGCTCTTCGCGGACGCGGCGGCGCCCGTCGTCGGAGCGGCGACGACGCTGCTGTTCACCCTGCCGGAGGAACTGCTCGGCTGCTATCTCGGCTTCTTCGGGGGTGCGCTCCTCTACCTCGCCGCCGCCGAGATCCTGCCCGAGGCCCACCACGACCACCCGGCGCGCTCCACACTGCTGTGCACGGTGGCCGGCGTGTGCTTCATCTGGCTGGTGGTGGGCCTCGCGCAGTGACCCCGCCTCCGTGTTCACCCCCGGCACCGCTCGACGAACCGTGTAGCCGCCCCGGGCGACGCGGCCCAGTGGGTGTGCAGATAACTCGCGTGCACGTTGCCCCGGACGAACCCCTCCACGCGCCGCTCGGGCCGGTGCATGCCCCAGGCGGGCTCGTCGCCCGCGCCGGGCTCGATGACGGTCCGGTGGAACTCGTGCCCCCGCATCCGCGCCCCGGCGGGCGCCAGCACGTTGTCGGTGAGCGCCACGGCGTCCCGGTACCCGAGCGTCAGCCGTTTGGTCATCCGCGCGTCGGCGTCGAGCACCCCGCACATCGGCAGCCCGTCCAGTGACCGCGCCAGATACAGCAACCCGGCACACTCGGCGGCCACCGGCGCCCCCGACAGCGCCAGCTCCGCCACGGCCTTCCGCAACGCTTCGTTGGCGGACAGCTCGGGCGCGTACACCTCGGGGAAACCGCCCCCGATGACGACGCCCCGGGTCCCCGGCGGCAATGCCTCGTGCCGCAGCGGATCAAAAGTCACGACGTCAGCCCCCGCAGCGGCGAGAAGCTCGGTGTTCTCGGCGTACGAGAACGTGAAGGCGGCCCCACCGGCGACAGCGACGAGGGGCTTCACCTCCACGCCACCCGGCCCCTCAGCCGCGCCCCTCGCCGCCCCGTCCGCAGACCACTCCCCACCGGACAGGGCCGGCGCCGACCGCGCCAACGCCAGCAACCCCTCCAGATCGCACCCGGCGGCCACCTGCCCCGCCATCGCCGCGACGGCGGCCACCGCTTCGGCCCCCCGCTCCGCCACCGGCACCAGCCCCAGATGTCGCGACGGCACGGCAACCCCCTCCACCCGCCGCAGCACCCCCAGCACCGGCACGCCGGACTCCTCCAGCGCCTCCCGCAACAGCGCCTCGTGCCGGTCGGACCCCACCTTGTTGAGGATCACCCCGCCGATCCGCACCTCCGCGTCCCAGGACGCGAACCCGTGCACCAGCGCCGCCACCGACCGCGACTGCGAGGACGCGTCCACGACGAGCACCACCGGCGCCCGCAGCAGCTTCGCCACATGCGCGGTGGACGCCAGTTCGCCGAGCCCCGAAGCCCCGTCGTACAGCCCCATGACGCCCTCGACGACGGCCAGCCCGCACCCCCGCGCCCCGTGCGTGAACAGCGGGGCGACCAGCTCGGGCCCGCACATGTACGCGTCGAGGTTGCGACCCGGGCGCCCCGTCGCGAGCGTGTGGAAGCCGGGGTCGATGTAGTCGGGGCCCACCTTGTGCCCGGACACGGCGAGCCCGCGCGCGGCGAACGCGGCCATCAGCCCCGTGGCGACGGTGGTCTTGCCGCTCCCGGACGAGGGCGCGGCGACGACCAGGCGGGGGATGTTCACCACTCGATGCCCCTCTGGCCCTTCTGCCCGGCGTCCATCGGGTGCTTGACCTTCGACATGTCCGTGACCAGGTCCGCCGCCTCCAGGAGCGCGGCGGGCGCGTTGCGGCCGGTGATCACCACGTGCTGCGTGCCGGGGCGGTCGCGCAGCACCGAGACGACCTCGTCGGTGTCGATCCACCCCCAGTGCAGCGGATAGGCGAACTCGTCCAGCACGTACAGCCGGTACGTCTCGGCGGCCAGGTCGCGCTTGACCTGCTCCCAGCCCTCGCGGGCCTTCGCCTCGTTGTCCGTCTGGTCGTCGCGCTGGACCCAGGACCAGCCCTCGCCCATCTTGTGCCAGGCGACGGAACCGCCCTCGCCGCTCGCGCCGAGGACCTTCAGCGCGTTCTCCTCGCCGACCTTCCACTTCGCCGACTTGACGAACTGGAAGACCCCGATGGGCCACCCCTGGTTCCAGGCGCGCAGCGCGAGCCCGAAGGCCGCCGTCGACTTCCCCTTGCCGATGCCGGTGTGCACCATCAGCAGCGGCCGGTTGCGCCGCTGCCGGGTGGTGAGTCCGTCGTCCGGCACGCTCTCCGGCTGTCCCTGCGGCATTACGCGACCCTCCTGTCGGTGTGCCCGGGGCCCGCGCCCCGGACGTCCTTGACCAGCCCGGCGATCGACTCGGCGCGCAGCTCGTCCAGCGTGACGGCGGTGCCGCCCAGGTCGGCGGCGAGGCCCGCCGCGAGTCCCAGCCGCACCGGTCCCGTCTCGCAGTCCACGACGACCGACGCCGTGCCCTCGGCCGCGTGCAGCCGGGCGGCCCGAGCGGCCAGCGCCACCGGGTCCGGTCCGCCGGTCGCCCGCCCGTCCGTCACCACGACCAGCAGGGCCCGCCGGGACGGGTCGCGCAGCCGCTCCACCCGCAGCACGTCGTGCGCCTTCAGCAGCCCGGCGGCCACCGGGGTGCGCCCGCCCGTCGGCAGCGACTCCAACCGGGCCGCCGCCGCGTCCACCGACGAGGTCGGCGGCAGCGTCACCTCCGCGCCCCGGCCCCGG
>NZ_JAAGNI010000511.1 GCF_010550605.1 Streptomyces sp. SID9727
CGGGGGCGGTGCCGGTGGCGGGGGCGGTCTCCAGCGCGTCGTCGCCCTCGGCGTCGGTGACCCAGACGACGTGCTGGTCCCCGTCGGCCTGGAAGGTGCGCGGCAGCCTGGCCCGTACGCCGGGTTCGGCGGCGAGCGCGCGGGCGGGGCCCTCGCGGTGGGTGACCCAGTGGACGGCGCCCCGCGACAGGACCGCGCTGCCCCGGCCGGTGCGGTCGGGCGACGCGCTGGTCAGGTGGCTGTCGGCGTGCAGCGGGTAGGGCTGGAGGTCGGCGCGCTGACCGCCGAGCCGGACCTCGACGCGGCGGGGCTCGTCGCTCTCCAGGCTGTCCAGGAGCCACAGTTCACCGGCCGAGGCGTAGGCGACCCGGGTGCCGTCTGTGGTGGCCTGCCGGGCGTAGAAGCCGTCGACGGGGGTGTGCCGGCGCAGGTCCGTGCCGTCGGGGAGCGACGAGTAGAGGGCCCCGGTGCCCTCGTGGTCGGAGAGGAACGCGAGGCGCTCCCCCACCCACATCGGGCACTCGATGTTGCCGTCGAGGTCCTCGTGGATCCGGGCGAACTCCAGCGGGTCGTCCTCGGCCGCGAGCCAGAGCTTTCCGGCCGTGCCGCCCCGGTAGCGCTTCCAGGAGGCGGCTTCGCGCCCCATGGTGGCCGAGAGCAGCAGGACGCGCCCGGCGGGCCCGTACGCGAGGGAGCCGACGGGGCCGTACGGGAGGGTCCGCGCGGGGCCGCCGTCGACCGGGACGGCCCGGGCCCAGGTGCGGCGGAGCGAGAGCTGGCCCTGGGTGCTGGTGACCAGGACGTCGCCCTCGGGGGTCCAGCCGCGCACGGTGGTGCGGGCGTCGCCCCAGTGGGTGAGCCGCCGGGAGGGCCCGCCGTCGGCGGGGGCGATGTGCACCTCGGGCGCCCCGTCGCGGGTGGACGTCCAGGCGACGAGGGAGCCGTCGGAAGATATGCGCGGCTGGGTGACGGGACGGTTGTCTGCGCTGACCCGCCACGCCCGGCCGCCGTCGAGTGGGGCGAGCCAGACGTCGTCCTCGGCGGTGAAGGCGATCACATCACCTTGGACGTGGGGGTACCTGAGGTAGGAAGGCTGTGTCACACGATCACCCTAGGCCGCGGGTGTGCCGGGTGGCACGGGGTTGGCCGGAGTACGTCGTGCGGTGCGGGCCCGCCACCGGGACGTGCGGACCGGGTGGCACGGGGTTGGCCGGAGTACGTCGTGCGGTGCGGGCCCGCCACCGGGACGTGCGGACCGCGTGGCACGGGGTTGGCCGGAGTACGTCGTGCGGTGCGGGCCCGCCACCGGGACGTGCGGACCGGCGGTGACCGCCGACTCCCCCGCCCGCGGCCTCACTTGCCGGGGTGGACGGTGACCGTCACCGTCACGGTGGCCGTCGGGCCGCCGTCCCGCCCCGGTGGTCCGGCGGGCGGCGCGGTCGTGGCCGGGGCGGTGCAGTCGCCGAGCAGGGTGGCCCGGAAGACGGCGCGGCCATCGCTCTTCGCGGTCATGTCACCGCGTACGCACCGGCCTTCGACCGCGTGGGTCACCTGCCCGTCCAGGGCGATGTCGCCGCCGGACTCGGTCTTGCCGTCGCAGTGGACCTCGGCCGTCCGGCGCACGGCGGAGGGCGCCGCCGAGCGGGTGGCACCGCCTCCGTCGAGCGAGGCCGTGCAGGTCAGCCAGCGCACCCGGACGCCTTCGTGCTCCAGGGCGCGGGTGGCGGTCCGGTCCGTGGTGAAGGCGACGGACGCGGTGTTCAACGCGCCGGTGGCGTCGCCCGGTTCACAGGCGGTGAGCCCGGCGACGGCGGCCGCGGCGAGGCAGAGCGCGGCCGGAAAACGACGGGCCGCACGACGGCCCCCTGCCCTTGACGTCCCCATACGGGCAGCCTCCCACCGCAGGTGACGGGGCGGTAGACCGATTCCGGGCACAACCACCCCATCGGGGACGGTTCACGACCAGCGCCCCGTGCGTCCCAGGAGCAGCGCCGTCGCCGCGGTGCCGGCCGTCGAGGTGCGCAGGACCGTGGGGCCGAGGCGGCAGGTACGGGCACCGGCGGCGGCGAACGCGGCCAGCTCGTCCGGGGACACACCGCCCTCCGGGCCGACGACCAGCACGATCTCGCCCTCGTCGGGCAGACCGACGGTGGCCAGCGGTTCGCTCGCGTAGTCGCGGTCCTCGTGCAGGACGGCCGCGAAGTCCGCCGCGGCGAGCAGGCCGGCGACCTGCTTGGTGGTGGCCAGGTCCGCCACGTCCGGGAACAGCACCCGGCGCGACTGCTTGCCGGCCTCCCGGGCCGTGGCGCGCCACTTGGCCAGGGACTTGAGGCCGCGGTCGCCCTTCCACTGGGTGATGCAGCGCGCCGCCTGCCACGGGACGACCGCGTCGACGCCGGTCTCGGTCATCGTCTCCACGGCGACCTCGCCCCGGTCCCCCTTGGGCAGGGCCTGGACGACGGTGATCCGCAGCGCGGGGCGCGGCTCCTCGTGGACCGGGTCCAGGTCGCCGACGACCAGCCGGTCCTTGCCTTCGGCGGCGCGCACGACGCCCCGGGCCCACCGGCCGCGGCCGTCCGTGAGGACGACCTCCTCGCCGGTGCGCAGCCGCTTCACGGAGACGGCGTGGCGTCCCTCGGGCCCGTCGAGGACGAACTCGGGGGCGTCGGGCAGGTGGTCGACGACGAAGACGGGTGCCGTCACTGCGTGCTCCTTGTGCTCACTGCCGTCCGTGCGGCGTCCAGTTCCTCGGCGAGCAGCCGGACCAGTCGGCCGGCGGGCAGCTCGCGGGCCATCCGGTGCCCCTGCCCGGCCCACAGCGCCATGCCCTGGGCGTCCCCGACGCGGGCGGCGGCCTTGCGCAGCACGGAGGTCATGTGGTGGACCTGGGGGTAGGCGGCGGGGGCGTGCGGGCCGTGCTCGCGCACGAAGCGGTTGACCAGGCCGCGCGCCGGGCGCCCGGAGAAGGCCCTGGTCAGGGTGGTCCGGACGAACAGCGGGTTGGTCAGGGCCTGTTTGTGCAGGACGTGGGCGCCGGACTCCGGGCAGGCCAGGAAGGCGGTGCCGAGCTGGGCGGCGTCGGCGCCCGCCGCGAGGACGGCGGCGATCTGGGCGCCGCGCATCAGGCCGCCGGCGGCGACGACCGGTATCTGCACGGTCTCGCGGACCTGGGCGACCAGGCTCAGCAGCCCGGTCCCGCCGTCCTCGGTCGCCGGGTCGTCGTGGAACGTGGAGCGGTGGCCGCCCGCCTCGGTGCCCTGGGCGCAGACGGCGTCGGCCCCGGCCCACTCGGCGGCCTGGGCCTCCTCCGGCGAGGTGACCGTGACGACGGTGTACGTACCGGCTGCCGCGAACGCGTCGAGCGTGTCGCGCGAGGGGCAGCCGAAGGTGAAGGAGACGACCGGGACCGGGGCGTCGAGGAGGACGGCGAGCTTGTCCTCGTAACCGTCGTCGCCGGGTGCGTCCGGGTCGCCGAGCTCCGTCTCGTAACCGGCGGCCTCGTCCGTGAGCCGGCGGCGGTAGTCCTCCAGCACGGCGGGGTCCGCCGGTTCGCACTGCGGCATGAAGAGGTTGACGCCGAAGGGCTGCCCGGTCAGCCCGCGCACCTGCTGGACCTCGTCCCGCAGGGCGTCCGCCGTCTTGTAGCCGGCGGCCAGGAAGCCCAGCGCACCGGCCTCGGACACCGCGGCGGCGAGCTGCGGGCAGGACGGACCGCCGGCCATGGGGGCCTGCACGATGGGGTACCGGCAGAGAGCGGTCAGCGCGGGAGGCATGACCGCATCGTGTCATGTCCTTCCTGTCCCGTGATGCCCGCCCCGCGACAGCGTCCGGCGGCGGCGCGGTACGGACTCGGTGGCCGGGCCCGTACCGCGTGCGCGCGGTCGTCAGCGGCCGTTGAAGGCGTCCTTCAGGCGGGAGAACAGGCCCTGCTGGCCCGGCTGGAACTGGCCGGTGGGCCGCTCCTCGCCGCGCAGCTCGGCCAGTTCGCGCAGGAGGCGTTCCTGCTCGGGGTCCAGCTTCATCGGGGTGGTCACCTCGACGTGGACGATGAGGTCGCCGCGTCCTCCGCCCCGCAGGTGGGTGATGCCGCGCCCGTGCAGCGGGACGGACTGGCCGGACTGGGTGCCCGGCCGGATGTCGACCTCCTCCAGGCCGTCCAGCGTCTCCAGCGGCACCTTGGTGCCGAGGGCCGCCGCCGTCATGGGGATGGTGACCGTGCAGTGCAGGTCGTCGCCGCGGCGCTGGAACACCGCGTGCGGCAGCTCGTGGATCTCGACGTAGAGGTCGCCGGCCGGGCCGCCGCCGGGGCCGACCTCGCCCTCGCCCGCGAGCTGGATGCGGGTGCCGTTGTCGACACCGGCGGGGATCTTCACGGTCAGCGTGCGCCGCGAGCGGATGCGGCCGTCGCCGGCGCACTCCGGGCACGGGGTCGGCACGACCGTACCGAAGCCCTGGCACTGCGGGCAGGGACGGGAGGTCATGACCTGGCCGAGGAAGGACCGGGTGACCTGGGAGACCTCACCGCGGCCGCGGCACATGTCGCAGGTCTGCGCCGAGGTGCCGGGGGCCGCGCCCTCGCCGCTGCACGTGGTGCAGACGACGGCGGTGTCGACCTGGATGTCCTTGGTGGTGCCGAAGGTGGCCTCGGAGAGGTCGATCTCCAGCCGGATCATGGCGTCCTGGCCGCGCCGGGTGCGCGAGCGGGGCCCGCGCTGCGACGACGTACCGAAGAAGGCGTCCATGATGTCGGAGAAGTTGCCGAAGCCGCCCTGGCCGAAGCCGCCCGCGCCGGCGCCGCCGGACTGCGAGAGCGGATCGCCGCCGAGGTCGTAGACCTGCTTCTTCTGCGCGTCCGACAGGACCTCGTAAGCGGCGTTGATCTCCTTGAACCGCTCCTGGGTCTTCGGATCGGGGTTGACGTCCGGGTGCAGCTCGCGGGCGAGCCTCCGGAACGCCTTCTTGATCTCGTCCTGGGAAGCGTCGCGGCGCACGCCGAGTACGGCGTAGTAGTCCGTGGCCACTTACGACTCCGCCAGGATCTGTCCGACGTAACGTGCCACTGCGCGTACCGCTCCCATCGTTCCGGGGTAGTCCATGCGGGTCGGTCCGACCACGCCGAGTTTGGCGACTGCCTCGTCGCCCGAACCGTAGCCGACCGCGACGACGGACGTGGAGTTGAGCCCCTCGTGGGCGTTCTCGTGCCCGATGCGCACGGTCATGCCCGAGTCCTTGGCCTCGCCGAGCAGCTTCAGCAGCACGACCTGCTCCTCCAGTGCCTCCAGCACCGGCCGGATCATCACCGGGAAGTCGTGTCCGAAGCGGGTGAGGTTGGAGGTGCCGCCGATCATCAGCCGCTCCTCCGTCTCCTCGACGAGGGTTTCGAGCAGGATCGAGAGGACGGTGGACACGGTTCCCCGGTCCTCGCTCTCGAAGGATTCCGGCAGGTCCTGCACCAGCTGCGGGACGTCCGCGAACCGGCGCCCCACCACCCGGCTGTTGAGCCGGGCCCGCAGATCGGCGAGGGAGGTCTCGCCGAACGGCGCCGGGCAGTCCACCAGCCGCTGTTCGACCCGGCCGGTGTCCGTGATCAGCACGAGCATCAGCCGCGCCGGGGCCAGGGACAGCAGCTCCACATGCCGCACCGTGGAACGGGTCAGCGAGGGGTACTGCACGACGGCGACCTGCCGGGTCAGCTGCGCGAGCAGCCGTACGGTACGGCCCACGACGTCGTCCAGGTCGACCGCGCCGTCGAGGAAGTTCTGGATGGCGCGGCGCTCCGGCGACGAGAGCGGCTTGACGCCCGCCAGCTTGTCCACGAAGAGCCGGTAGCCCTTGTCCGTCGGGATGCGCCCGGCGCTGGTGTGGGGCTGGGCGATGAAGCCCTCCTCCTCCAGCACCGCCATGTCGTTGCGGACGGTCGCCGGGGAGACCCCCAGCTTGTGCCGCTCGGTGAGCGCCTTGGAGCCGACGGGCTCCTCGGTCCCGACGTAGTCCTGGACGATCGCGCGCAGCACTTCGAGTCTGCGTTCGCTGAGCATCGCGCGCACACCTCCAGCTGTCCACGTCGGTGTCCCGGGCCGTTCCCGGGATTCCTCCTGGCACTCGGTGCGTACGAGTGCCAGCGATCCCCGGCCAGTGTACGGCGACGGGGTGGTGCCCTAGCAAGGGCGACCGGCCACGGTGCCGACCGATCGCGCAGGTCGCTGCCGATAGCGTCGCCGCATGGATGCCTCTTGGGAAGACTTCGGATGGGAGCGGCTGGGTCACGGAACGGGCCGCCGGCGCCTTCCCCGCTGGGACGCGACGGCCCTGCTGGTGGCCGGTCCGGACGGGGCACTGCTCTGCGACACCGGCTCGTCACTGCGCGAGGGTGTGGAACTGCGCACCCAGGCCGAGGCGCTGCTCGGCCGGAGGGTGACGCACATCGCACTCAGCCACCCCCATTTCGACCATGTGCTGGGCACGGCGGCGTTCGCCGGTGCGCGGGTGTACGGCTCCGAGGGCGTGGCGGAGCTGCTGCGGCGCGGGGCGGACGGGCTGTACGCGGACGCGGTGGCCCAGGGACTGCCCGAGGCGGACGCGGCCGGGTCCGTCGACGTGCTGGTCGCCCCGGACCACGAGGTGCGCGGGGAGCTGACGGTGGATCTGGGCGGCGGCCGGGAGGCGGTTCTGGTGGACATGGGCGCCGCGCACAGCGGCCACGACCTCGCGGTACTGGTCCCGGGCCCCCCCGCCCTGGTGTTCTGCGGCGACCTGGTCGAGGAGTCCGGCGAACCCCAGGCGGGCCCGGACGCCCGTCCGGCGCGCTGGCCGGCGGCGCTGGACCGGCTGCTGGAGCTGGGCGGGGAGGCCGCGCTGTACGTGCCGGGGCACGGGGCGGTGGTGGACGCGGCGTTCGTCCGGGCCCAGCGGGAGGCGCTGGCGGGGCGGTTCGGCGTGTCGTAGGGGCGGCGGGTGCTCGGCCGCGTCCTGGCCGGCGGGGAAGGCGGGTGGCCGGACGGCGTCCCGGTTCGGCGTGTCGCGGGCCTTCCCCGCTTATCGTCGTGCGATGCGCAGCTACCAGCCCGATCTGACCCCGCCGTGGAAGAAGTCCGCCCCCGCCCCGGAGGTGCCCGCCGAGACCGATCTGGTCGTGGAGGAGGCGGTCACCGGATTCTGCGGCGCGGTCATCCGGTGCGAGAAGACCGCCGAGGGGCCGACGGTGACCCTGGAGGACCGGTTCGGCAAGCACCGGGTCTTCCCGATGGCGCCGCGCGGCTTCCTGCTGGAGGGCCGGGTCGTCACGCTGGTGCGCCCGTCGGCCGGGGGGCCGGTGCGGCCCGCGCGTACGGCCTCCGGTTCGGTGGCGGTGCCCGGTGCACGGGCGCGGGTGGCGCGGGCCGGGCGGATCTACGTGGAGGGACGGCACGACGCGGAGCTGGTCGAGCGGGTCTGGGGCGACGACCTCCGCATCGAGGGCGTGGTCGTGGAGTACCTGGAGGGGATCGACGACCTGCCGGCGATCGTGCGGGAGTTCGCGCCCGCGCCGGACGCCCGCCTCGGGGTACTCGTCGACCATCTGGTGCCCGGTTCCAAGGAGTCCCGGATCGCGGCCCAGGTGTCGGACGGCGACGTGCTGGTGGTCGGGCACCCGTACATCGACGTGTGGGAGGCCGTGAAGCCCGCGTCGGTGGGGATCGCCGGATGGCCGGTGGTGCCGCGCGGGCAGGACTGGAAGACGGGCGTGTGCCGGGCGCTGGGCTGGCCGGAGAACACCGGCGCGGCCTGGCAGCGCATCCTGTCCTCGGTCCGCTCCTACCGGGACCTCCAGCCCGAACTCCTGGGCAGGGTCGAGGAATTGATTGATTTCGTCACCCTTCCGGACTGATGTCCGGCTGGTCTTCCCGTCGATCCGGCACCGATCCGGATGAATGCCTGCGCCTCGCACACATCATCGGTTATTGAGTGGGGCCAGGCTCTTTTCGCGAGGGAAGGCACGGGGCGATGGCACGCGAGGTCTGGCGGGACAGTGCGGAGAACGAGGCGGCCTCCGCCGTTTTCCACTTCGTGCAGCAGCTCATCGACCGCTACCGCGACAACCGGCCCGTGATGCCGCTGGTGGTCCTCCAGGCCGCCGACGCCGACGTACCGCCCGCCGTGGACGCCCGGGTCGAGCAGATCGTGCGCCAGATCCACCGGGCCAACCAGCCGCGCCGCGTCCCCCTGAGACTGCTCGACGGGCGCGGCGACACCCCGTACGACGCGGCGCTCGACATGGTCCGCACGCTGACCGAGAAGCCGTGGGAGACCCGGGGCGGATCGCAGTACAAGCCGTTCTCCTTCCCCCGTTCCCGGCTGCTCGGCGCCATCGAACAGGCCACCGAGGCCGTGCTGCGGGATCCGGACCCGGGCTGCTCCCGGGACCAGCGCGACGAGCGGATCCTGGAGGAGCTGAGCGCGCTGCGCTGGCGGGCCGGGCGGCGCGGCCGGGGCACCTGGTGGACCGCGTTCCGTGAGTCGGTGCGGCCGGAGACGTTCGTGGGGGCCGTGGTCATCGCGGTCCTGGGTGTGCTGCTCGGCGAGATCGGCTGGCTGCCGACCGTGCTGGTGGCCGTGGGGGCGGTCCTCGGGCTCGCGGTGATCCGGCTGGTGTCGACGTCGGCGCCGCCGCTGCTGTGGCTGCGCCGGGCCAGCAAGTGGTTCGCCACCACCTCGTCGCTGGCCGCCGCCAGCACCGGCTATCCGTCGGACGGCTGGTCCCGGTTCTCCCCGAGCGGTTCGTGGCGGGTGATCCGGGCGCGGGCGGCGGTGGTCGCCGGGCGGGTGGCCGACGCGGCGGCGGGCGACGAGCGGGCCCGCCAGTTCCACCTGGAGCTGCGGGTCCAGGCGCTGCTGGAGGACCTGCGCAACAACTACCGGCCGCACGCGGCGGACTGGCGGCGCGGCAAGCGGACCGTGCCGCCGGTGGTCTTCCTGCCGAGGGCCGTCCAGAGCAACGGCGGCGTCCAGCTGATCAACGCGGTCAACAACGTCCGCTCCCGGCGCAGCGAGGTCGATCCGCTGCTGCTCCTGGCCTCCCTGCCGGCGGCCGAGATCCTGCGGCACACCCCGCCGCTGCCGCCCGACCCGCCGCCCGCGCACACGGGTGCGGCACGGGCCCGGTACGAGGACTGGGTCGGCCACCTCAGCGTGGGCCAGTCGCCCTCGGCCACGGCCACGCCCGCCTGGGTGCTGCGGCTGCCGCTGTCGACGGCGCAGCTGACCCACGAGCACGCGCACGCGCAGCTGACCACGGAGCGGGTGCGCAGGACGTGGGTGTGGTGGGTGATGTCGCGGACGACGGTCGCCTGTCTGATGGCCGGCGCGCTGCTGGGGACGATGCTGCTGAGCAACCACCTGGCCGACCGCTACTGCCACGGCCCGCTCACGGACGTCGACACCGACTCGTTGCGGCTGGACGGTCCGGGCGGCGGGGGCAAGGAGTGCGTCGGTGTGGCGACGACCACCCGGGTGCGCTTCGCGAAGGGCAACGACCTGGAGCTGGACGGGGCCGGGGCGGGGGTCACCTTCGACCGGATCGAGCGGGCGGTGGCCGAGGAGAACGCCTCGATCGAGCCGGGCGACAAGTACGTCACGCTGATCTACGCGGGTCCGTTCACCGCCCCGTCCCCGGAGCGCACCCGCAAGGCCCTGGAGGAGCTGACCGGCGTCTACCTCTTCCAGCACCACACCAACACGCTGGACTTCTCCGTCAAGCTGCGGGTGCTGACCGCCAACGGCGGGCAGGACATGCTCCAGCAGATACCCGCGGTGAAGAAGATCATCGAGGTGGCCGAAAGGGACCAGTCGGTCGTCGGCGTGGTGGGGCTCGGCCGTGACACCACCGACAGCCCGGAGGCCACCGCGCTCCTGCAGCAGGCGGGCCTGCCCGTGGTGGACACCACCAACTCCGGCGGCTACCTGGCGACGGACTACTCCAACTACTTCGGCCTGGCGGCCACCGACCAGGAGCAGGCGGACGCCCTCGGTCTCGTCGCCGAGCAGGTGGCCGAGAAGGCGGCCGGCAGGCACAAGCCGCAGGCCCTGGTCCTGTCGCGCAAGCTCGGCAACAACGACAAGGACCGCTACACGCTGGAGCAGCAAGAGGTGGGCGGCGCGATGCTGGAGGAGTCGGGCTTCGAGCTGTCGGATCCGGTGGAGTACGACCTCGGCCGCCGCAGCAGCGCCGACCTGGACCGGCCGGTGCAGCGGATCTGCGCGGCCGACCCGGCGCCGGACGCCCTGTACTTCGCGGGCCGGGTCGAGGACGTCGCCAACCTGATGAGCCGGCTCGCCCACAGCTGCTCGCGCCGCCCGATCACCGTCTTCACGGGCGACGACCTGTCCAAGGCCCGGCTCGACACGAGCACGGACACCACGAGGAACGTCACGCTCTACCACACGACCCTCGCGCCGATGAGCCGCGGCCGCGCCGACGGCTTCTACGAGGAGTCGCGCCGGGCCCTGGGGAAGCTGCTGCCCAAGGGCGCGACGCTTCCCCGCCTGCCGGCGTCGAAACCGTACGAGGACCCGCTCTTCGCGAGCGGCCAGTCGGTGATGTCGTACAGCGCCACGGCCGCGTTGTACGACGCGGCGAGCCACGGCGACACGGCGAACAGCGCCGCGGAGACGTGGGCGAACCTCTACGCGGTGAACCTGCGGAAGATGCCCACGGGGACGGTCACCTTCCGCGGCTTCATCCCGTACGAGGCCCAGGCGGGCCACGGGCTGGACGTCGTGCAGATCACCTACCCGGACGGCCGGAGCCGCGCCCGGATCATCTGCGGCCGGGCCGCGGGGGCGCGGGCGCTGACTCCGGCCGGATGCCCGCTGGAGTGAGCGGGGCGTACGCCTCGATCCGCGTACGCCCCCGGGCGCGCCCCGCTCAGTCCACCAGGTCGCGCACCACCGCGTCGGCCAGCAGCCGCCCGCGCAGCGTCAGCACGGCCCGCCCGTCCTCGAACGGCACCGGTTCCAGGAGGCCGTCGGCGACCGCCCGGCGGGCCGCCGCGAGGCCGGCGGGAGCCAGCAGGGAGAGCGGGCAGCCGTCCACGAGCCGCAGTTCCAGCAGGATGCGCTCGACGCGGCGGTCCTCGGCGGACAGGATCTCGCGCCCGGCCCCCGGCGAACGCCCTTCGGCGAGCGCCTGTGCGTACGCCCCCGGGTGCTTCACGTTCCACCAGCGCACGCCCCCGACGTGGCTGTGCGCGCCCGGCCCGGCGCCCCACCAGTCGGCGCCCCGCCAGTACAGCTCGTTGTGCAGGCAGCGGCCCTCGGGCGTACGGGCCCAGTTCGACACCTCGTACCAGGAGTAGCCGGCGGCGGCCATCGCCTCGTCCGCGACGAGGTAGCGGTCGGCGTGCGCGTCGTCGTCGGTCATCGGGATCTCGCCGCGCTTGATCCGGCGCGCGAGGCCGGTGCCCTCCTCCACGATCAGCGCGTACGCGGACACGTGGTCGGGCCCGGCACCGATCGCCGCGTCCAGGGAGGCGCGCCAGTCGTCGTCGGACTCGCCGGGGGTGCCGTAGATCAGGTCCAGGTTGATGTGCTCGAAGCCGGCCGCCCGCGCCTCGGCCACGCACGCCTCGGGCCTGCCCGGGGTGTGGGTGCGGTCGAGGATCTTCAGGACGTGCTGCCGGGCGCTCTGCATGCCGAAGGAGATCCGGTTGAAGCCGCCCTCGCGCAGCTCGGCCAGGTAGGCGGGGCCGACGGACTCCGGGTTGGCCTCGGTCGTGATCTCGGCGTCGTCCGCGAGCCCGAACTCCTCGCGGACCGCCGCCAGCATCCGGACCAGGTCGGCCGCGGCCAGCAGGGTCGGCGTACCGCCGCCGACGAAGACCGTGCGGACCGGGCGCGGGTCGTCGCCGAGGACCTTGCGGGCCTGGCGGATCTCGCCGACGAGGTGGGAGGCGTAGTTGTCGCGGGAGGCCAGGGCGCCGCCGGAGCCGCGCAGCTCGGTCGCCGTGTAGGTGTTGAAGTCGCAGTAGCCGCAGCGGGTCGCGCAGTACGGCACGTGCAGGTAGAAGCCGAGCGGGCGGCCGGCTGCGCCTTCCAGGGCATGGCGGGGCAGCGCCCCGTCGTCGGGCACGGGTTCACCATCGGGCAGTACGGAAGGCATACCGCCCATTGTCGCGCGCCGCCCGGCGAACGGACGCCACGCCCCGGACCGGCGCTACTCGGCCTGGAGCACCAGCAGCGCCAGGTCGTCGTCCGGCGGGCGCTCGGCGAAGTCGTGCACGGCGTGCTTGATGCGCTCCGCGATCTCCTCCGCGCTCAGCCCCGCGCACCCCGACAGCGCCTTCGCCAGCCCGTCCCCGTCGTCGAACATCAGGGCGCCCGACCGCCGCTCCGTGACCCCGTCGGTGACGCAGAGCAGGCTGTCACCGGGCGCCAGGTCGAAGCTCTGGGTCCCGTAGACGGCGTCGTCCATCAGCCCGAGCAGCAGCTGCGGCTCGGCGGCGGGCCGCACGGTGCCGTCCGGGCGCAGCAGCAGCGGCAGCGGGTGCCCGGCGCTGGCCAGGGTGCAGCGCGCGCCGCCGCCGGGCAGCGGGACCAGCTCCCCGTACAGCAGGGACAGGAAGCGGGACTGCCCGCCGTTGTCCGCGGAGTGCTGGCCGCCGGCGGCGGCGACCATGAGCGCGGCGGCCTCGGCGGCCTCCATGGCGTCGTCCAGGAGCAGCCGGTTGAGGCGGACCAGGACCTCGTCGGCCTGGAAGCCCTCGCGGGCCAGCAGCCGCAGCCAGGGGCGGGCCAGGCCGGTGACGACGGCGGCCTCGGGGCCGCTGCCCTGGACGTCGCCGAGGACGAAGCACCAGCGGTCGCCGGGGCACGGGAAGATGTCGTAGAAGTCACCGCCGACGACGCCGTCGTCGCTCGGTTCGTAGACGAGCGAGCTGGCCACACCCGGTATCCGGGCGACCTTGCTGGGCAGCAGCCCGCGCTGGAGGATGCGGCTGATGGTGGCCTGGCGGGTGTAGGCGCGGGCGGCGCCGACGGCGAGGCCGACCCGGCGCACGAAGTCCTCGATGAGGGCCGTCAGCTCGTCGGGCAGGCGGTCGGTGGACTCGCGGCCCAGCAGTACGGCTCCGAGGGCGCGGCCGCCCGAGGTGACGCGGTAGGCGAACGCGACGCCCTCCTCCTCGTCCGGTGGTTCGCCGTCCTCCGCGCTGCCGGGCCACGGCATGGAGACGGCACCGGTGCCGACGCGCTCGGGCAGCCGGAGCGGGTCGCCCTCCAGCAGGGCGCGCAGCGGTCCGATCCGTTCCTCGTCCACGTGCCAGACCTTGGCCAGGCGGGGGACGGCGGCGGGGCCGCCGCTCTCGGGCTCCAGCCAGATCGCGCACCAGTCGGCGAGGCGGGGGACGAGTAACTGTCCGGCGAGGGCCGCCACGATGTCCTCGTCCAGCTGCCCGGCCAGCAGGTCGGACGCCTCGGCGAGGAAGGACAGCGCGCCGCGCCCGGCCCAGTCCCCGTCGTCGCGGGCGGTCCGCCGGGCGGTGGGGGCGAGCAGTTCGGCGGCGCGCAGGCCGCGGTCGAGGCCGGTCTCGCCGCGCCCCTCGGGGAACGGGTTCCAGTCGTCCACGGGGAGCCGGGCCCAGACGGTCTTCGTGCCGGTGCGGTAGGTGATGCCCCACCGCTCGGCGAGGGCGGCGACGATGTCGAGGCCGCGCCCGTAGTCTGCGGGCTCGCCGACGTTCTCGGCGCTGTGCGCGTGGTCGCCGCGGACCGTGCGGCCGGGGTGGTGGTCGGCGACCTCCAGGACGAGCGCGGCCTCCTCGTCCTCGGTGGACTCCTCCAGCCGGAAGAGCAGTTCGACCGCGGTGCCCGCGTGCACGACGGCGTTGGTCACCAGCTCGCTGACGATCATCGCGGCGTCGTCGGACAGCCGCTCGCTGAACCCGACCGCGGCGGGCAGCCCGAGCCCGGTCCACTCGTCCAGCGCGGCGGTGACGAACCGCCGGGCCGCGGCGGGCGCGAGGAGGTTGCCGGGCAGGCTGGTCCGGGCGACCGGCTGTGCGCCTGTGGCGGCGGTGGTTCCGGGATGCTGCACGATGTCCCGCTGCAAGGGAATGGACCCCACAGGGCGGCTCCTGACCTGTTCTCGCTCTGCCTGTTTCTCCGTGGTGCGCCGCTGACGACACGGACAGAGTGACAGATCGGCCCTTCACATACGCGCCGAGTTACGGAAGTGGGTGGTCACGAAGGTGCGGCGAGAACGCGCCGGCCCCCCCGCGCCGGGGTGCGCGGGGGGCTTTCGGGGGGCGTACGGAGGTGGATCGGGCGCCGGGCGGAGTGCGGGTCACGCCTCCCGGGAACCGGCGTACATCTCCTCGATGAGGTCCTTGTAGGTGCGCTCGACGACCGGCCGCTTCAGCTTGAGGCTGGGTGTGACCTCGCCGTGCTCGATGTCGAGGTCGCGCGGGAGCAGCCGGAACTTCTTGATGGTCTGCCAGCGCTGAAGGCCCTCGTTGAGGCGCTTGACGTAGCCGTCGATCAGCTCGACGGTCTTCGGAGAGGCCACGACGTCCGCGTACGACTTGCCCCCCATGCCGTTCTCGGCGGCCCAGCCGAGGATGGTGGGCTCGTCCAGGGCGATCAGCGCCGTGCAGAAGTTACGGTCCGCGCCGTGCACGAGGATGTTGGAGACGAACGGGCACACGGCCTTGAACTGGCCCTCGACCTCGGCGGGCGCGATGTACTTGCCGCCCGACGTCTTGATCAGGTCCTTCTTGCGATCGGTGATCCGGAGGTAGCCGTCGACGGAGAGCTCGCCGATGTCGCCGGTGTGGAACCAGCCGTCGGCCTCCAGCACCTCGGCGGTCTTGTCCGGCAGGCCCTGGTAGCCCTGCATGATGCCGGGGCCGCGCAGCAGGATCTCGCCGTCGTCGGCGATCCGCACCTCGGTGCCGGGCAGCGGTTTGCCGACCGTGCCGGTGCGGTAGCTCTCGCCCGGGTTGACGAAGGAGGCGGCGCTCGACTCGGTGAGGCCGTAGCCCTCCAGGATGTGGATGCCGGCGCCGGAGAAGAAGAGCCCGATGTCGGGGGCGAGCGCGGCGGAGCCGGAGACGCAGGCGCGGAGCCGGCCGCCGAACGCCTCGCGGATCTTGGCGAAGACCAGCGCGTCGGCGACCTTGTGCTTGCTGCCGAGCGCGAAGGGCACGGACGCCTTGCCGGTGCGCCGGAAGTTGTCCTGGGAGACCCTGGCGTACTCGCGGGAGACGCCGGCCGCCCACTGGAAGATCTTGTACTTGGCCCCGCCGCCCGCACGTGCCTTGGCCGCGACCCCGTTGTAGACCTTCTCGAAGATGCGCGGCACGGCGGCCATGTAGGTGGGCTGGACGACCGGCAGGTTCTCGATGATCTTGTCCACGCGGCCGTCGACGGCGGTGACGTGGCCGACCTCGATCTGCCCGGAGGTGAGGACCTTGCCGAAGACGTGGGCGAGCGGCAGCCAGAGGTACTGGACGTCGTCCTTGGTGATCAGGCCGGTGGAGACGGTGGCCTTGGCCATGTACGACCAGTTGTCGTGCGGCAGCCGTACGCCCTTGGGGCGGCCGGTGGTGCCCGAGGTGTAGATGAGGGTCGCCAGCTGCTCGGCGGTGATGGCGTCGACGCGCTCGCGGACCGCCTCCGGGTTCTTCGCCAGGTGCTCGGCGCCCAGGGCCTCCAGCTCGGCGAGGGTGAGCACCCAGCCCTCGGGGTCGCCCTCGGCCGGACCGGCGCCCTCCGCGTCGATGACCACGACGTGGGCCAGGTCCGGGAGCTCGGCGCGGCGCTCGCGGGCCTTGGCCAGCTGGGCGGCGTCCTCGGCGATCAGGACCCGGCTCTCGGAGTCGGCGAGGATGAACGCCGACTCCTCGGCGTTGGTGGAGGGGTAGACCGTGGTGGTCGCGGCGCCCGCGCACATGACGCCGAGGTCGACGAGGATCCACTCGACCCGGGTGGAGGAGGCGAGAGCGACGCGCTCCTCCGGGTTCACGCCGAGCGCGATCAGCCCGGCGGCCACGGCGTACACCCGCTCGGCGGCCTGCGCCCAGCTGAGCGACTTCCACTCGTCGGGGCCCTCGCCGCCGGCCGCGGGCACGGGGTAGCGGTACGCCTCCCCGTCCGGGGTGGCCGCCACCCGGTCGATGAAGAGGGTCGCCACGGAGGGCGGACGGTTATCGATCATGGTCTGTGTGTCGCTCACGACATCCTCCGGGCCTGCGGCGGTGGTGCTTGCTGCTGTCTGCGTCTACGTGCTGCGATCCCGCTTGCTTAACTGGCGAGTAACTAAGAAGTCGTGATCAGGGTAAAGCGCCCGCGCGCCCCGCGTAAGAGGCAATCGGACCCCGCTTGATAACGAACGGGCCCCCGTATCGCAGCGTGCTGCGATACGGGGGCCGCCGTCTCTGCCTGCCGGGACTACTTCTTGGCCTTGCCTTCCCCGGCGGACTCGTCGGTCGACAGCACGGAGATGAACGCGTCCTGCGGCACCTCCACGTTGCCGACCATCTTCATCCGCTTCTTGCCTTCCTTCTGCTTCTCCAGCAGCTTGCGCTTACGGGAGATGTCGCCGCCGTAGCACTTGGCGAGCACGTCCTTGCGGATGGCGCGGACGGTCTCGCGGGCGATCACCCGGGAGCCGATGGCCGCCTGGATCGGCACCTCGAAGTTCTGCCGGGGGATGAGCTTCTGCAGCTTCGCGACGAGGCGCACGCCGTACGCGTACGCCTTGTCCTTGTGGGTGACCGCGGAGAACGCGTCGACCTTGTCGCCGTGCAGCAGGATGTCGACCTTGACGAGCTGGGCCGACTGCTCGCCGGTGGGCTCGTAGTCGAGGGAGGCGTAACCGCGGGTCTTCGACTTCAGCTGGTCGAAGAAGTCGAAGACGATCTCCGCGAGCGGCAGCGTGTAGCGGATCTCGACGCGGTCCTCGGAGAGGTAGTCCATGCCGAGGAGGGTGCCGCGGCGCTGCTGGCACAGCTCCATGATCGCGCCGATGAACTCGCTGGGCGCCAGGACCGTGGCCCGGACGACCGGCTCGTGCACCTTGTCGATCTTGCCCTCGGGGAATTCACTCGGGTTGGTGACGGTGTGCTCGGTGCCGTCCTCCATCTCGACCCGGTACACCACGTTGGGCGCGGTGGCGATGAGGTCGAGGCCGAACTCGCGCTCCAGCCGCTCGCGGACCACGTCCAGGTGGAGCAGGCCGAGGAAGCCGACACGGAAGCCGAAGCCGAGCGCCGCGGAGGTCTCCGGCTCGTACACCAGGGCGGCGTCGTTGAGCTGGAGCTTGTCCAGGGCCTCGCGCAGGTCCGGGTAGTCCGAGCCGTCCAGCGGGTAGAGCCCGGAGAACACCATCGGCTTGGGGTCCTTGTAACCGCCCAGCGCCTCGGTCGCCCCGTTGTTCAGCGAGGTGATCGTGTCACCGACCTTGGACTGCCGGACGTCCTTCACACCGGTGATGATGTAGCCGACCTCGCCGACACCGATGCCGTCGGAGGGCGTCATCTCCGGCGAGGAGACACCGATCTCCAGCAGCTCGTGCGTGGCGCCGGTCGACATCATCCGGATCCGCTCGCGCTTGTTCAGCGAGCCGTCGACGACACGGACGTACGTGACGACGCCCCGGTACGAGTCGTAGACCGAGTCGAAGATCATCGCGCGGGCGGGCGCGTCGGCCTTCCCGACGGGCGCCGGAACGTCCCGGACGACGCGGTCGAGCAGCGCGTCCACCCCCATGCCGGTCTTCGCGGAGACCTTGAGCACGTCCTCCGGCTGGCAGCCGATGAGGTGGGCCAGTTCCTCGGAGAACTTCTCGGGCTGGGCGGCCGGCAGGTCGATCTTGTTGAGCACCGGGACGATGGTGAGGTCGTTCTCCATCGCGAGGTAGAGGTTGGCCAGGGTCTGGGCCTCGATGCCCTGCGCGGCGTCGACCAGCAGGATCGTGCCCTCGCAGGCGGCCAGTGACCGGGAGACCTCGTAGGTGAAGTCGACGTGGCCCGGCGTGTCGATCATGTTGAGGACATGGGTGCTGCCCTGGCCCTCACCGCTGGTCGGCGCCCAGGGCAGCCGGACCGCCTGGGACTTGATGGTGATGCCGCGCTCGCGCTCGATGTCCATCCGGTCGAGGTACTGAGCGCGCATCTGCCGCTGGTCGACCACCCCGGTGAGCTGGAGCATCCGGTCGGCAAGGGTCGACTTGCCGTGGTCGATGTGCGCGATGATGCAGAAGTTGCGGATCAGCGCCGGGTCGGTACGGCTCGGCTCGGGCACGTGGAGAGGAGTCGCGGGCACGCAGGGTCCTGATTCTTGAGACGCCGGACGCCGTGTCTCGGGTCGGTTCGGGTCGGGGCGGATCTGTACGTAGCCTCCATCGTCCCACGCCTGCGGGGCGGCGACCGGTTTGGGCCGGTCGGACCGCTCCTGCTACCGTGGACAGCTGTGCCATGTGGCTCTCGGGCCGCACGGACACACATCGAAGATCCAACGAACCTGAAAAGGCTCTTTCGTGGCGAACATCAAGTCCCAGATCAAGCGGAACAAGACGAACGAGAAGGCGCGCCTGCGCAACAAGGCCGTCAAGTCGTCGCTCAAGACCGCGATCCGCAAGGCCCGCGAGGCCGTCGCCGCCGGCGACGTCGAGAAGGCCACCGTCGCCGTGCGCGCCGCGTCCCGTCAGCTGGACAAGGCCGTCTCGAAGGGTGTCATCCACAAGAACGCCGCCGCCAACAAGAAGTCGGCGCTGGCCTCCAAGGCTGCCACCCTCCAGGGCTGAGCGATCTGATCCCACCGCCGGAACGGATCAAGCGGGCCCTCTACCCCGCTCCTGCCCGGCCCCCGCGCCGCACACCGAACCTGCGTTCGCCACGCGGGTGCGACGCACCAGTCTGAACCCGAGGCCCCGCCACCCTTTCCCCAGGGAGCGGGGCCTTCGGCATGGGCGCTCTTCTCGGCCCGTCCGGCGCTTGAGGACGCCTGACCGGCACGCCCCGAGCCCGCCCGGCAAACCAGCCCGTCCGGCGCTTGAGGACGCACGCCCAGAGCCCGCACGCCCCGAGCCCGCCCGGCAAACCAGCCCGTCCGGCGCTTAAGGGCGCCTGAACGGCGCGTTCAAGCCCGTCCGGCGATCGAGGACTTCCGCGGCCGCCCCCTACCGCGGGCTACGCCCGCCCCGCGCCGCACCCGCCACGGCCACCACCGCCTTCTCCAACGCGTACTCGGGGTCGTCCCCGCCCCCCTTCACCCCCGCGTCCGCCGCCGCGACCGCCCGCAGCGCCACCGCGACGCCGTCCGGCGTCCACCCCCGCATCTGCTGCCGTACCCGGTCGATCTTCCAGGGCGGCATGCCCAGCTCACGCGCGAGGTCCGCAGGGCGCCCCCCGCGCGCCGAGGACAGCTTGCCGATCGCCCGTACGCCCTGCGCCAGCGCACTGGTGATCAGAACGGGCGCCACGCCCGTGGACAGGGACCAGCGCAGGGCCTCCAGGGCCTCCGCAGCCCGCCCCTCGACCGCCCGGTCGGCGACCGTGAAGCTGGATGCCTCGGCCCGCCCCGTGTAGTAGCGTCCGACGACCGCCTCGTCGATCGTGCCCTCGATGTCCGCGACGAGCTGCGACACCGCGCTCGCCAGCTCCCGCAGGTCGCTCCCGATGGAGTCGACCAGCGCCTGGCACGCCTCGGGCGTGGCGGACCGCCCCAGCGTGCGGAACTCACCCCGCACAAAGGACAGCCGCTCGGCCGGCTTCGTCGTCTTCGGGCACGCGACCTCGCGGGCCCCCGCCTTGCGGGCCGCGTCGAGCAGCCCCTTGCCCTTGGCACCGCCCGCGTGCAGCAGGACGAGGGTGATCTCCTCGACCGGGTCGTCCAGATACTTCTTGACGTCCTTGACCGTGTCCGCGCCCAGATCCTGCGCGTTGCGCACGACCACGACCTTGCGCTCGGCGAACAGCGAGGGGCTGGTCAACTCGGCCAGCGTGCCCGGCTGGAGCTGGTCGGGGGTGAGGTCCCGGACGTCCGTGTCGGCGTCGGCGGCGCGCGCGGCCGCCACCACCTGCTGCACGGCTCGGTCGAGGAGCAGGTCCTCCTGCCCCACGGCGAGCGTGAGCGGGGCGAGCGGGTCGTCGGTGGAATTCCTTCTGGTGGCCATCGCCGTCCAGCATCCCACGGGCCACTGACAGCCCGGGCCGCGGCCGGGTCCGCCGCACCCTCCCCCGTATCCGAGAATGAGCACGTGAGCGATGAGAGACACGTGCTGGTGCTGCCCGACCGCGATGCCGCCGAGGAGGCGGCGGAGGAGATCGCCGAGCGCTTCGGCGTCACCGACGAGTCGCAGCTCGTACGCGACGCGCTGGCGGGCGAGGACGACGCCGAGGACGCCCAGTGGCTGGTCGTCGTGGAGGACCCGGACCACCGTCTCGACCCGGCGGCGCTCGACGCGTTCGCCGCGGAGTACGAAGGGTGGCTGGAGGCGCCGTAGGACCGGCGCCTCCGGCTCCCGCCCCGTGGTGGGGCGGGGACTCAGCCCTTCGGGACGATCTGAATGTCCATCTCGATGGAGATGCTCGGGCCGACCACCGCGATGCCGCGCGCCAGCATCGTCTGCCAGGTGAGGGTGAAGTCCTCGCGGTGCAGCTGGGTGGTGGCACGGCAGGCGGCCCGGCGCTCGCCCTCCATCCCGTTGCCCAGCCCGAGGTACTGGGTGTCGAGGGTCACCGTACGGCTCACCCCGTGCAGCGTGAGCGCACCGCTCACACCCCAGCGGGTCCCGCCCCGGTGCACGAAGCGGTCGCTGTAGAACTCCAGCGTCGGATAACGGCCGACGTCCAGGAAGTCGCTGGAACGCAGGTGGTCGTCGCGCATCTGGACGTTCGTGTCGATCGACGCGGCGTCCATGACCACGTGCATCGCCGAGTCCTCCATACGGTCGGCGATCCGCACCGCCCCCGCGAAGGTGTTGAACCGGCCGTGGATACGGGCCATCCCGATGTGGCGGGCGGTGAAACCGATTTGGGAGTGCGTCGGTTCGATCTCCCAGTCGCCCGGCTCGGGCAGCTGCGGCGGGGCGGCGAGCTGGAGGGTCACATCGCCGAGACTCGCATGGCCGCCCTCGGTGACCGTGGCCGAGCCGTGGAAGGGGGTGAACCCCTCCGCCGTGACGGCCAGCCGGTACTCCCCCGCCGGAACCGTGGCCATGACGCTGCCGTACGGGTCGGTCTCGCCCCCGACCACCTTGCGCCCCGCCCGGTCCGTCAGCACGAACTCCGCAAGCGGCACGGGCTCGTTGACCGGGTCGAGCACCCGGCAGCTGAGGACACCCGCCGAGTCCGGCACCACCAGTCCGGCGAGGGCGCTGCCCCGAGCGGCACCCGTCGCACCTTTGTTTCCGAACCAACGGCCGAACATCTCCACACACTCCCGGGCACTCGCTCACCTCGGGCCGTATGGCAGACGTCGTTGTCGGAGCAGCGGCCCGCCGACGAGCATGCATTCGACCACCCTTGAGGTGTTCGAGGCAAACAGAGCGGCTCGCAGCGGCTTGGGTGCAGGTGTTACCGAAGGTCCGAATTTGCCGGAAGCCGGTCCAGGTCCAGGCCGAAGTGGTCCCGATAGGCCGCCAGCACCTCGTCGTCGCTGCCCAGCGGTGTCTCGTGCCGTTCGCCGCCCGCCGTCGTGAGGAGCTTGCGGCCGCTGAGGGTGATCCGGCCGTCGTCCGTGCAGCGCGAGCAGACCGGGGCCCGGGTGAAGTGGGAGTCGGGCGAGGTGCGGTGGTACCAGGCGCCGGCCCGGAAGTCCGCCAGCTCCCTGGCCCGCCGCTCCAGCCGGAGCCGGGCTCTGCCGTCGCACAGGACGTCGAGGTCCCCGAGCTCCCCGCCGCCGTCCCCGGCCAGGGCGATCCGGAAGACGCCGCCCGGGTCCTCCTGGTCGGCGCGGTCGTCGAGCGCGAGCGGGTGCCTGGCGTGGTCACCGAAACCGACGTCGGCCAGCCACGGCCCGGTCCCGTCCTCCGTCTCGACGCGCAGCGCCAGATGGTCGTACGGGATGCCGAGCCGTCCCCCGTCACCGTGGACCCGGGCCTGGAGGAGGGTGACGCGGAAACCGAGCGCCCGCAGCAGTACGGCGAACGCGCCGTTGAGTTCGTAGCAGAAGCCGCCGCGCTCGCGGGCCACGATCTTGTCCAAGAGCGGTCCGTCCTCCAGCACGATGTCCTCGCCGAGGTGGATGGAGAGGTTCTCGAAGGGCACGGCGACGAGGTGGCGCAGTTGCAGTTCACGCAGCGCCGAGGCGTCGGGGCGCACGGGCCTGGCCGCGCCGATGCGGTCCAGGTAGGCGTCGATGGTCTGCGGCAGCTGCGGGTCCATGGGGCCAGTCTGTGCCGCCGCCCCGGCCGCGCGCCATGCGCCACTGGTCCTAGGTCCGGCGACGGTGTTACGCGGCCGGGGCACGGGTTAGCGTGCGCGGCATGCCCCTTCCGGAACCGGCGCGCAGCCGTGAACAGCGCAAGCAGGACGTGCTCGACCGCCTGGAGGAGGACACGGACGCCTGGGTGTCCACGGCCTCCGCCGACGGAGCGCCGACCCTGGTGCCGCTGTGGTTCCTGTGGGACGGGGAGACCTTGCTGATGGCGACCCGGCGCACCAACCCCACGGCGGTCAACCTGACGCCGGACGGCCGGGCCCACATCGCCCTGGGCCACACCCGCGACGTGGTCATGATCGAGGCCACGGCCGAGGTGGTGGAGGGCACGGACCTTCCGCCGGCGTCGGGCGACGCGTTCGCCGCGAAGTTCTCCTGGGACCTGCGGGGGCGCCCCGCCTGGGTGTACCTCCGCTTCACCCCGTACGCGGTCAGGGCGTGGCGGGAGTCCAACGAGCAGCCCGGCCGCGACCTGATGACCGAGGGGCGCTGGCTGGTCTGAGGCCGGGGCGCGCCGGACCCCCGGCCCGTGATCGGGCTCGGTGAGGTCGCAGCAGCCGATGGTCTCGCCCGACGCCATGCCCCTCCGGACCGGCGTCTTGGGAGCCGCCCGCCGTCCCGCCGCGTATGCCCTCATGACCTCCCCACCGCCCGCAACGCGCTCCCCGCACCGGTCACCGCGATCGCCCCGTCCCTGTCGGTGCGCAGCACCACCGCCCCCTCCTCCGCGAGCGCGTCGACCGTCCGGGGCGCCGGGTGCCCGTACGGGTTGCCCCGGCCCACGCTCACCAGCGCGAACCTGGGCCGGACGGCCCGCAGCAGGGCACTGTCCTGGTGCGCGGAGCCGTGGTGGGCGACCTTGAGCACGTCCACCCGGGGCAGCTCCGGATGGCTGAGCAGCAGCGCCTGCTGGGCGGGCGGTTCCAGGTCGCCCGGCAGCAGCAGGGTGAGCCCGCCGGTCCGCACGAGCAGGGTGACGCTTGCATCGTTCGGGTCCTGCGGCACGTCGTACGGGGCGGGGCCTGCCGCCGGGGCCGCACCCGCCGCGCCCGGCGGCCACAGCACCTGCCAGTCCAGCGCGCCGATCCGCCGCCGTTCCCCGGGGGCGGCCCGCAGGACGGGCACGCCGGCCCCCGCCGCCGTTCTCCGGACGAACGCGGCCTGCTCCGGCGGCTCGTCCAGGCCCGTCGTCTGGATCGCGCCCACCGCCCTGCCGCGCAGCACCCCGGGGAGACCCCGCACATGGTCGGCGTGAAAGTGGGTGAGCAGGAGCAACGGGACGCGGCTCACGCCCAGTTCGCGCAGGCACCGGTCGACGGGCCGGGGATCGGGGCCGGCGTCCACGACCACACCGGAACCCCGCCCCGCCGCGAGCACCAGGGCGTCACCCTGTCCGACGTCGCACATGGCGAACGCCCAGCCGGGCGGCGGCCATCCGGTCAGCACCCGGGTCAGCGGCACCGGCCGGAGCACCGCGAGGACCAGCAGCAGCGCGGCGGCCGTGCAGACCCAGGGGCGGCGTCCGGCCCAGCGCGCGGCCGCTACCAGGACCAGGACCAGGGCTGCCAGCAGCGCGGCCCCGGGGAGGCCGTCGGGCCAGTCGATCTCGGCCCCGGGGAACGCCGCTCCGGCCCTGGCCACCGAGGCGATCCACCCGGCCGGCCACCCCGCGACCCTGGCAAGCAGCCCGGCCGCCCCCATCGCCACCGGCGCCACGGCCAGCGCGGCGAACCCGAGGACCGTGGCCGGCGCCACGGCGAACTCCGCCAGCAGATTGCACGGAATCGCCACCAGACTCACCCTGGAGGCGAGCAGCACCACCACGGGCGAGCACACCGCCTGCGCGGCGGCCGCGGCGGCCAGCGCCTCCGCAAGCCGCGGCGGCACCCGGCGCAGGCGCAACGCCTCGCTCCAGCGCGGGGCCAGGGTCAGCAGGGCACCAGTGGCCAGCACCGACAGCACGAAGCCGTAACTACGCGCCAGCCATGGGTCGTAGAGCACCAGGAGCAGCACGGCGGCACACAGCGCGGGAATCAGCGTCCGGCGCCGGCCGGTACCGATGGCGAGAAGCGTGATCAGCCCGCACGCGGCGGCCCTCAGCACACTCGGTTCGGGCCGGCAGACCAGGACGAAGGCGAGCGTGAGCCCGCCACCGAGCAATGCGGTCATCCGCAGGGAGATCCCCAGCCTGGGTGCCAGTCCCCCGCGTTCGGCCCGCAGCGCCCGGCCGGGCGGCCCGATGAGCAGAACAAGCATGATCGCCAGATTGGATCCGGATACGGCCATCAAGTGCGTGAGATCGGTCGCCCGGAACGCGTCGTGCAGCTCGGGCGTGACCCGTGATGTGTCACCGACCACCAGTCCGGGCAGCAACGCCCGCGCGTCGGGGCCCAGTCCGTCGGTGGCCTCGCGCAGCCCGGCACGCAGACCGCCCGCGGTGCGCTGGAGGAGGCTGGGCGGGCCGGTCACCCGGGGCGGGGCCTTTCCGTCGGGCCGTAGGACGGCGGCGACCCGTTCGCCCTGGTGCGACGGGGGCGCCAGTCGCCCGGCGACCCGCAGGCTGGTGGAGGGCAGCAGCCGCTGCCAGGCCGCCGCAGCGCCGCCCGGCGGGACGATGACCAGGACCGGCGTCCGCAGCCGTACGGCCGTGCCGTCGGCCCGCGTCAGCCGGGTGACCTCCGCGTCCAGGAGCAGGGAGGCGGGCGTGCTGCGGTCGCCGCGCACCCGGGGGAACGTGCGCCGGGCGTCGGAGGTGAGGGTGATCTCCGCCTGGACGCGCGCGAACTGCCGGGCCAGTCCGGGCAGGGGGCCTCGGCGCACATCGGCACCGTGCAGGCCGGCGGACGCCGCCCCGGCCGCCCCGCAGAGCAGCACCGCCGCGACGGCTGTCGCCTGCAACCGCCCCCACCCACCTCCGCACACGGCACCGGACGCTGAGGCGACATCGGACGCTGAGGCGACATCGGACGCTGGTGCGGCACCGAACGCGCCCTCCGCACCGGCCTCCCCGCTTGCGCCGCCCCCGTCCCTCGCCTCGCCCTCCCCGACCGCACCGCCCCGGCCCCTCACCCCGGCGACACCGCTCGCGCCTCCCCCACTCCTCGCCCCGGCCTTCCCGCCCGCACCACCCCCGCCCGGCGTACGGGACCGTCGCAGGCCCACCGCGAGGAGCACCATCGCCGTCCCCAGACAGAGCACGACCCCCATCGCCGCCCAGTGCCCGGGAGCCCCCAGCGCGAGCCCGGCACCGGCCCAGGCCGCCGCTGCGGGGGCGAGCAACCGGAGGTCGGCCGGGCCCTCCTGCCGAGGGTCGGACAGCCCCAGTCGCCTGCCCGACGCCCCGTGGATGTCCGGCTCCGCGGGCGCCTCGAGGTCCCCGTGGGCCTCCGGCTCCTCGCTCGTAGCCGACACCGCGCGCGGACCCGACGCCCCGAGGGCGTCCCCCGCGTTCACGGCCGTACCCGGGGCCGCAGGTCCGCGAACCGGCGGTCGCCGATCCCGTTGACCTCGCGGAGTTCGTCCACGGACCGGAAGCCCCCGTGCTGTGTGCGGTAGTCCACGATGTGCTGGGCGAGAACGGGGCCGACACCCGGAAGCCCCTCCAGCTGTTCCGCCGTCGCGGTGTTCAGGCTCACCGGTCCGCTCCCACTCCCCTCGGCGGCGGGACCAGCCACGCCGGGAGCCGGGGACGCGGCCGGCGGGACGCCCACCACGATCTGCTCGCCGTCCATGAGCACCCGGGCCCGGTTGAGCCCCGCCAGATCTGCTCCCGGCCGTGCCCCGCCCGCTGCTGTCAGCGCGTCGTCCACCCGCGACCCGGCGGGCAGCCTGCGCAACCCCGGGTTCCGCACCTTCCCGCTGACGTCCACCACGATCTGCCCGCCCGGACCGGCGGCGGGCCCGGGAGACGGCTCGGGCCGCGCCCTGCCCTCCGGCTCCGGGTCCGTCTCCGGCGTGGGCGCGTGCACCGCCTCACCGACCATGTCAGGAGCCCGGACACCCTCCGGCCGGGCGGACCAGAAGTGCATCCCGGCGAACACGGCGCCCGCGACCAGGATCACGGCGAGCGCGGCAAGCGTCTTCGGCTCCAGGCCGCATCGGAGCTGCACCCACATCGGCAGCCGCTCTCGCACCGCGAACACGGCCGCCGCCCACCGCCCCACGGGTTCGGCGCTCGCCCCAGGTGCCGCGCTCGCCACAGGCGGCACGCTCACCACAGGCGCCACGTCCGAAGGAGGCGCCTCCCCCGCCCCGTCCGCCGCAACCGGCACCCCGGCAGCGGGCACCCCGGCCCCCCACCGCGCGACGCGCCCCCCGGACCCGCCCGCCATCAGCGCGTCGGCTCTGCTGCGCGCCGCTGCGGCCACCTCCGAGCGGGCCAAAGCCCGGCGCCGGCGGCCCGGTCCTGGGCGCGCCGTTCGTCGCATGCGTCCGTCGGAATCCGGGGCGCGGCCGGGGCCGGCACCCGCTCCGCCGGGTCCGCTGGTTACACGATGTGATCGGGAAGCCATGGGTCAGGACGCTAGGCAGTCCTGCGCAATCCCGCTGAGCCCCGGCTATTTCCGTGGAAAACGGTCCCCTTGTGTATAACTCAGCCACTCCGAAGAGTGACGCACCCCCAGCGCCGAGCCCCCAGCGCCGTGTCCACCCAGCCCTGTGTCCACCCAGCCCTGTGTCCACCCAGCCCTGTGTCCGCCCAGCACCGCGTCCGCCGGGCGGCAGGTGCTTCAGCGGGGTGAGACCACTGCTCCCAGCAGCCCCGGCCCGGTGTGCGCGCCGATCACCGCGCCGACCTCGCTGACGTGCAGGTCCACGAGCCCGGGCACGCGTTCCCGCAGCCGCTCGGCCAGCCGGTCCGCCCGCTCGGACGCCGCGAGGTGGTGCACCGCGATGTCCACGGGCCCGCTGCCCGCGCGTTCGGCGACGATCTCCTCCAGCCGCGCGATCGCCTTCGAGGCCGTCCGCACCTTCTCCAGCAGCTCGATCCGGCCGCCGTCGAGCTGGAGCAGGGGCTTGACCGCGAGGGCCGAGCCGAGCAGGGCCTGCGCGGCGCCGATCCGGCCGCCCCGGCGCAGGTAGTCCAGGGTGTCGACGTAGAAATAGGCGGAGGTGCCCGAGGCGCGCTTTTCGGCCGCCGCCACCGCCTCGTCCAGGCTGCCGCCCGCCCCGGCCGTCTCGGCGGCGGACAGCGCGCAGAAGCCGAGGGCCATCGCGACCATGCCCGTGTCCACCACGCGCACCGGCACCGGGGCGTCCTTCGCCGCGAGGACCGCCGCGTCGTACGTACCGGAGAACTCCGCCGACAGATGGAGCGAGACGATGCCGCTCGCACCGGCCTCCGCGACGGCCCGGTAGGTGGCGGCGAAGACTTCGGGGCTGGGCCGCGACGTGGTCACGGAACGACGTTTCTGCAGGGCCAGAGCCAGCGAACGGGCCGAGATCTCGGTGCCCTCCTCCAGTGCCTGATCGCCCAACACCACCGTCAGCGGCACCGCCGTGATGCCGTGCCGCCGCATCGCGTCGGGCGGCAGGTAGGCCGTGGAATCGGTGACGATCGCGACATGGCGGGACATGCCCCGGAGGTTACCCGCAGGGGGACGGAGTAGGCAGTCCGACCCCGCGCGTGTGATCAGTCACGGTCGCTTCGCATCGCATCCTGCCACCCTCGGTCACCGGTGATCGCCCCGTCCCCCGCGCGTCCCGGCCGCCGGGCGTTCACGGTCAGTTGGTGGTCTCGGGCCGGGTCGTCTTCTGCCACGGGTAGGCGGTGCTCCGCCGGGGGTCGCGGGCGGTGAGGGCCTCGGGCGGCTTCCGGCGGCCCCCTTCCGGCGCGTCGGACGACGGCCGGTGGTCCGCCGCCGATCGGTGGTCCGCGGCCGGCGCGTCCGCCTCGCCGCCCCACTCCGGCGAGGGACCCGGCGCCTCATCGACCGTGGTCCAGTGCCGCAGCGCCCCCGCCTCCACGTCGATCTGCGCGTTCAACGCCGACAGCTCGTCGTCGGCGAACTTGCGGGCCCGGTCCCGGGCGGCCCAGCGCAGCGAGTCGGCGGAACGGGTGATCTGCGCGGTGCGCTCCTTGAGGCCCGGCAGGCGCGAGGCCACCGTCGCCTTGTCGGGCTCGCGCTCCAGCGCCTTCAGCTCCGCGTCCAGCTCGTGGCCGTGAGCGCTGAGCCGGTCGAACAGGCCCAGGGACTCCGACAGCGACGCGTCCTCGGCCACCCCCGCCCGCAGGGCGTCCTGAGTGGCGCGCATCGACGTGCGCAGCGAGAGGCGCAGCTGCGCCAGCTCACCGCCGACGCCCAGCTGCCCGTAGCTCTTGGCCCGCAGGGTGGTGTCCTCGACGGTCCGGCGCGCCTGCGTGATCGTGCGGTCCACGCCGCGCCTGGCCGCCCCGACGACCTTGACCGTCGCGTAGACGCCCAGGGCCATGAAGGCGACGACGAGCAGCCCCAGGATCAGGATCACGGCTTCCATGAGCGCCCCTCGGATGGTGTGACGGCCTCCGGTACAGGTACACCGGTCCTCTCCACCGTAAACGGAACGGGCAGGTTGGGGGTTCCATCGGAACCCCCAACCTGCCCGTAGGGGAAAGCCCTCACCCGCGGCCGCGACTACGCGGGAACGATGTTCACCAGCTTCGGCGCGCGGACGATGACCTTGCGGATGCCCGCGTCGCCCAGCGCGGCGACGACGGCAGGATCGGCCAGGGCCAGGGCCTCCAGCTCGGCGTCGGTGATCGACGGGGAGATCTCCAGGCGTGCCTTGACCTTGCCCTTCACCTGAACCACGCAGGTCACGGTCTCGTCCACCACGTACGCCGGGTCGGCCACCGGGAAGTCCTGGTGCACGACCGACTCCGTGTGGCCCAGCCGGTGCCACAGCTCCTCGGCGATGTGCGGGGCCAGCGGCGCCACCAGCAGCACCAGGGCCTCGGCGACCGGGCGGGGCAGCGGACCGCCCGCCTTGGTCAGGTGGTTGTTCAGCTCGGTGACCTTGGCGATCGCCGTGTTGAAGCGCATGCCGGCCATGTCGCCGCCGACGCCGTCGATGGCCTTGTGCAGCGCGCGCAGCGTGTCCTCGCCGGGCTCGGAGTCGACCACGGTGACCTCCCCGGTCTCCTCGTCGACGATGTTGCGCCACAGCCGCTGCAGCAGCCGGTACTGGCCGACGACCGCACGCGTGTCCCACGGCCGGGACACGTCCAGGGGGCCCATGGCCATCTCGTACAGGCGCAGTGTGTCCGCGCCGAACTCGGCGCAGATCTCGTCCGGCGTGACGGCGTTCTTCAGGGACTTGCCCATCTTGCCCAGGACGCGGGAGACCTTCTCGCCCTGGTGGTAGAACGCCCCGTCGCGCTCCTCGACCTCGGCCGCCGGGACCGCGATGCCGCGGCTGTCCCGGTAGACGAACGCCTGGATCATGCCCTGGTTGTACAGCTTGTGGAAGGGCTCGGCGGAGGAGACGTGGCCCAGGTCGTGCAGCACCTTGGACCAGAAGCGGGCGTACAGCAGGTGCAGCACGGCGTGCTCGGCGCCGCCCACGTACAGGTCGACGCCCCCGGTCGGCTGCCCCTCGCGCGGGCCCATCCAGTACTCCTCGATCGCCGGGTCGACCAGCTTCTCGGAGTTGGTCGGGTCCAGGTAGCGCAGCTCGTACCAGCAGGAACCGGCCCAGTTGGGCATGGTGTTGGTCTCGCGGCGGTACTTCCGCGGACCGGACCCGTCGCCCAGGTCCAGCGTGACGTCGACCCATTCGGCGTTGCGCGACAGCGGGGTCTCGGGCTGCGTGTCGGCGTCGTCCGGGTCGAAGGTGCGCGGCGAGTAGTCGTCGACCTCGGGCAGTTCCAGCGGCAGCATCGACTCGGGCAGCGGGTGGGCGATGCCCTCCTCGTCGTACACGATCGGGAAGGGCTCGCCCCAGTAGCGCTGGCGGCTGAACAGCCAGTCGCGCAGCCGGAAGTTGACGGTGCCCTCGCCGACGCCGTGCTCCTTCAGCCACTCGGTGATGCGGGCCTTGGCGTCGGCGACGCCCAGACCGTTCAGCGAGATCTCGTCGTTGGCGGAGTTGACCAGCTTCGCGTCGTACGAGGCGAAGGCGTCCTCCCACGTCGAGGCGTCGGTGCCGCGGTCGTCCGACGGCTCGACCACGCAGCGCATCGGCAGCTCGAAGGCGCGCGCGAACGCGAAGTCGCGCGCGTCGTGCGCCGGTACGGCCATGATCGCGCCGGTGCCGTAGCCCATCAGGACGTAGTCGGCGATGAAGACGGGGATCCGCTCGCCGCTGACGGGGTTGGTGGCGTACGCGCCGGTGAAGACACCGGTCTTGTCCTTGGCCTCGGCCTGCCGCTCGACGTCCGACTTCGAGGCGGCCTGCTTGCGGTACGCGGTGACCGCCTCGGCCGGAGAGGCGTGGCCGCCCGTCCAGACCGGGTGGGTGCCCTCGGGCCAGGCGGCGGGAATGATCCGCTCGACCAGCTCGTGCTCCGGTGCCAGCACCATGTAGGTGGCGCCGAACAGGGTGTCCTGGCGGGTGGTGAAGACGGTGACGCTGCCCGCGCCGTCGACCGGGAAGTCGACCCGCGCGCCCTCGGAGCGGCCGATCCAGTTGCGCTGCTGCAGCTTGATCGCCTCGGGCCAGTCCAGCCCGTCCAGGTCGTTCAGCAGCCGGTCGGCGTAGGCGGTGATGCGCATGTTCCACTGGCGCAGCTTCGCCTTGAAGACGGGGAAGTTCCCGCGCTCGGAGCGGCCGTCGGCGGTGACCTCCTCGTTGGCCAGGACGGTGCCCAGGCCGGGCGACCAGTTGACCGGCGCGTCGGACGCGTAGGCCAGCCGGTACTCGCCCAGGACGTCGGCGCGCTCGGCGGCGCTCAGCGCGGACCAGTCACGGCCGTCAGGGGTGGCGCGCTCGCCGCTCTCGAACTGGGCGACCAGCTCGGCGATGGGCCGGGCGCGGTCCGCCTCGGTGTCGTACCAGGAGTTGAAGATCTGCAGGAAGATCCACTGGGTCCACTTGTAGTACTCGGACTCGATCGTGGCGAACGAGCGGCGCTTGTCGTGGCCCAGGCCCAGCCGGCGCAGCTGCGCCGTCATGTTCTCGATGTTGGCCTCGGTGGAGACCCGCGGGTGCGTGCCGGTCTGCACGGCGTACTGCTCGGCGGGCAGGCCGAAGGCGTCGAAGCCCAGAGTGTGCAGGACGTTGTGCCCGGTCATCCGCTGGTGGCGGGCGAAGACGTCGGTGGCGATGTAGCCCAGCGGGTGGCCGACGTGCAGTCCCGCGCCCGAGGGGTACGGGAACATGTCCATGATGAACTTCTTGGGCCGGGCGGCCAGCTCCGGATCGCCCGCCAGGTCACCGGTCGGGTTGGGCGCCTCGTACGTGCCCTCGGCGTCCCAGAAGTCCTGCCAGCGTGCCTCGATGTCGGCGGCCATCGCTGCCGTGTAGCGGTGCGGCGCAGCGGCGTCCGCTGCGGTATTCGTCTCGCTCATGATCCTCAAAGCTCCATCGATCGTCATCTGCCGGCATCCACGTCTACGGACACACGTCCTTGGAAACGAAAAATCCCCTCGCACAGGAGGGGACGCCGCGCTGATGCCGACCAGGCGTTCTCACCGGTCGGGACTGATCAGCGCGGCTCGCTAAGCAGAAGGGCTACGGCACGCATGGCGTCAGGGTACCGCACCGAGCCGGCCCCCCACCGGGCCATGGCCGCCGACCGGCCCCCGCACGCGGAACGGCGGGCCATCCGATTCGGATGGCCCGCCGTTCCTTCTTCACTGTGGAGCTAAGGAGAATTGAACTCCTGACCTCTTGCATGCCATGCAAGCGCTCTACCAACTGAGCTATAGCCCCTCGTCGCGCCGCCCGGTCTCCCTGGCGACATCGAGAACAGTACCGGTCACCCGGGCCGTCCACCAAATCGATTCCCCTCCGTCCGGTTCTCACCCGCCGGAGGAGGGGAAGCGGTCAGGCCGTGGCGAAGGAGTAGAAGCGCTTGAGGGTGCAGTGCTCCTCCAGGAGCCGGCCGTAGATCGGCTCCCCTTCGAGCTCCCGGTAGGTCTCGATGGGGTCGCCTTTTATGATCAGCGCCCGCGCGCATTCCTCGCACCAGTACTGATAGTCCGCGTTGACCGGGTCCATGTCCCTGACGATGGGCGTACCGCTGCCGCACCAGTCGCACTTCCGCCTGTGTGCACCCATGGCTCAGCTCCGGCCCCGGCGGAAGAAACGCGACTGCGGGACCTCGTGGCGGCTCCCAGGCATCGCGCACACCCTCCCGTTCGGTCCGTCGCCCCCTCCGGCGGTCCGATTCTGCCATGACCCCGCAAGGGGGTCAGCCGACCGCCGTTCCCGCCCGCCGCCGTCGTGCGAGCCCCGCCACGGCCCCCGCGCACGCCACGGCGGCCAGGGACAGCTCGCAGACCCACAGCGCGTGCCCCGACCCCTGCGGCCCCGGCGTACCGAGGCGGTTGAGATAGAGAGTGCCGATGGCGGCGACGCCGATGACCTGCCCGAGCTGGGTCACCGTCACCAGCACACCGCTGGCGTCGGCGGCGTCCTGCGGCCGTACGTCCGCCAGGGCGCCCGCGAGGTTGGGGCTGAACGCGAGAGCCATACCCACGCCGATGAGCACGAAACCCGCGTACAGGGCGACGCTCCCGCCGCCCCCGCCCCGCAGTGCGAGCCCGGTCGACGCCTCACCGGCGGCCAGTACCGCGAACCCGCCGGGCACCAGGTGCCGCTGGAGCCGGGCCGGCCACCGCCGCCAGGTCAGCCCGGCCGTGCCGAAGGCCACCGCGGTCGGCGCGCACATCAGCCCCGCGTGCAGCGCCGAGTACCCGAGGCCGCCCTGGAGGTGCAGGGTCAGCGTGAAGAGGAAGCCCGCGTTGGCGGCCATCACCAGCAGGAGGCGCGCCGACGCCACCGCGATTCCGGGCAACCGGAGCACTCGGGGCGCGATCAGGGGCGCACCGCCGCGCGCGGCGAGCCGTGTCTCGTACGCCACGAAGCCGGCGAGGACCACCGCGCAGGCGAGCAGGCAGGCCCACGTCCAGTCCGGCCAGCCCAGCTCCTGACCGAGCACCAGCGGCACGGTCAGCAGCGTGACGGCCACCGCCAGGAGCACGAGGCCCACCGGATCGAACCCGCGCGCCCGCGCCTCCCCGCGGGCCACCCCGGTACGCGGTTCCCCGGGCAGCACACGCGTGCCGATCACCAGCAGGACGAGCCCGATCGGGACGTTGACCAGGAACACGGGCCGCCAGCCCGCCCCGAACAGGTCGACGCTCACCAGCACCCCGCCCACGACCTGCCCGGCGGCCGCGCCCGTGGCCAGCACGGCACTGTAGGCACCGATCGCGCGCACCCGCGCCGCCCCGGTGAAGTGCTGCTGGATCAGGCTGAGCACCTGCGGGATCATCACCGCCGCGCCCGCCCCCTGGATCACCCGGAAGGCGATCAGCTGCCCCGAGTCCGCGGCCAGTCCGCAGGCGAGCGAGGCCGCGGTGAAGACGGCGAGCCCGGCCAGATGCGCCCGGCCGTGGCCGAACACGCCGCCGAGCCGGGCGCCGGCGACGAGGAGGACGGCGTACGAGATGGTGTAACCGGCCACTACCAGCTGCAACTGGGCTCCGGACGAGCCGAGTTCGGAACGGATCGTCGGCGCGGCGACATTCACGATGAAGATGTCGAGCATGGCCATGAACTGGGCCGTCAGCACGACGGCGAGCAGTCGGGCAGGGGCCTTGTCAGTGGTGGAGGTTCTACTGGTGACGGAGCGTGATGCCGTCGTCTCGGATGTCGCGGTCATGGGCTCCAGGCTGGTGCCGTACGCATACGGGTAACGAGAGCCCGCTGATGCTGGTACTGGCAGCACCTGGCAACAGCCGGGCGCAGCACCGAGGATGGGGGGCGTGACGACGGTGACGGCACAGCAGCGCACGCGGCGGAGCGGACCGGCGACGGACAGGCGGCCGGAGCTCGCCGCCTTCCTGCGCGGCCGCCGGGCCCGGGTGACCCCGGCCGACGTGGGCATGGCCCCCGGCTTAAGACGGCGTACGCCGGGGCTGCGCCGTGAGGAGGTCGCCCAGCTCTCCGGAGTCGGTGTGACCTGGTACACCTGGCTGGAGCAGGGCCGCCCGATCAACGCCTCCCCGCAGGTCCTGGACGCGGTGGCGAGGACGCTGCGACTGGACCCGCCGGAGCGCGAGCACCTGTACGAACTGGCGGGTGTCGCCTTCCTGCCAGGGCGGGGGTGCGACACCTTCGAGGTCGGCGAGGAGATCCAGGGCATCATCGACGCGCTCGACCCGCTGCCCGCAGCCGTCTACAACGCGCGCTACGACGTACTGGCGACCAACCCGGGGTACCGCGACATCTTCGCCCTCCCCGCCATGCGGGGCACCAAGGTCCCCAACGCGTTGTGGTCGCTGTTCACGGCATCGGAGGAGGACTGTCCGATCGTTCACCGCTCCCAGGAGCTGCCCCTGATGGCAGCGACCCTGCGCAGCGGCTACGGACGCCATGTGGGCGAGCCCGCGTGGGAGACGTTCATCGCGGCGCTGTCGGAGGCCAGCCCCTACTTCGCGCGGCTGTGGCGCAGCGGGGACGTCGTCCCGCCGGGGCGGCGCGTGAAGACCTTCCGGCACTGGGCGGTGGCCGGTGAGATACGGATGACCTCGGTGTCTCTGACCATCAACGGACTGCCCGAGTGCCGGATCGTCACGTACACCCCGGCAGACGAGGAGAGCCGGGCGCTGCTCGGCGCGCTGCGGGCACACTGCCGGGGCGGTGGGGACCGTTGACCACACATGCGGAAATCCCGCCCCCTGACGGGGACGGGATTTCCGATTGTGGAGCTAAGGAGAATTGAACTCCTGACCTCTTGCATGCCATGCAAGCGCTCTACCAACTGAGCTATAGCCCCGCTGTCCGCTGTGTTTCCCTGCGCTTCCGCGCTGCGAACAAGAAGAACTTTAGCCTGTGACCAGCCGGAAAGTGAAATCCGGCCCCCGCCGCCCCGAGGGGCGGCCGGATCAGGTGTCGTCCCCGAGCACCGGTTCCGGCAGGGTGCCGGCGTTGTGCTCCAGCAGCCGCCAGCCGCGGGCGCCCTCGCCGAGCACCGACCAGCAGCAGTTGGTCAGCCCGCCGAGCCCTTCCCAGTGGTGCGCCTCCAGGCCCAGCAGCCGGCCGATGGTGGTCCGGATGGTGCCACCGTGGCTCACGACGACCAGCGTGCCGCCGTCGGGCAGCTTCTCGGCCTGCCCGAGAACCACCGGGGCGGCCCGGTCGGCGACCTCGGTCTCCAGCTCGCCGCCGCCGCGCCGCACGGGCTCGCCGCGCTTCCACGCGGCGTACTGCTCGCCGTACCGCTCCACGATCTCCTCGTGGGTCAGGCCCTGCCAGGCACCCGCGTAGGTTTCACGCAGACCCGCGTCGTGCACCACGTCGAGCCCGGTGATCGCGGCGAGCTCGGCGGCCGTGGCCGCGGCCCGCCGCAGGTCGGAGGCCACGATCGCGTCCGGCTTCAGCGAGGCGAGCAGCCGGGCGGCCCGGCGTGCCTGCGCGACGCCGGTCTCGGTCAGCTCGATGTCCGTGGAACCCTGGAAGCGGCGTTCCAGATTCCATGCCGTCTGGCCGTGCCGCCAGAGGACGATCCTGCGGCCCCTGCCGCTCCTGCTGCCGTTCAGCTCTGCTCACCTTCCGTACCGCCGTTGAGCTGCGCGTGCTCGGCGGCCTTGCCGCGGGTCTTCACGGCGTCCTCGGGCAGGTCGAGCTCGGGGCAGTCCTTCCACAGGCGCTCCAGCGCGTAGAAGACGCGCTCCTCGCTGTGCTGGACGTGGATGACGATGTCGACGTAGTCGAGGAGGATCCACCGGGCGTCGCGGTCGCCCTCGCGGCGGACCGGCTTGGCGCCGAGCTCCTTCTGCAGCCGCTCCTCGATCTCGTCGACGATCGACTTGACCTGGCGGTCGTTGGGGGCCGAGGCCAGCAGGAAGGCGTCGGTGATCGACAGCACGTCGCTGACGTCGTAGGCGATGATGTCGTGCGCGAGCCGGTCGGCGGCCGCCTGGGCGGCGGCGTTGATGAGCTCGATGGAGCGGTCAGTGGCGGTCACAAGCAGGCTTTCGTCGTCGGTCGGATAGACCTCTAGGGTCTCACGGGGAACCGCCCGCCCACACAGCCGTATTCCGTGGCCCGCCCACGGGCCGCCCGGGGAGGCCCGGGCCGTTCGGCTCCGGACCTCCCGCGGCCTCCGCGCCTACTTGGCCTTGTAGTCCTGGCCCAGGAGGACGGACACGTCCGCGTTCCCGGCCGGCTTGCCCTTCTCGACCGAGGTCGCCGGCAGCCCGAGGGTCTTGGCGACCTCGGTCGCCTTCTCCTTGTCGGCCGCTTCGGCGTAGACCACCTGCGAGGAGGCGACCGCGTCGGCCTTCCCGCTGTTGACGAAGGCGAAACCGCCGTTGACCAGCTTGCCCCGGGCGGACTCGGTGGAGCCGGTGTCACCGGTGGCGTTCCTGATCCCGACCCGGATCACCCCGTCGGCCGACGGCGCCTTGACCGTGCCGCCGAGGATGTCCTTGACCACGCTCTCGGTGGCCGCGTCGGTGAGGGTGCCGTCGTCCTGCACCGGCAGCAGTGCCGTCTTGTAGTCGCCGACCTTGGCGTGCTCGGCCAGCTTCGCCAGCGAGGCGCCGAGGTCCTTCTCGGGCAGCGACGGGTCGAGGATCTGGGCCAGCGTCTGGACGGTGACCGTGGCTGCCTGCGGGTCGTCGGACATCTTGCGCAGCACCCCGCGTACGACCTGCCCGAACCGCATCAGCTGCTTGGCCTCGGCCTCACCGGGCCCGCGGTACGTGGCGTAGGCGACGGCCATCTGGCCGCTGAGGGTCTGCGCCTCGCCCTTCTTCACCAGGTCGCCGGAGCCCTTCTTGGCGCCCGGCACGGCGGTGTCGGTGTCGACCTCGATGTTGCCGACGAGGTCGACCAGGTTCTCCAGGTAGGGCGTGTCGAGCCGCCAGGTCCCGCTGATGTCGGTGCCGAGCAGGGTGTCCAGGGACTCCCGGGTCCCGGACGTGCCGTCGTCCTCGACCGACTTGCCGAGCGTGGTGGTGCTGCCGTCCTCGTCGGAGACGGCGAGGGAGTTGGGGAGCAGGACCGTGGTGCCCTGTTTGGTGGTGACGTTGTCGACGAGCAGGGCGGTGGACGTGCCGCCGGACGTGGTGTTGTGGAGGTGGACCACGATGACGTCCCGGCGCTGGGGACCGGTCGTCGCGGTGTTCTCCTTCTCGCCGCCGGACATCCCGGGGAGCTTGTCCGCCGACCACAGGTAACCGACGCCGCCGAGGACGGCCAGGACCCCGACGACGATCAGCGCGACGATCCGGTTGCGGCCCTTGCGGCGCGCCTCCTCGCGGCGCTCGCTGCGGCTCTCGGTGAACTTGAGCCAGTCGATGACGTCTTCGGAGTCCTCGTCGGGCTCCTCGATGAAGGCGAACTGCTCGGTGCGGTAGTCCTCGCCACCGCGGCGCTGCCCGGGCACGGCCGCCTCCGGCGCCGGACGCGGCTCGGGCTCACGGGGCGGGGCAGGCGGGGCGGACGCGGGGGCGGCGGCCTGCTGCGGGAGGCCCCACTGCTGGGTCGTGTCGACCGCGGCGGGCTGCTGCGCGGTGTCGTGCGCGGGCTGCTGCTGCCCGGTGTCGTACCCGTACCGGTCGTAGCCGTAGTCCTGCTGCGGTGCCTGCTGGGGCTGGGCCGCGTAGGGGTCGTACGGCTGCTGCGGCGGGGCGGAGGGCTGCTGCTGGGCGTACGGGTCGTAGCCGTAGCCCTGCCCGCCGCCCTGGGGCGCCTGGCCTCCGTACGGGTCCGGCTGCTGCTGCGCGTACGGGTCGTACTGCTGCTGCCCCGGCTGCTGGTACACCGGCTGCCCGTACTCGTCGTAGCCGATGATCTGCGGCTGCTGGTAGTACGGGTCGTACGGGTTCTGTCGGTCGTTCACCGGTGCCCCTTTCCGTGGCTCACTCGCCGCGGTACAGCTGGCGCTTGTCGATGTAGCGGACCACACCGTCGGGCACGAGATACCAGACCGGTTCGCCCTGGGCCACCCTCGCGCGGCAGTCCGTCGAGGAGATCGCGAGCGCGGGGACCTCCACCAGGGAGACGCCCCCCTTCGGCAGCCCGTCGTCCGTGAGGAGGTGCCCCGGCCGGGTCACGCCGATGAAATGGGAGAGGGAGAACAGCTCGTCGGCGTTGCGCCAGGTGAGGATCTGGGCGAGCGCGTCGGCACCGGTGATGAAGAAGAGGTCCGCGTCGCCGTGGAACTCACGCAGGTCCCGCAGCGTGTCGATCGTGTACGTGGGGCCCTTGCGGTCGATGTCGCTCCGGCTGACCGAGAACTGCGGGTTGGACGCCGTCGCGATGACCGTCATCAGATAACGGTCCTCCGCCGGGGACACGTGCTTGTGGCTCTTCTGCCACGGCTCCCCGGTCGGTACGAAGATCACCTCGTCGAGGTGGAACTGGGCGGCCACTTCACTGGCCGCCACCAGGTGTCCATGATGGATCGGGTCAAACGTCCCGCCCATCACGCCGAGTCGGCGTTTTACGCGGCCGGTAGGCACTTCCTGCTCTCCCATGCGTGCAGAGCCTACTGGCACAGCTGTACGCCCCGGTCTCAGCGGTCGCGGTTGAAGCGCGTGGTGATCCACAGAAGGAGGAGAAGCACGACAAAGGCACCGCCACCGGTGAGGTAGGGGCTGAGGCTTTCGTGATTGCCACCGTGCTCGCCCTCGGCGGCGACGGTGACCAGCTGGTGTGCGGTGCTCGTGAGGCTCATCTTCGGCAGGACCTATCGATCGGGAGTCGGGGGAAGACGTCGCGGACATCGTATGCGGGTGCCCCGGGCACGCTCACGCCGACTCAGTCGTTGTCGTCGTCGTTGCGGTATCCGCGGAGCAGGAACCAGGCCAGCAGTGCGGCTCCCAGCAGGGAGGCGACCAGCACGATGCGGATCGTGTTGCCCGGCCCCTGGTCCCCGGACGCGGCGGCGAACAGAGCAACGGTGTGCGGCATGTCGGGCGTCTCCTCAGTTATCCACAGCCCCCCGCACACCGTAGCCCCAGCACCTAGGCTGGGCGGCGTCAGGGGGGCGAGCGACGTCTCGTACGAACACAGGGGGCCCAGGTCATGACCAGCAGCAGCCACGAGAGCCAGGACCGCGTACCGAGCAGGCAGCGCAAGCGTTTCCCGGGGATCTCCTCCCGGGCCTACGAGCACCCCGCGGACCGCTCCGCGCTGGTCGCGCTGCGCAAGCTCAGCGGCTTCGACACCGTCTTCAAGGCGCTGAGCGGACTGCTGCCCGAGCGCAGCCTGCGCCTCCTCTTCCTGTCGGACTCCGTCCGGGTGAGCGACGCCCAGTTCGCGCACCTCAACGACATGCTCCGCGACGCCTGTTACATCCTGGACCTGGAGAAGGTCCCGCCGATGTACGTCAACCAGGACCCCAAGCCCAACGCCATGTGCATCGGGCTGGACGAGCCGATCATCGTGGTGACCACGGGCCTGGTCGAACTGCTGGACGAGGAGGAGATGCGGGCGGTCATCGGCCACGAGGTCGGGCACGCCCTGTCGGGTCACGCGGTGTACCGCACGATCCTCCTCTTCCTCACCAGCCTGGCGCTCAAGGTCGCCTGGATCCCGCTGGGCAACGTCGCGATCATGGCGATCGTGACGGCGCTGCGCGAGTGGTTCCGCAAGTCGGAGCTGTCGGCGGACCGCGCCGGGCTGCTGGTCGGCCAGGACATACAGGCGTCGATGCGCGGCCTGATGAAGATCGCCGGCGGCAACCACCTGCACGAGATGAACGTGGACGCGTTCCTGGCCCAGGCCGACGAGTACGAGAAGTCCGGGGACCTGCGCGACTCGGTGCTCAAGATCCTCAACGTGCTGCCCCGCTCACACCCGTTCACCACGGTCCGCGCCGCCGAGCTGAAGAAGTGGTCGGAGACCCGCGACTACCAGCGGATCATGGACGGCCACTACCCGCGCCGGGACGAGGACAAGGACACGTCGGTGACGGACTCGTTCAAGGAGTCCGCCTCGCATTACGCCGAATCGGTGCGCAACAGCAAGGATCCGCTGATGAAGCTCGTCGGCGACATAGCGGGCGGCGCCGGGGACCTGGGCGGCAAGCTCCGCGACAAGTTCACCGGCGGGGGCGGCGCCAAGGACGGTGCTACGGGCGGCTCCGCGCGGCCGTCGGGGACGGAGCGGACGGAGGGCCCTGAGGGCTCGCAGGGGCCTTCGGCGGAAGGGAGCTGACCTCCAGCGTCCCGCAGAGCGCGGCGACGGGCCGGCCCGTGGCGTACGGGTCGGTGCCCGCCGGCCCGCGCGAGACCGCCCGCTGGCCGGCGAGCAGCGGCCGCAGGGCTCCCGAGGCGTCGGCCGGGCAGGACTGCGGGCCCGCTTGGAGGTAGCTGGTCTGCACCTCCAGCCGGTGCAGCCTCAGGTCCTCCCGGTCGAACCGGAAGCGCATCTCCCGCCGCACGGTGAAGAGGGAGGCTCCGCCCTTCGGCTGAGGACCCGACACGGCGGGCCGCAGGGCGTACGTGAAGGTGTGGTCCGAGACCACCTCCAGGGCGTCGGAGCCCGTCTGGGTGTAGCGCAGGGTGCCGCGGACCCGGACCTCGGGGTCCGGGGTCGCCTCGGCCGGGTCGAAGCGGACGAGCCAGCCGGTCGCGGCGTGCTGCCCGTCGTCGTAGGGCTCGTCGACACTGCGGTCGAACTGCTCCATCTGGTCCGGGTCGAGCAGCGCTTCCACGGGGCGCACGGCGTTCCCGCTGAGTACGTCGGGGTCGAGCGAGGAGGCGACCAGGTAGTCCTTGACGGTGGCCAGGGCGGCGCTCACCTCGCTCTCCGAGAAGTCGGCGGTGTGCCGGGCGGGCGGCGGGTTGATGCCGTCCCCGCCCTTCGCGTAGTGGGCGGCGGGGCTGCCGGCGAAGAGAGCGGCGGGGGTGCCCGCTGGGACGGCGCCGCGCGGGGCGAGCGGGACGAGGGTCATCCGCAGCGATTCGGGCTTCCGGGCGGCGGCCGGAGTCTCGTAGGGGTGGCTCAGGCCCATGAAGACGGCCGTGCCGAAGGCCAGGGCGATGAGGATCATCAGGGCGAGGGCGATCCGGGAGCCGCTGCGGTAGGCCCGCCCGGGCAGACTGCGGACGGCGCGGGCGTGCCGGCCCATGCGTTCCTGGGCGGAGAATTCCTGCAGCCGGGCCGCCCGCACGAAGGACTCGTCGAAGACGAGTGAGCCGTACTCGTCGTCCGGGCCGTGCGCGCCGTTCTCCGCCGGGCCGTCGGGTGGATCTCCGCGGTGTGCCATGACTTCTCCCGACTCCGTGAGAAGTCCCCTCTTCGGGCGGAGGAGGGGTCATACCTTCAGGGTGGGTCGAACACGACGACGGTAAACGCGGTGACGCCCGGCAACCACCGGGGAGTTCCCATGGACCGCCGGACGGAGGACGGGGCCGTCCGGGCGAGGCGCGTGGGGGTCAGGGGGTGCGCGGGACGGCGGAGACCATCGGGCGGGAGTGGTCGTCCGCGTCCGAGGGGGCGGACCCGGGCCCGGGGCCCGGCGCGCTGTCCACGCCGGTGGAGGCCGGTGGCGGGACCTGGCCCTGCCGGTCCCCCGAGCTGTTGCGGTAGACGGCGCTGAAGGCCAGGGCGACCATGCCGACGCCCATCAGGACGGCCAGCAGCCAGGCGACCGGCCGGTGCCAGCGGGCGGCCCCCCGGTACGGGCGCAGCGCGCCGCCGTGGCGTCCGTAGGGGCCGTGCTCGTGGAAGTCGTCGCCGTCGAGCGGGTCGTAGCCGCCCGGGCCGCCGTAGCCGCCCGGGCCGTGGCCCTCGTCGTACAGCTCGTCGTCGAAGGGGCCGCCGCGGGCACCGGCGTGCCGGGTGTCGGCCTCCGCGCGCGCCTCGGCCGCCGCCAGCAGCCGCTCGACGGCGGTCGGTTCGTGGAACTCGGCGGCCCGTACGAAGTCCTCGTCGAACACCACGGAGGCGAAGTCCTCGTCCGCGCCCCCGCGGTCGTCGTCGGGCTCCCAGCCGTTCGGGTACGGCCTGCCCCCCGCGTCGTCCGCCACGGTTTCAGACTAGCCCCGGCGGACCGCTTTGGGCAGGGAGACGGCGCATTCTCCCGTCAACGGGTCACCTCACGTGGCCGTCGCCGGTGACGATGTACTTGGTCGACGTCAGCTCGGGCAGACCCATGGGCCCCCTGGCGTGCAGCTTCTGCGTGGAGATGCCGATCTCGGCGCCGAAACCGAACTGGCCTCCGTCGGTGAACCGGGTCGAGGCGTTGACGGCCACCGTGGTGGAGTCCACCAGCTGGGTGAAGCGGCGGGCGGCGGCCTGCGAGGTGGTCACGATGGCCTCGGTGTGGCCGGAGGACCAGAGCCGGATGTGCGCCACGGCCGCGTCCAGCGACTCCACGACGGCCGCCGCGATGTCGTACGAGAGGTACTCGGTCTCCCAGTCCTCCGGGGTCGCCGCCACCACCGTGGCCTTGGAGCCCTCGGCGTACTCCAGCACCCGTTCGTCGCCGTGTACGGTCACTCCGGCCTCGGCCAGGGCGTCCAGGGCGCGCGGCAGGAAGGCGTCGGCGACGTCCTTGTGGACGAGCAGGGTCTCCGCGGCGTTGCAGACGCTGGGGCGCTGGGCCTTGGAGTTGACCAGGATCTCCACGGCCATGTCCAGGTCGGTCTGCGCGTCGACGTACACGTGGCAGTTGCCGGTGCCGGTCTCGATGACGGGGACGGTGGACTCCTCGACCACCGTGCGGATCAGCGAGGCGCCGCCGCGCGGGATGAGCACGTCCACGAGGCCCCGGGCGCGCATCAGCTCGCGCACCGAGTCCCGGCTCTCGCCCGGGACCAGCTGCACCGCGTCGGCCGGCAGTCCGGAGCCGCCGACGGCGTCGCGCAGCACCCGCACCAGGGCGGTGTTCGACGCGAAGGCGGAGGACGAGCCGCGCAGCAGGACGGCGTTGCCCGACTTCAGGCAGAGCGCCGCGGCGTCCACGGTCACGTTGGGCCGGGCCTCGTAGATGATCCCGACGACGCCGAGCGGCACCCGGACCTGGCGCAGGTCGATGCCGTTGGGCAGGGTCGAGCCGCGCACCACCTCGCCGACCGGGTCGGGCAGGGCGGCGACGTGCCGTACGTCGGCGGCGATGGCGCGGATGCGCTCCGGGGTGAGGGTCAGCCGGTCCACGACGGATTCGCTGGTGCCCGCCTCCCGGGCGCGCGCCACGTCCTCGGCGTTGGCCGCGAGGATGTCGCTCGTCCGTACTTCCAGCGCGTCGGCGATCGCCAGGAGGGCGTCGTCCTTCGCCGCGCGCGGAAGTGGCGCGATGTCGGCGGCGGCGGAGCGGGCCCGGTAGGCGGCCTGGGCCACGGGAGACATGTTGTCGTACGGCGAGAGCGTGGTCATGCCCGCAGAGTAATGCGCACCCTGCGGGCATTCCGCACGCATCCCGTGATGCGAGACGGCCGTTCCACCGGCGGGGCCGGGTCAGTACGGGTGGACGCCGACCGGAGCGGCCGGAGGCGGCCCGTATCCCTCGGCGACGCGCTGGTGGTAGGTCTCGCGGTCGATGACTTCGAGACCGACGATCGCCCAGGGCGGCAGGCCGGCGGTGGAGCGGTGCTCGCCCCACAGCCGCAGGGCCACCGCCGCCGCGTCGTGCAGGTCGCGGGCCTCCTCCCAGTAGCGGATCTCCGCGTGGTCGTTGGCGTAACGGCTGGTCAGCAGGAAGGGGTGGTCGTGCGCGAGCTGTTCGAGTCCGCGTCTGACCTCCTTCAGCGGGAACTCGGTCCCGGAGACGCAGAGGGTGACGTGCCACAGCTTCGACGGGGTGTGCTCCCGGCCGGCCGGTCTCGGCTCCGGCCGGGCGGGGCGCTCGTCCCTCCGGTCCGCGGGTCCGCTCCCGTCGAAGCCGGCCCCCGCTCCCACACTGGTCAGGGTGCGGCCACCCGTTCCTCGGGGCGGCGCCCCCGGGCGCGCTCGTCTCACCGGCGGCCTCCTGTGATGTGTTGCTTTTGCTGTACCCCGCAGTTTCCCTGCTACAAAGTGGACCAGCCCGCGGCCCGGTCTGGGGCGGTTTTCGTGAAGGTCCCGGTCCGAAGGCCGGACTTTCAGCCGTTTCGGGGGGCGTCAGCCGTGCAGGAGGACGAGATCGTCCCGGTGTACGACCTCGCGTTCGTAGGCGGGTCCGAGGTCCCGGGCGAGGTCCCGGGTGGAGCGGCCGAGGAGTCGCGGCATCTCCTTGGCGTCGAAGTTGACGAGCCCGCGCGCCACGGGCCGCCCCCGCAGGTCGCGCAGCTCCACCGGGTCGCCCGCGGTGAACTCGCCCTCGACCGACGCGATCCCGGCCGGCAGCAGTGAGCTGTGGCGCTCCACGACCGCCCGCACCGCCCCGTCGTCCAGGGTCAGCGAGCCGCGCGGGGTCGAGGCGTGGGCGAGCCAGAGGAGCCGGTCGGCGGAGCGGCGGCCGGTGCGGTGGAAGTAGGTGCCGGTGTCGCGGCCGGCCAGCGCGTCGGCGGCGTGGCTCGCGGAGGTGAGGACGACCGGGATGCCGGCGGCGGTGGCGATCCGGGCGGCCTCCACCTTGGTGACCATGCCGCCGGTGCCGACGCCCGCCTTGCCCGCGCTGCCGATGCTGACCCCGGCCAGGTCCGCGGGGCCGGTGACCCGGGCGATGCGGGTGGTGCCGGGGATGCTCGGGTCGCCGTCGTAGAGGCCGTCCACGTCGGAGAGGAGGACCAGCAGGTCGGCGCGGACCAGGTGGGCGACGAGGGCGGCGAGCCGGTCGTTGTCGCCGAACCTGATCTCGTCCGTGGCGACGGTGTCGTTCTCGTTGACGACGGGCAGCGCGCCCATGTCCAGGAGCTGGTCCAGGGTGCGGTAGGCGTTGCGGTAGTGGGCGCGGCGGCTGGTGTCGTTGCTGGTGAGCAGGACCTGGCCGACACGGATGCCGTAGCGGGCGAAGGAGGCGGTGTAGCGGGCGACGAGCAGCCCCTGGCCGACGCTGGCGGCGGCCTGCTGGCGGGCCAGGTCCTTGGGCCTGCGGTGCAGTCCGAGCGGGGCGAGCCCGGCCGCGATGGCGCCGGAGGAGACGAGGACGACCTCCCGTTCGCCGCCGTCGCGGACCTTGGCCAGTACATCGACCAGGGCGTCGACGCGGTCGGCGTCGAGGCCGCCGGCGGCGGTGGTGAGGGAGGAGGAACCGACCTTGACCACGATCCTGCGGGCTTCCGTCACGCCCTGCCTTGCCCCTGACACCCGGTCCCCCGCATTCGCTCGCTGGACCCCGCAATCTACGCGAGAGCGGAATCCGGCGCCTTCGCGTTCCGCACCGTGGAAACCTTTTCGTCGCCTTATGTCCCGTTCCGTGTCTGTTCGGTCCTCGGACTCGTTGGGCAGAGACACCGGGGCCGGCAGGAGGCCCCGCGGACTGCGAACAGGATGTGATCGCATGCGACGGCTCTCCGTTCCCGGGGCCTGGGTGCACGAGCCCACGGTCTTCCCGGACGGCCGCGGCAGCTTCCACGAGTGGTTCAGGGCCGCGGACCTGGGGGCGGCGGCCGGCCACACGCTGGGGCTGGCGCAGGCCAACTTCTCCAGCTCGCGGCGGGGCACGCTGCGCGGGATCCACTTCGCGGACGTGCCGCCGGGCCAGGCGAAGTACGTGAAGTGCGTGCGGGGCGCGGTGCTGGACGTGATCGTGGACGTACGCACCGGCTCGCCCGCCTACCGCCGGTGGGAGGCGGTCCGGCTGGACGACACCGACCACCGGGCGGTCTACCTCGCGGAGGGGCTCGGGCACGGGTTCATGGCGCTGACCGACGACGCGTGCGTGCTGTACCTCTGCTCCGAGGGGTACGCGCCGGAGCGGGAGCACGGCGTCGACCCGCTCGACCCGGCCCTGGGCATCGAGTGGCCCGCGGACATCGCGCCGCTGCTCTCGCCGAAGGACGCCTCGGCCCCGAAGCTCGCCGAGGCCGAGGAGCACGGACTGCTGCCCTCGTACGCGGCGTGCGAGGCGTACTACGCGCGGCTGCGCGCGGACGGTCCGGCGGTTCCGGGGGTGCGGGCCGGCGAGCCGTCGTTCAGCCCGGCCGGGCGCTGACCGGGGCGTTCGGCGGCCAGGAGCGCGGGGAAGGCGGCGTGCAGCGCCTCGCGCCAGTCGCGGACCGGGTCGATCCCGGCGGCCCGGAAGCGGTCGTGCGCGAGGACGCTGTACGCGGGCCGGGGCGCGGGCCGGGGGAAGGCGGCGCTGCCGACCGGCCGGACGCGGTCCGGGTCGGCGCCCAGCAGTCGGAAGACCTCGCGGGCCAGGCCGTACCAGGTCGTCGCGGAGCCGCTGGTGCCGTGGTAGACGCCCGCCGGGGCGGTGCCGTCGAGCGCGGCGCGGCCCAGCAGGACCAGCAGGGAGGCGAGATCGACGGTCCACGTGGGCTGTCCGCACTGGTCGTCCACCACGTCGAGGGTGTCCTTGACAGCCTCCAGCCTGATCATCGTACGGACGAAGTTGGCCCCGCCCTCGCCGTAGAGCCAGGCCGTCCGCACGACGTGGCCCGTGTCCGGGAGGGTCTCCAGGACCGCGCGCTCCCCGGCCAGTTTGGTGCGGCCGTACGCGCCGCGGGGGGCGGTCGGGGCGTCCTCCGGGTACGGCCGGTCCGCGTCACCCGCGAACACGTAGTCGGTGGAGACGTGCAGCAGGAGACTGCCGTGGGCGCGGCAGGCGTCGGCGAGCACGGCGGGGCCGGTGCCGTTGACGCGCAGCGCCTCCGCCTCCCGGCTCTCCGCGTCGTCCACGGCGGTCCAGGCGGCGCAGTTCACGACGACGGCGGGCCGGTGGGCGTCGAACACGGCGCGGACCCGCGCCGGGTCGGCGATGTCCAGGGCCGCGCGGTCCGCCGCGACGACGGTGGCGCCCTCGCGGGTCAGAGCGGCCGTCAGGTCCCGGCCGAGCATGCCGCCGGCCCCGGTGACCAGCCAGCGGGGCCTCACAGGGCGGCCCTCTCCTTGAGCGGTTCCCACCAGGAGCGGTTCTCGCGGTACCAGCGGACGGTCTCGGCGAGGCCCTCCGCGAAGTCCTTGCGGGGCGCGTAACCCAGCTCCTCGCGGATCTTGCTGCAGTCGACGGAGTACCGCCGGTCGTGGCCCTTGCGGTCCTCGACGTGGATCACGTCGGTGTCCCAGTCGGCGTCGCACGCGGCCAGGAGCAGCCGGGTGAGCTCCTTGTTGGAGAGTTCGGTGCCGCCGCCGATGTTGTAGACCTCGCCGGGACGGCCCTTCGTGCGGACGAGTTCGATGCCCTGGACGTGGTCGTCGATGTGCAGCCAGTCGCGGACATGGGCGCCGTCGCCGTACAGCGGGACGGGCCGGCCCTCCAGGAGGTTGGTGACGAAGAGCGGGATGACCTTCTCGGGGAAGTGGTGGTGCCCGTAGTTGTTGGAGCAGCGGGTGACGCGGACGTCGAGGCCGTGGGTGCGGTGGTACGCCAGGGCGATGAGGTCGCTCGACGCCTTGGAGGCGGAGTACGGGGAGTTGGGCGCGAGGGGTGCCTCCTCGGTCCAGGAGCCCTCCTCGACCGAGCCGTAGACCTCGTCGGTGGAGACGTGGACGAAGGTGCGGACGCCCGCCCGGTGGGCGGCGGCGACCAGCGTGTGGGTGCCCACGACGTTGGTGCGCACGAAGGCGGCGCCGCCGTCGATGGAGCGGTCCACATGGGACTCGGCGGCGAAGTGGACCACCTGGTCGTGCCCGGCCATGAGCCGCCCCACCAGCTCCGTGTCGCAGATGTCGCCGTGCACGAAGGCGAAGCCCCCACGGCCCCGGACCTCGTCCAGGTTGGCCGGGTTGCCCGCGTAGGTGAGGGCGTCGAGCACGGTGACGGAGACGTCGCCGGGGCCGTCCGGGCCGAGCAGCGTACGGACGTAGTGGGAGCCGATGAAGCCGGCGCCACCGGTGACGAGGATGCGCGTACCGGTCATGAGGAGATCTGCACCTTGCTGTGGTCGCCGAGGACGAGTCGGTGGGCGGAGGGGCTGCGGGGCGCGGGCGTCACCTCGACGTCGTGGCCGATCAGCGACGCCTCCACGCGCCTCACCCCGTCGATGGAGGCACCCCCGAGCACGATGGAGTACTCGATCTCGCTGTCCTCGATGCGGCAGTTCTGGGCGATCGAGGTGAACGGGCCGACATAGGCGTCGCTGATCACCGATCCGGTCCCGATGACGGCGGGCCCGACGATCCGGCTGCGGGTGACCCGGGCACCCGGTTCGATCAGCACGCGGCCGATGATTTCGCTCTCGCCGTCGACGTACGCGCCGTCCGTGCACGGCTCGACGCCCTCCAGCACGGTCCGGTTGACCTCCAGCATGTCCGTGACGTTGCCGGTGTCCTTCCAGTAGCCGCGGATGATGGTGGAGCGCACGTCGCGTTCCCGGTCGATGAGCCACTGGAGGGCGTGGGTGATCTCCAGCTCGCCGCGCCAGGAGGGGCGGATCGAGCGGACGGCCTCGTGGACGGCCGGGGTGAGGAGGTAGACGCCGACGAGCGCGAGGTCGCTCTTGGGGTGCTCCGGCTTCTCCTCCAGGGCCACCACCCTGCCGTCCCCGTCCAGTTCCGCGACGCCGAACGAGGCCGGGTCGGGCACCCGGGTCAGCAGGATCTGCGCGTCGGGCCGGTCCGCGCGGAACTCCTCGACCAGGTCCGCGATGCCCCCGACGATGAAGTTGTCGCCCAGGTACATCACGAAGTCGTCGTTCCCCAGGAAGCGCTGGGCGACCAGGACCGCGTGGGCCAGGCCCAGGGGTTCGGCCTGCCGGATGTAGGTGACGTCGATCCCGAAGCGCGAACCGTCGCCGACCGCCGCGCGGATCTCCTCCTCGGTGTCGCCCACGATGATGCCGACCTCGGTGATGCCGGCCTCCGCGATGGCCTCCAGGCCGTAGAACAGCACCGGTTTGTTCGCCACCGGCACCAGCTGTTTCGCCGAGGTATGGGTGATGGGACGCAGCCGGGTGCCGGCCCCACCGGAGAGTACGAGAGCCTTCACAGTTCCTGCCCCCACGATGAGATGTGACGGCGGCCGCAGGGCCGCTACGTAGGGGACCTTACTGAGCTTTCCGCGCATCTTCCGCGGCAAAACGGCCATTAACGCTATATCAGGAGGAAAAGTGACGCCACCCGTCATCCGGACCGCCCGGCGGTACGCGAAGGGCCCGGCCCGCCCTCGTGGAGCGGTGCCGGGCCCCTCGTACGGGCGTGCTTACGGGTGGCGCAGGCGCCAGCCCTGCCAGGCGGACTCGATCATCTCGTCCACGCCGTACCGCGCCGACCAGCCCAGTTCCTCGCGGATCCGCTCGGCGGAGGCGACCACCCGGGCCGGGTCGCCGGGGCGGCGGGCCGAGACCTCGGCGGCGGCGCCGCCGTTGCCCGTGACCTTGAGGATGCGGTCGACCATCTCGCGCACCGAGCTGCCCTCGCCGCGGCCGATGTTCAGCGTGAGGTCCGTGCCGGGTTCGGCGTCCTCCAGCCGGCGGGCGGCGGCGAGGTGGGCGGAGGCGATGTCCTCGACGTGGATGTAGTCGCGGATGCAGGTGCCGTCGGGGGTGTCGTAGTCGTCACCGAAGATGCGCGGGGCCTCGCCGGCCTCCAGGCGCTCGAAGACCATCGGGACGAGGTTGAAGACGCCCTCGTCGGCCAGCTCCGGCGAGGCGGCGCCCGCCACGTTGAAGTAGCGCATCGAGGCGGCGCGCAGCCCGTGTGCCCTGGCGGCGGCGTGGATCAGCCACTCGCCGACCAGCTTGGTCTCGCCGTACGGGCTCATCGGCGCGCAGGGAGTCGTCTCGGTGACGAGGTCGACGTCGGGCATGCCGTAGACGGCGGCCGACGAGGAGAACACCAGCCGGTCGACGCCCGCGGCGACCATGCTCTCCAGCAGGACCTCCAGGCCGGTGACGTTCTCCTTGTAGTAGTACAGGGGCCGCTCGACGGACTCGCCGACCTGCTTCTTGCCGGCGACGTGCACCACACCGGTCACCCCGTGCTCGCGGATCGCCGCGTCCAGGGCCTCGCGGTCGAGGACCGTGCCGGTCACCAGGGGAACGCCCTCGGGCACCTTGTCGGCGCTGCCGGTCGACAGGTCGTCGAACACGACCACCCGCTGACCACCGGCGACCATCGCGCGCACCACGTGCGCGCCGATGAACCCCGCCCCACCCGTAACCATCCAGGTCATGTTCGTGCGTCTCCTGTCAGCTGCTGTGCCCCGTCGGCGCTCCACCCTACGCGAGAGGTCCCCGGCGCCCCCGGGATGCGCCGGGGCGATCAATTACGCTGTCCGGGTGCCGGACGCCGACCACTGTCGCACGGTCCGACCGCGCCCCTCGTAAAGCCCTTGCGGAAAGCCCTCTGGAACTGGTGGACGATGCCTCGACTGACACTCATCGTGCCTGCGTACAACGTGCAGGGGTACATCGGGGAGTGTCTGGACTCCGTGCTCGGGCAGGACTTCGCCGACTTCGAGGTCATCGGCGTCGACGACTGCTCCCCGGACGGCTCCGGCGCGATCCTCGACACCTACGCGGCCCGCGACGACCGCCTGCGTGTGCTGCACCTCACGGAGAACGTCGGCCTGGGCCGTGCGCGCAACGCGGGCCTCGAACAGGCGACCGGTGACTACGTCCTCTTCCTGGACAGCGACGACACGCTGGCACCCGGCTCGCTGTCGGCCATCGCGGCCCGGCTCGACGCGACCGGCGACCCGGACATCCTGATCTACGACTACACCCGGACCTACTGGGACGGGCGGCTGCTGCGCAACAAGCGCACCGACCTGATGACCGAGGACGGTCCGGCCGTCTTCTCGCTCGCCGAGCGCCCGCAGCTCCTGGACCTGCTCCAGATCGTGTGGAACAAGGCGTACCGCCGCGATTTCGTCACCCGGAACGGGTTCCAGTTCCCGCCCGGTTACTACGAGGACGCCCCGTGGACGTACAGCTCGCTCATCGCGGCGGACACCATCGCGGTGCTCGACCGCTCCTGCGTGATGTACCGGCAGCGGCGTGAGGGCGGCAACATCCTGCGCACGGTCAGCCGGAAGCACTTCGACGTCTTCGACCAGTACGACCGGGTGTTCGCGTTCCTGGACGAGCGGCCGGATCTCGGCTCCTGGCGCCCGGCGCTGTTCCGGAAGATGGCCGACCACTTCCTGACCGTGCTGGAGAAGCCGGGCCGGCTGCCGCGCAACGCGCGCGCCGAGTTCTTCCACCGGGCCGCGAAGGACTACCGCGCCCGGCTTCCGGAGGGCTTCGAGCGACCGCCGGGCGGGCGCGGTTACAAGTACGCGCTGCTCGGCGTCGACTCGTACTCCGCGTTCTTCGGCCTGACCCGCGCCAACAACGTCCGCCACCGCGCGCGGCTGGGCGGGCAGGCCCGTATCGGCCGGGCCAAGCGCGCCGCCCTCGGCATGTTCTACCGGTCCCAGCTGCGGCTGCCCGTCGACGAGAACCTGGCCGTGTTCTCCGCGTACTGGGGCCGCGGCTACTCCTGCAACCCGGCGGCCATCGAGGCCGAGCTGGGCCGGCTCGCGCCGCAGATGCGCCGGGTCTGGGCGGTGCGCGCCGAGCACCGCGACCGGGTGCCCGAGGGCGTCGAGAAGGTGATCGTCGGCTCACGCGAGTACTGGGCGGTCATGGCCCGCGCCAAGTACCTGACGAACAACGTCAACTTCGGCGACACCATCGTCAAGCGCGACGGGCAGATCCACCTCCAGACCCACCACGGCACCCCGCTGAAGACGATGGGCCTGGACCAGGCGCAGTATCCGGCGTCCACCAACATGGACATGGAGAAACTGCTCCGCCGGTGCGACCGCTGGGACTTCAGCCTGTCGTCCAACCGGTTCTCGACCACCGTCTGGGAGCGGGTCTACCCCTGCCGGTACAAGACGCTGGAGACCGGCTACCCGCGCAACGACGTGCTGGTCAACGCCACCGCGGCGGACGTCGTGGCGGCCCGGCGGGAGCTGGGCCTCGCGGACGGCACGACCGCCTTCCTGTACATGCCGACCCACCGCGAGTACGAGAAGTCGTTCGCGCCCCGGCTCGACCTGTCGAAGCTGGCCGAGGACCTGGGCCCGGACGTCACCCTGCTGGTGCGCGGGCACTACTTCTACAAGCCCACCGGCCGGCTGGCCGAGCTTCAGGCCGGCGGCCGGATCATCGACGTCTCCGCGCACGGCGACGTCGAGCAGCTCTACCTCGCCGCCGACGCCCTGATCACCGACTACTCCTCGGCGATGTTCGACTACGCGAACCTGGACCGGCCCATCGTCATCCACGCGGACGACTGGGAGACCTACCGGGTGGTGCGCGGCACCTACTTCGACCTGATGGCCGAGCCCCCGGGCGCCGTCGCGACGACCCAGGAGCGGCTGACCGAGATCCTGGGCTCGAAGGAGTGGTGCGACGAGAAGGCGGCCGCGCTGCGCGCGGTGTTCCGGGAGCGGTACTGCGACTACGACGACGGGCGGGCAGCCGAGCGCGTGGTGCGCAGGGTGTTCCTGGGCGAGGAGACCCTGCTGCCGGTGGTCCCGCTCAGCGAGCGCACTCCGGCCCCCTCCCCCGCCGAGGCACCGGCCCGGGTCTGAGGCCGCGCAGAGACGACCGCGGGCCGGGTCCCTTCCGCCGTTCGGAAGGGGCCCGGCCCGCGGTCGTTCTTCGTGTTCTACGAGAACGGGTCGAAGTCCCGGTACTCCTCGGCGACCTCGTCGCGCTCCGCCTCGCGGTCGCGGCGTCGCTGAGCGGCCGGACGCGGCTCCTCCAGGCGGTGGTCCTCGCCACGGCGGCCCAGCATCTCGGCACCGGCGGTCACCGTCGGCTCCCAGTCGAAGACGACCGCGTTGTCCTCGGCGCCGATCGCCACGCCGTCGCCCGCCCGGGCCCCGGCCTTGCGCAGCTGGTCCTCGACACCGAGCCGGGCGAGCCGGTCCGCGAGGTAGCCGACGGCCTCGTCGTTGTTGAAGTCGGTCTGGCGCACCCAGCGCTCCGGCTTCTCGCCGCGCACCCGGTAGATGCCGTCCTCCTCCAGCGTGACGGTGAACCCGGCGTCGTCCACGGCCTTGGGCCGGATGACGATGCGGGTGGCCTCCTCGACCGGCTTGGCGGCGCGCGCCTCGGCGATGATGCCGGCGAGGGCGAACGACAGCTCCTTGAGCCCGGTCCTGGCGACGGCCGACGCCTCGAAGACGCGGTAGCCGCGCGCCTCCAGGTCGGGACGGATCATGTCCGCGAGGTCCTGGCCGTCCGGGATGTCGATCTTGTTGAGGACGACGATGCGGGGCCGGTCCTCCAGACCCCCGTACAGCTTCAGTTCCTCCTCGATCACGTCGAGGTCGGAGACCGGGTCGCGGTCGGACTCCAGCGTCGCCGTGTCCAGTACGTGGACGAGCACCGAGCAGCGCTCGACGTGGCGCAGGAACTCCAGGCCGAGGCCCTTGCCCTGGCTGGCGCCCGGGATCAGGCCGGGGACGTCCGCGATGGTGTAGACGGTCTCGCCGGCGGTGACCACGCCCAGGTTCGGGACGAGGGTGGTGAAGGGGTAGTCCGCGATCTTCGGCTTCGCGGCCGAGAGGACCGAGATCAGCGAGGACTTGCCGGCGCTCGGGTAGCCCACGAGGGCCACGTCGGCGACGGTCTTGAGCTCCAGGACGATGTCCCGGGCCTCGCCGGGCTCCCCGAGCAGCGCGAAGCCGGGGGCCTTGCGCCGGGCGGAGGCCAGCGCGGCGTTGCCGAGGCCGCCGCGGCCGCCCTGGCCCGCGACGAAGGCGGTGCCCTGGCCGACGAGGTCGGCGAGCACGTTGCCCTGGCGGTCGAGGACGACGGTGCCATCCGGAACGGGCAGGACCAGGTCCTGGCCCTCCTTGCCGGTGCGGTGGTCGCCGCCGCCGGGCTGGCCGTTGGTGGCCTTGCGGTGGGGGTGGTGGTGGTAGTCGAGGAGCGTGGTGACGGACTGGTCGACGACCAGGGTCACATCGCCGCCGCGGCCGCCGTTGCCGCCGTCCGGGCCGCCGAGCGGCTTGAACTTCTCACGGTGAACGGAGGCACAGCCGTGGCCTCCGTTACCCGCGGCGACATGCAGTTCGACGCGGTCCACGAAGGTGGTCATGGGTGGAACCTCCAGTTGCATACCTGCGGAAAAACTTCGCTCGCCCCCGTAGGGGCAACACGCGAAAGGCGGACCCACTTCCCCTTTCGGGAAGTGAGGTCCGCCTCCACGTCAAACCGCTCTACGAGCGCCGGGAATTCAGCCGGCGATCGGAACGATGTTCACGACCTTGCGGCCACGGTGCGTGCCGAACTCAACCGCACCGGCGGCGAGGGCGAACAGCGTGTCGTCGCCGCCACGGCCGACGCCCGTGCCCGGGTGGAAGTGGGTGCCGCGCTGGCGGACCAGGATCTCACCGGCGTTGACGGCCTGGCCGCCGAAGCGCTTCACGCCGAGCCGCTGAGCATTGGAATCGCGCCCGTTCCGGGTGGACGATGCGCCCTTCTTGTGTGCCATGTGTTCTCAGTCCCTTACTTCGCAGCCGCGGGAATACCGGTGACCTTGATCGCCGTGTACTGCTGGCGGTGACCCTGGCGACGGCGGTAGCCGGTCTTGTTCTTGTAGCGAAGGATGTCGATCTTCGCGCCCTTGTGGTGGTCCACGACCTCGGCCTGGACCTTGATGCCGTCGAGCACCCACGGGTCGCTGGTCACGGCGTCGCCGTCGACAACGAGCAGGGTAGAGAGCTCTACCGTGTCGCCAACCTTGGCAGTGGAAATCTTGTCAACCTCAACGATGTCGCCGACAGCAACCTTGTGCTGGCGACCACCGCTGCGCACGATGGCGTACACGCGGATCTCACTCTCACTCGAAGCGGAAACCCCTGATGCCAGCCGCTCACACGGGTCCGTGAACCCGTGACGATCCGGAGTGGACGAGCGGCCTCTCCCGTACGAGCGGGAGGTCGGTGCTCAGAGGTGTGGCGAACAAACGCCGACGGTCAAGGTTACGGGGCCTCGCACAGCCGGTCAAACCGGGCCCGGCGCCTCAGGCCGCGGCGCTCCTGACGTACTCGGCGTACGCGTCCCGGATCCCGTCCTCCGACAGGTTCAGGTGCTCCAGGATCGTGTACCGGCCCGGCCGGGTCTTCGGCGCGAACGCCACCACCCGGACGAACTCGTCCACCTCGAAGCCCATGTCCTCGGCGGTGACCGGCAGCCCGTGGCGCCGCAGCACCCGGGTCATGCGTACGGACTCCTGGACGGCGCCGCGCAGATGCATCGCGAACGCCGCGCCGAGCCCGCACTGCTCACCGTGGCTGGCGGCACGCTGCGGGAAGAGCAGGTCGAAGGCGTGGTTGATCTCGTGGCAGGCGCCGGAGGCCGGGCGGCTGTCACCGGCCACCGACATCGAGATCCCGGTGAGCACCAGGCCCTCCGCCAGCACCTGGAGGAACGCGTCGTCGCCCAGGCCGCCCGGGTGGCGCAGCACGGCCTCCCCGGCCTGCCGGGCCATCGCGGCGGCCAGGCCGTCGATGTCCTCGCCGTTGACCCGGTGGGCCAGCTCCCAGTCGGCCACGGCCGAGATGTTGGACAGCGCGTCCCCGATCCCGGACCGCACGAAGCGGACGGGGGCCTCGCGGATGACGTCGAGGTCGATGACCACGGCGATCGGGTTCGGCACGCCGTAGGAGCCCCGGCCCGCGTCGTTGTCCAGCGTGGCGACCGGGGAGCACAGCCCGTCGTGGGACAGGTTCGTCGCCACGGCGACCAGGGGCAGCCCGACGCGCGCCGCGGCGAACTTGGCGCAGTCGATGATCTTGCCGCCGCCGAGGCCGACCACGGCGTCGTACCGCCCGGACTTCATGGCCTCGGCGAGCTTCACGGCGTCGTTCAGCGTGCCGCCGCCCACCTCGAACCAGGAGGCGCCCGGCAGGCTGGCCGTGAGCCGTTCCCTCAGCGCCCGGCCGGAACCCCCGCTGATCGCGACCGCCAGCTTGCCCGAGCCGGAGATCCGCTGATCGGCGAGGACGCCCGCCAGATCCGCGAGAGCCCCGGCCCGGATGTCGACGACGACCGGCGCGGGTATCAGCCGGGTCAGTACTGGCACGCGATCTTCCTGCCCTTGGCGAGGTCGTCGTGGTTGTCGATCTCGACCCAGCTCACGTCACCGATCGGCTCCACGTCGACCTTGAAGCCGCGGTTGACGAGCTCCTGGTAGCCGTCCTCGTAGTAGAGGTCCGGGTCGCGCTCGAAGGTGGTCTTCAGCGCGTCGGCCAGCTCCTCGGCCGCCTCGCCCTCGATGAGGGTGACGCCGATGTACTCACCGGTGGCCTCGGCCGGGTCCATCAGCTTGGTGATCCGCCGGACGCCCTTGCCGTCCTCCACGACGACCTTCATCTCCTCGTCGGCGAGGGACTTCACCGTGTCGAGGGCGAGGATGATCTTCTTGCCGTCGCCGCGGGCGGCCAGCAGCGTCTTCTCGACGGAGACCGGGTGCACGGTGTCGCCGTTGGCGAGGATGACGCCGTTCTTGAGGGCGTCCCGGCCGCACCACAGGGAGTAGGCGTTGTTCCACTCCTCGGCCTTGTCGTTGTCGATCAGCGTGATACTGACGCCGTACTTGGCCTCCAGCGCGGCCTTGCGCTCGTACAGGGCCTCCTTGCGGTAGCCCACGATGATCGCGACCTCGGTGAGACCGACCTCGGCGAAGTTGCCGAGCGTCAGGTCGACGACGGTCAGGCTCTCCTCGTCGCCCTCGGGGCCGACGGGCACGAGCGCCTTGGGCAGCGTGTCGGTGTAGGGGCGCAGACGACGGCCGGCGCCGGCGGCCAGAATCATGCCGATCATGGGGTTCTCCTCGGTGCGGTGTTACGGGTGTCTGGGATCAGGTGCACGGGTGCGGCGGGCGCGTCAGAGTTCCGACGTCACGTAGGCGCGCAGCCAGGTACGGAAGTCGGGGCCCAGGTCCTCGCGCTCGCAGGCGAGGCGGACGATGGCCCGCAGGTAGTCGCCGCGGTCGCCGGTGTCGTAGCGCCGGCCCCGGAAGACCACGCCGTGCACCGGGCCGCCGAGCTTCTCGTCGGCGGCGAGCTGCTGGAGCGCGTCGGTCAGCTGGATCTCGCCGCCCCGGCCCGGCTCGGTCTCGCGCAGCACGGCGAAGACGGCGGGGTCCAGGACGTAGCGGCCGATGACCGCGAGATTGCTGGGGGCGTCGCCCGGCTCGGGCTTCTCGACCAGGCCGGTGACCCGGACGATGCCGTCCTCGGGGGTGGGATCCACCGCCGCGCACCCGTAGAGGTGGCTCTGTTCGGGCGCCACCTCCATCAGCGCGACGACGCTGCCGCCCTCGCGCTCCCGGATCTCGGTCATCCGGGTCAGCAGCGGGTCGCGCGGGTCGATCAGGTCGTCGCCGAGGAGCACCGCGAAGGGCTCGTCGCCCACATGGGGTTCCGCGCACAGCACGGCGTGGCCGAGGCCGCGCGGGTCGCCCTGGCGCACGTAGTGCATGGTGGCGAGGTCGCTCGACTCCTGGACCCGGACCAGCCGCTCGGCGTCGCCCTTGCGGGTCAGCGCCGACTCCAGCTCGTAGTTCCGGTCGAAGTGGTCCTCCAGCGCGCGCTTGTTGCGCCCGGTGATCATCAGGACGTCGCTCAGCCCCGCGGCGGCGGCCTCCTCCACGACGTACTGGATCGCCGGCTTGTCCACGACCGGCAGCATCTCCTTGGGAGTCGCCTTCGTCGCCGGCAGGAACCGGGTACCGAGCCCGGCGGCCGGTATGACGGCCTTCTGGATCTTGCGCATGTGGGGCTTTCGTGTCGGGGGCGGGAGGGCCCGGCGCCGCGACGCGGTCCGGCCGGTCCCTGGGACGGGACCGGCCGGACCGTGTCACGCGAGGCGGATCAGTCCTCGTCGGCCGCGGCCGTGACGGCCGGGGCGGTCTGCTGCTCCGCCGCCACCGTCTTCTTCGCCGCCGCCTTCTTGGCCGTCGTCTTCTTCGCGGCCGTCTTCTTGGCCGCGGTCTTCTTGACGGCCGCCTTCTTGGCCGTGGCCTTCTTGGCGGTCTTGCGGGCCGCCTTCTTGGCCGGAGCCGCTTCGGGCTCCGCCTCCGCCTCGGGGGCCTCCGGGGCCTCAGTGGCCTCGGGGGTCTCGACCACGACGACCGCGGCCTCCTCGGCGCCCGCGGGGGAACCGGCGGGAGCGCTGACCTTGCGGGTGGCGCGGCGCCGGACACGCGGCGGCGCGGCCGGCTCCTCGGCCGGGGCCTCGGCGTGCGACGCCTCG
>NZ_JAAGNI010000525.1 GCF_010550605.1 Streptomyces sp. SID9727
CCCGGGCGGAACGGGCCCCCGCGACCCGTTCCGCACGCCGGCCGTGCCGGCCTGCCCGCATGCTGCGCTCGCCGCGCAGGCAGCGCCGCAGCGTCTCCGGGTCGAGCCCCTGATTGCACGCCTCGTGCAGCAGTTGCGCAAAGGTGTAATGCGGATCGAGGCGCAGAGCGAGTCCCAGCGCGACGCGCGCGGCCGGTTCGTCGCCGGTCGACCAGGAGACCCAGCCCGCCAGCGTGAGAGGGGCTGCGGCGTGTTCTTCGTACGGAGCGACGCAGCGGCGGGCCAGCGCCCGCCAGAGCCGCAAGGCGGCAAGCGCCTTCGGGCCTTCCATCCACTCGGCCGCCCTGTCGCGGGTCTCCCTGTCCTGGAGACCGAGGATCATCGACGCCGCCTCCTCGTCGCTGATCAGCCGGTCGTCGTTGATGTCCGCGAGGGACGGTGCCGTCGCGGACGCCTCCCCGAGGCGGTCGATCAGGCGGCCCGCGAGTTCCAGCGTGTCACCCACTAGCTCCTGGCGGCGTTCCCGGTCGAGCAGCAAGGGCACCATCGCGCTGCCCGCCGCGTCCAGGGCGCGCAACTGGGCGGCGCCCGATGTGCGGGTGAGCGGCGTGAGCCTCGCCTCCATCTCGCGCAGCGATCCCCGTACCTGAATGCCGGCATAGGTGGCCGCCGCCGCCATGACCGAGGTGCCGGGCATGGCCAGCGGGTTCCCTTCCGCCGGGCAACAGCGGGCGTCGGGGCAGACGTAGGACCAGAACCGGTTGCCCGAGATGCACAGCACTTCGAGAACCGGCACGTCCAGCGCCCCGCACGCTGTACGCAACCGCTGGGCGAACGGCCGCAGGCGCTCCATGGTCTGGTTGCCCGTCTCGCCGTCCACCGGGTCCTGGCAGAGGAAGACGACGATGGCGTCGGGCCGGGCGTCACGCCGCTCGCTTCCCTTGATCAGGCATTCGGCAAGCTGCTCGGCGACCGTCGGCCACTCCAGCGGGGACTGCGGGATGCCGAGCCTGAGCCTGGCTCCGAACCGGCCTCGGCCACCGTGCAGGGCGACCATGACCACGCTGTCGCTCGGATGGAAGCCCATGAGATACGGGAGAGCGTCGGCCAGCTCGGCCGGGCCTCGCAGGGTGATCTGCTGTTCCTCGGAGGGACCGATTGATTCGGGGTGCTTGTTCATGGCCAGACCGTCTCGCGGACCGAGGCCTTCCCGCTACCCCCTGTGGATAACTTATCCACAGAGAGCGATCGACTGTTCGCGGTTGTCGGTGCCATCGGGTTGCATGGGGGCATGACCAACGCAGACCGTGCAGAGCTCAGGACTTCGGCCGATTCCGTACTGGCCCGACTCGTCGGAGACGCCTCCGGCACCGCGCGGCTGCGCGAGGACCAGTGGCGGGCCATCGAGGCACTCGTCGCGGACAAGCGTCGGGCATTGGTCGTCCAGCGCACCGGCTGGGGAAAGTCCGCGGTGTACTTCGTCGCCACCTCTCTTCTGCGTGCGCTCGGCGCCGGGCCGACGGTGATCATCTCCCCGCTGCTGGCGCTGATGCGCAACCAGGTCGCGGCGGCGGCCCGGGCCGGCATCACCGCGCGCACGATCAATTCGTCCAACACGGAGGAGTGGGACACCGTGCAGGCCGAGGTGGCCGCCGGTGAGGTCGACGTCCTGCTGGTCAGCCCCGAGCGTCTCAACAATCCCGACTTCCGCGACCAGGTGCTGCCCCGGCTCGCCGCGACCACCGGACTGCTCGTCGTGGACGAGGCGCACTGCATCTCCGACTGGGGCCACGACTTCCGGCCCGACTACCGCCGGTTGCGGACGATGCTCGCGGACCTGCCCGCCGGTGTGCCGGTGCTCGCCACCACCGCCACGGCGAACGCCCGGGTCACCGCTGACGTGGCGGAGCAGTTGGGTACCGGTTCCGGTGCGGACGCGCTCGTGCTGAGGGGCTCGCTGGACCGGGAGAGTCTGAGCCTCAGCGTGCTGCGACTGCCCAACACGGCCCACCGCCTGGCATGGCTCGGGGACCATCTCAAGGAGCTTCCGGGCTCGGGGATCATCTACACGCTGACGGTCGCGGCCGCCGAGGAGGTCACCGCGTATCTCCGCCAGTGCGGACACACGGTCGCCTCCTACACCGGCCGCACCGAGAACGCGGAACGGCAGCAGGCGGAGGACGACCTGCTGGCCAACCGGCTCAAGGCGCTGGTGGCGACCTCCGCGCTCGGCATGGGTTTCGACAAGCCCGACCTCGGCTTCGTCGTACACCTCGGGTCCCCGTCCTCCCCCATCGCCTACTACCAGCAGGTGGGCCGTGCCGGGCGCGGTGTCGAGCATGCCGAGGTGCTGCTCCTGCCGGGCAAGGAGGACGAAGCGATCTGGCAGTACTTCGCGTCGGTCGGTTTTCCGCCGGAGGGGCAGGTCCGGCGCACGATCGACGCTCTGAGTCAGGCCGGGCGGCCGCTCTCGCTGCCCGCCCTGGAGCCGCTGGTCGATCTACGGCGCGCCCGGCTGGAAAGCATGCTCAAAGTGCTCGACGTCGACGGGGCGGTCAGGCGGGTGAAGGGCGGCTGGACCGCGACGGGAGAGCCCTGGGTCTACGACGCCGAACGCTACGCGTGGGTGGCCCGTCAACGCGCCGCGGAGCAGCAGGCCATGCGCGACTACGCCACGACGGACGGCTGCCGGATGGAGTTCCTGCGCCGTCAGCTCGACGACGAGGAGGCGACCGCGTGCGGGCGTTGCGACAACTGCGCCGGCGGCCGGTTCGACGTCGCGGTCTCCGACGCCGCTCTGGACACCGCGAAGGGTGAGCTTCGCAGGGCCGGTGTGGAGGTGGAGCCCCGCAAGATGTGGCCGACCGGGCTCGCGTCGGTGGGTGTCGATCTCAAGGGCAGAATCCCGCCGACGGAGCTCGCCGGCAGCGGCCGGGCGCTCGGCAGGCTCACCGACATCGGGTGGGGCAACAGGCTGCGCCCGATACTGGCGGCGCAGGCACCCGACGGACCGGTGCCGGGCGACGTGGCCGATGCCGTGGTGACCGTGCTGGCCGACTGGGCCAAGGGCCCAGGAGGCTGGGCTCCTGGGGCCGCCGACGCCGTCTCCCGCCCGGTCGGCGTGGTCACCATCGCCTCGGACCGCAGACCCCAGCTCATCGAATCACTCGGCAGGCACATCGCCGGAGTGGGCCGGATGCCCCTGCTCGGGAGTGTGAGCCTGGCGCCGGACGCCGATGCCGTCCGGATATCGCAGACCAACAGCGCACAGCGGGTCCGCGCCCTGCACGAGAGGCTGGTCGTCACGCCCGATCTCACGGATGCCTTGGCGGGCGTGGACGGCCCCATACTGCTCGTGGACGATCTTTCGGACACCGGCTGGACTCTCGCCGTGGCAGCCCGCCTGCTGCGTCGGGCCGGGGCGGAGGCGGTGTTTCCGCTGGTCCTCGCCGTTCAGGCGTGACGGGAGCGTCGAACGGGGCCGGACTGGGCAGGGATATCCGTGTCATTCCGGCTGAATACCGTCAGCCTCACCAATTGCTCGTTGCCGCCTGCCGATACGCCAGGAAGAATTGGACTCGCTCCCCGCACGGTCCCTTCGCGGGCCCGAAAGGGCTGTGCCGCGGCGCGCCCTCACCCGACCCTGCCCGCATCGTGGGCGCGTATGCGAAGGGAGGACCGTGACCTTCGGATTCGCTCCGTCCGCAGCCACTTCGATGTCGACAGCCGCCGACTCCGCCAACCGCCTTGCCAGAATGCTCGAACCGGCAGAGTGGGCGGCGGCCGGAATACCCCTGCTGCGCAGCCCACGTGAGGTGGTCAGCGGCCTGCACTACAGGCACCGGCCGACCCCGGCCACCGCTGTGGTCGCCGTCCTGGACCACGAGGAGCGTCTGACGGCAAGCGCCTCTTTCGCCCGTCGCTCCGTGACGGCCGATGGCTGGGAGTTCCGGAACTCACTGCTGGCACATCTGCGCCGCGTCGTCCCGCATGATCTGCGCCGCCGCACCCCCGTCCGCACCGCGGTACTGCTCTACTGCCGCGAAGGGGACGAGCGTTGGACGGAGGAGGACGGAGCGTGGATGTGGGGGCTGCGGGACGCCTGCACACTGCATGGGCTGCGGTGCGGCGCGTACATCACACTGACCCGGGGCGGCTGGCAGGTGCTGGGCGAGGGCCGGGGCGGTCGCCGTCCGAACTCCATGTCGCGGCCTTCTGCCCTCGCCGACACCGCTCTGCCCTCCGAACAGGCCCCGTCGCGCACCGGCGGCGGGGCAGCGCAGGCACTGCACCGTTCCGCCGCACGCTGACTGGGCAGGCTTCAACGGTCCGGCCGCCCTCACGGACAGCCGGACCGCCGAAGCCGCCGGGTCACGCCGCGACGGAACGGGCCGCGGACCCGCCGACGACGAAGCTCAGACGCCGGCGCCGAGCGCGGCGTTGACCCGCTGCGGGTCACCGCAGACGATCAGCAGCACACCGGCGGACTCGCGAGCCTTGACCAGCGCCCGCGCGGTCGCGTCGTCGGCCGGGCCGTTGATCGCGACGACCACGACGGGCCGGGGCTTGACCCGGTCCGCAGTGGCCGCGGCGAAGAAGACGTCGTCGCCCGCTTCGAGCTGGGCCCAGTAGGCGGCCTCACCGAAGGACAGCTCGTGGGTGGCCCACGGGTGCTGCCCGCCCGTGGTCAACACCAGGATGTCACCGGGCGCGCGACCTGAGTCGAGCAGCAGATCCACCGCCTCGTCGGCGGCGTCGAGCGCCCCGTCGGCCGATGCGGGGATGACCTGGAGCTGCGGTGCGGAACGATTCTCCGGCGGCGCCGTCTGGGGCCGACCGGATGTGGGGCGTTGGCGCTGCGCCGGGGGCGCAGGCCGGGGGCCGGGCACCGGGCGACCGGGGCGCGGCGTGGCCGCTGAACGCGGACCGGGTACTGGACGAGGGGTCGACGCGGCGCGGCCGGTGGCCGGGGTGGCGCGGGGACCCTGGGCGCTCTCGTGAATCTGAGGCTCCTCGGGGATGAGAGGCATGGGTGGTTGTCTATCAAACGCCGATACCGCGGGCACCGGCGGGTGGGCACATATGCGCGATCAGAAGTCGAAGCCGAGCTGGCCCCCGCTTTCCAGTGCGGCCGCCTCGGCGGAGAAACGGACCTTCTTGAGGTGCTGCCACCGGGGCAGCGCGTCGAGGTAGGACCACGAGAGGCGGTGGTGGGCGGTGGGCCCACGCTCCTCGAGTGCGGCCCTGTGTACGGGCGACGGGTAGCCGGCGTTGGCCTCGAACGCGAAGTCCGCGTACTCCGCGTTCCGCCCGCCGAGTTCGGCCATCATGGCGTCCCGACGAACCTTCGCGATCACCGATGCCGCGGCCACCGCGACGCAGGACTGGTCCCCCTTGATGACGGTGCGGACCCGCCAGGGGCTGCCCAGGTAGTCGTGCTTGCCGTCCAGGATCACCGCGTCGGGGCGGACCGGCAGCGCCTCCAGGGCGCGGACGGCCGCGAGCCGGAGGGCGGCGGTCATGCCCAGATCGTCGATCTCCTGGGGGGAGGCGTCACCGATGCCGTACGCGGTGACCCAACTCTCCAGCACCGGCGCGAGTTCCGCACGGCGCTTGGGGCTGATCAGCTTGGAGTCGGTGAGTCCGGCGGGGGGCCTGCGGAGACCGGTGACCGCGGCGCACACCGTGACAGGCCCCGCCCACGCTCCGCGTCCGACCTCGTCGACACCGGCGACGATCTTGGCACCGGTGGTGGCGCGCAGTGAGCGCTCGACGGTGTGCGTGGGTGGTTCGTACGGCATGGCGTTTGTCAGCGTACGCCGAAGGGGACGGCAGGAACACCCCGGGGGCGCCCCTCGCAGGCTCGTCCCGGCGGTCGCGCGCCGGACGGCGCGCGACACACGGCTCCGGGCACGGCCCTCAGTGGGGGCCTGAGCGGGAAAAACGGTACGGCGGCCTGATCGATGAGCGCCTCGATCTCCGTGTCGCCCCACTCACTGCCGCACACCTTGGTGCGGTACATCATCGCGGGAATGACGGGGGCGGTCGGTTCCCATATGGCCCCCGGGCGGACCTGACCTCGCTCGACGCCTCGGCCCACCACTCTGACGAGGTCGGTGGAGGGCCGGAGCACGCCGCCGAGGATCACCGACTGGACAAGAGCGACCTCGGAGGCCCCGAGCGGACGACAACTCGAGTGGTTCGCTCACGGGTTGATCAATACGGGTCGTACGGGTCGTAGACGTCGTCCGTCCCGCCGCCGCGCTCGTCGCCGTTGTCGCCCGTGCTCAGTCCCCGGCAGTCGAGTGCGCGGAAGCCGGGGTCCCAGTCGCCGAGGATGTCCCGGGCCCGCGATTCGCCCCAACTCGTCGCGTACCAGGGCTCGTCGGAGTCGCGGAGCGCGCGTTGGATGTCCTGCAACGCGCAGGAGCGCAGGGGCTCGGGCAACGTGTCGAGCGCGGGAACGGCGTCGGCCGACAGGCCCTTGAGGTAGGCGATGTCGATCGAGTGATCGTTGCGGTACCGCTGGACGTTCTGCTCGGCGATGAGCCCGTCGGGCGAGACGAGACCGAAGACCAGTACGCCGACCGCCGCGCTCGCCGCGACCGCCCGCGGCAGCAGACGAGGGCCGAACACGCCGGCCGCCATGATCAGTACGAGGACGACGCCGAGCCAGAGCTCCACGGCGGCCACCGAGATCCTCAGCCTGGTCAGGCCGTACGCGTCGACGTAGAGGTCCATGCGCCGCAGGGCCGAGGCGACCACGACGAGCGTGAGGAAGCAGAGGGTGCCGAGCACACAGCGGACGAGGCCGCGGTCGCGGGTGCCGCCGCGCGGGGCCCAGCGAAGGGCGAGCGCGATGACGCCGAGCGTGAGCACGGTGGCCCAGAGCAGTTGCCAGAAGCCCTGGCGGGCGTATGCGGAGTAGCTCAGGTCCGTCTCGGCCATCACCTTGTCGTATCCGCCGAGCAGCACCGTGAGCTGGATGGCGAGGAACGCCGCGAAGAGGAGGTTCAGGACGATCAGCGGGAGGGCCCATTCCAGCCGCCCGCGCGCCTTGCCCGGCCGTACCGTCAACCCGTCCCAGCGGACCGGGGCGGCGGCGGTGTAGGCGGCGGCGAGGGCGCCCACCAAGCCGAGGAGTCCCAGCAAGATCCGCCAAGGGCCGTCACCGACCGACACATCCGGGGTCAGGCTGCCCAGCAGGTCCGCGAACGCGGCGTCGGCACTCGCGAAGAGCGCGCCGAACACGATGAGCAGGACGACGGCCACGGCCGCGGACCGGAACACCACGCCCAACCGGCCCCGGGACCCGGACATGCGCTCGCGCAGACCGCGGGCGCCCCAGCCCAGTGATTCGAACACGGAGGTGAGCACACCGAGGGAACCCAGGAACACGCCGAGCCAGCTCCGGCTGCCGTGAAGCGCCAGCGAGCCGAGTGCCAGGGCTGACACCATCGCGAGGAAGGTGGGCCAGTCGGCGTCCCGGAGCGCGGGAACGGCCAGTAGCGCCAGGCCACCGATCCCCCACACGATGGTCCAGGGACGAAGCGTGCGACCCGCCGCCCTGGCGGAGAGGTAGGCGCCGGCCGAGGCGGGAAGTGCCACGAGGAGCAGGTTCAGCCCGATGCCGTCGCCCAGCAGAACCATGCTGAGCAGGGCCGTCGCGGCGGTGGCCCAGAGGGTGCCGGCGCGGACGGGCCCAGGCTTCGCGGCCCGGAGCCGCGTCGTCACCGAGGGCGGCGGCTTGCCCCAGGGGTTCGGTTGTCCCTGGCCGGGGCGCTGTGCCGCGTAGGCCGGAACCTTGGGCGGATCGGGTATGGGCGGCGTACCGCCTCCCACCCCACCTCCGCCTACGGCTCGGGCAGCGGCCGGCGCGGGTATCCGCTCCCCCTGCGCCCGCTCGGCCCGACCGGTGCCGGCCTGCTCGGACGTGGCCTGGTCCGGTGTGGGCCGGGGTGAGGCGGCCTGGTCCGGCGCAGGGTCGGGCCGGGGTGAATCTGGCGGTGTTTCTGACACGGGACCCCTCCCCACCGGGATCCGCTCACGCGTGCCCTGGGCAGCGCGCGGCCCCCCGGCGTCTCATTCGGTGCGCACCCGTCGTCATGATCACCGAGGGCGGCGTGGCCGAAAGAGTATCCCCGTGCCACGGCCGTCAGCCGTGCGGAGAAAGGCTGTGGCAGGACCGTGACAGTCGAAGCGGCGGCCCGACCGACGCGGTGCGGCGGCTCAGCCCGGACGACCGCGGGCTAGGTGTAGGGCCCTGTGAGGTTGGGGACGCGGCTGGCGGGTGGTTGGCCCTTGAGCGCGGTGTGTCCGCGGTGGTGATTGGGCTTGTCCGACGATTCCCGTCGTCGCGCGGCAGGCGGGAATCGTCAGACAAGCCCTAGTGGGGCGCCCAGTCCGGAAGGGGCTCCGTGCGGGCCGTCCAGTGCGCCGGCGGGGCGCCCGCGGGGCTTGCCGCGAGCACGCCGCCGACGATGGCGCAGGTCGTGTCCACGTCCCCACCGGCCTGGGCCGTCACCCAGAACGCCTCTTCGAAGTCGCCGAGGCTCCGCGCCGCCGACCACAGGGCGAAGGGAACGGTGTCGTGCGCGCTGGTACGGCGCCCGTTGCCGAGGACCGCCGCGACGGTGCCCGCGTCCTTGTAGTCGAGCATGTCCCGGGCCCGCCGGAGCCCGGCGCCGACGGCGCTGCGCGGGACGAGCGCGACGACACCGTCCAGCAGGTCCTCCGGAGCGGGCGGCCCCGCCGGTGAGGCGACGAGGGCCGCGGCCGCCGCGACGGCCATCGCGCCCACCACGGCCTCGCGGTGCTGGTGCGTGGTGTACGAGGAGATCTCCGCCTGGTGCGTGGCCTGCTCGGGGTCATCCGCGTACCAGGCGCCGAGCGGCGCGATGCGCATCGAGGAACCGTTGCCCCAGGAGCCCTGTCCGTTGAACAGGGAGGAGGCGAGTTCCCGCCAGTCGCCGCCCTCGCGGACCAGGCGCAGCATGCGGTTCACGGCCGGGCCGTATCCCCGGTCGAAGTCGTGGTGGTGCGCGAAGGACCGGGCCAGGGCGTCCTGCTCGATGCGGCCGTGCTCCTGGAGTACGGCCACGACGGAGCAGGCCATCTCCGTGTCGTCGGTCCACTGCCAGGGTCCGGCCGGCAGGGCCCGGTCCTTCAGGAGCGGATAGTTGGCGGGCACGAAGAACTGGGAGCCCAGGGCGTCTCCCACGGACAGGCCGCGCAGGCTGGCCAGCGTGCGCTCAAGGCGCTGGTCGGAAGCGGATTCGGTCATCGCTTCCACTCTATCCGGAGATGCCGTAGGGCTCAGGAGTACGCCAGCGCTCGAAGGGCCGGTCGAGCGTGTACCGCCCGTCCCTGCCGAGCACGAGGGTCCGGGATTCCCCGTTCCCGGGGTTGGAAAGCGACTCGAATTCGGCCACGGACCAGTGGAACCAGCGCATGCAGAAGAGCCGCATGGTCAGACCGTGGGTGACCAGCAGGACGTTCGGCGGATGGTCGGGGGCCTCGAAGCTGCGGTGCAGGCTCTCCAGGAAGGCGCCGACCCTGTCGTACACGTCCGCCCCGGACTCGCCCTGCGCGAAGCGGTAGAAGAAGTGGCCGTAGGCGTCCCGGTAGGCCTTCTGCAGTCTGACGTCGTCGCGGTCCTGCCAGTTCCCCCAGTCCTGCTCGCGCAGCCGGGGCTCCTCGCGGACCCGTACCCGCCCGGGGTCCAGGCCGAGGGACGCGAACGTCTCGTGGGTTCGCCGGTAGGGGGAGACGTACACGCTGACCCGCTCCTCCCCGAAGAGCCCGCGCAACCGCTCCCCCGCCTCGCGGGCCTGGCGCGAGCCGGCCGGGGTGAGCCTCAGCGCGTGGTCGGGTTCGCGCTCGTACACGGTGTCGTCGGCGTTGCCCTCGGACTCGCCGTGCCGGACAAGAACGATGCGTTGCGGTCGTGCCATACAACGACACTAGTTCGAGTCATCGCCGTCTGAGCACCTGTCCGGAATTAGTCGGTGCATGTCGCCGCCGTACCCGCCGCTCGGGGCCGTCACACCGTCCAGGACGGTTCAAGCCGCACCACGTCGCCGGCGAGCGCCGCCACGTCCTCCTCGGTGCCCGCGCGCTGCGAGAGCCGGTCCACGCTGCCCGGCCGGTATTTGCCGCGTTCCGCGCTGGACTGCCACATGGACAGGACCAGGAACTCGTGCCCGGGCGCCTCGCCGAAGACCCCCCGCAGCATCCCCGGCGATCCCGCCATCGCCGGGTTCCACACCCGCTGCTGCATCAGCGCGAAGTGTTCGACCCGGTCCTCGTGGACCCGGCTGTGGGCCACCCTGAGCACATCCGCGTCCGTGAAGCGCGGTTCGAAACCGGTCTTCACGTCGAAGCGGTACTCGAAGAGCTTGACCTGGAGGTCCTTGTACGTGCCGGACTGCTGCGCGGCCAGGGCGTCGTGGCCGCGCGCCATGAAGGAGTCGTAGAAGACGCGGTTCTCCCAGAACGCGACGACGTGCGCCACCTCCGGCCGGACGCGGCTCCAGCCGCCGCCCTGCCCCATGAACCCCGGCTCACCCAGCAGCCCCGCCCACTTCCGCTGCCCCTGCTCGAATCCCCGACGGTCCGACACACTGCAGCGAATCCACTTGACCAGCACGGCGCCATCGTACGACCGTCGGGCGTGGCGTGGGTCACGCTCCCACGGAGTCCACCGGAACCGGCCGTCTCCCGCCCGATCCTGGCCCGTTTCAGCCGCTCGTCCCCAATCCGGTTGGTTCCGGGGCACGTTGCCGACATGATCGGGGGACGGAACCGGAGCGCCGTCCCCGCGCGCAGGAGGGAAGTCCGATGAGCACTCCCAACAAGGATCTCGAAAAGGTCGAGGTGCGGATCAAATGGGATCCCAGCGACCGGGGCGAGGCTCCCAACGACCTCGACATCATCGCGGCGACCTACCCGGCGGACGAGCCGTACGGCAGTCCGGCGTACCTCGTCCACTTCGACAGCCGGGCGCCCGACGGCACGATCACGCTCGACCGGGACAGCAGGACGGGCCAGGGGCTCGGCTACGACGAGGTGATGACGCTGGAGCTGGACCGGCTGTCCAACGCCTATGGCCGGGTCGTCGTCGGCGTCGCCATCCAGCAGCGCGACGGCCGCAAGACGTTCGGCGCCATAGAGAACACCCGGGTCCAGGTCCGCGAGGGTTACACGACACTCGCGGAGGACGACTTCGCGTCCATCGGGGGCGCCACCGCGGCCGTCGTGGCCGCATTCGTACGGGACGAGTCGGGCGGCTGGCACTTCCACGGCACTGTCCGGGGCTTCGACGGCGACCCCGAGGAGTTCGCCGCGGCGATGGGCGGCCGCGCGTTCGGCGCGTAGGCGCCGCGGACAAGCGGTGCGGGCAGCTCTTCCGGGGAAGACCTGCCCGCACCAGCCGTTCAGCGATCAGCTGCAGCCGCTGGTTGAGCCGCAGCCCTCGCAGATGTAGCAGGAGCCGGCGCGCTGCATCTTCGTACCGCAGGAGAAGCAGAGCGGGGCGTCCGCGCTGATGCCGAGCTGCATCTCGACCAGCTCGGCCGAGGTGTGCGCGGTCCTGGGCTCGGCCTTCTCGGTCTCCTGGACAGGGGCGACCGCCTTCAGGGTCTCCGTCCGCACCGGGGCGGTCTGGGCCAGGGTCTCGGCCTCCATCTGCTCCTCCTCGAACGTCGGCTCGTAGGAGCCGGTGTCGAGGTGGCGCTGACGCTCCTCGGCGGAGTGGATGCCGAGGGCCGACCGGGTCTCGAAGGGCAGGAAGTCGAGCGCCAGGCGGCGGAAGATGTAGTCGACGATCGACTGCGCCATCCGCACGTCCGGGTCGTCCGTCATGCCGGCCGGCTCGAAGCGCATGTTGGTGAACTTCGAGACGTACGTCTCCAGCGGGACGCCGTACTGAAGGCCGACCGAGACCGCGATGGAGAAGGCGTCCATCATGCCCGCGAGGGTCGAGCCCTGCTTGGACATCTTCAGGAAGACCTCGCCCAGGCCGTCGTCCGGGTAGGAGTTGGCCGTCATGTAACCCTCGGCGCCGCCCACCGTGAAGGAGGTGGTGATGCCGGGCCGGCCCTTGGGCAGACGCTTGCGGACCGGGCGGTACTCGACGACCTTCTCGACCGCGGTGCGGATGGTGTCCTCGGCCTTGGCCGTGACGGCCTCCTTCTCCTTCTCCTTGGTCTTGGCGGAGAGGGGCTGGCCGACCTTGCAGTTGTCGCGGTAGATCGCGAGCGCCTTGACGCCCATCTTCCACGCCTCGAAGTAGACCTCCTCGACGTCCTCGACGGTGGCCGTCTCCGGCAGGTTCACCGTCTTGGAGAGCGCGCCGGAGATCCACGGCTGGATGGCCGCCATCATGCGGACGTGGCCCATCGCGGAGATGGAACGCTCGCCCATCGCGCAGTCGAAGACCTCGTAGTGCTCGGTCTTCAGGCCGGGGGCGTCGATCACGTTGCCGTGCTCGGCGATGTGGGCGACGATCGCCTCGATCTGCTCCTCCTGGTAGCCCAGGCGGCGCAGGGCCTGCGGGACGGTGCCGTTGACGATCTGCATCGAGCCGCCGCCGACCAGCTTCTTGAACTTGACCAGGGCGAGGTCGGGCTCGAGGCCGGTGGTGTCGCAGGACATGGCGAGGCCGATGGTGCCGGTGGGCGCGATGACCGAGGCCTGCGCGTTACGGAAACCGTTCTTCGCGCCGAGCCGGATCACGTCCTGCCACGCCTCGGTCGCGGCGGCCCAGATCGGGTTGTCCAGGTCGTCGGCGTGCACGGCCACGGCGTTGGCGTCGGCGTGCTGCTTCATGACGCGCTGGTGCGGCTCGGCGTTGCGGGCGTAGCCGTCGTACGGGCCGACCACGGCGGCCAGCTCGGCGGAGCGCTTGTACGAGGTGCCGGTCATCAGCGAGGTGATGGCGCCGGCGAGCGCGCGGCCGCCGTCGCTGTCGTACGCGTGGCCGGTCGCCATCAGCAGGGCGCCGAGGTTGGCGTAACCGATGCCCAGCTGGCGGAAGGCGCGGGTGTTCTCGCCGATCTTCTCGGTCGGGAAGTCGGCGAAGCAGATGGAGATGTCCATCGCGGTGATGACCAGCTCGACGACCTTGGCGAAGCGCTCGGACTCGAAGGACTGGTTGCCCTTGCCGTCGTCCTTGAGGAACTTCATCAGGTTCAGCGAGGCGAGGTTGCACGAGGTGTTGTCCAGGTGCATGTACTCGCTGCACGGGTTCGAGCCGTTGATCCGGCCGGACTCGGGGCAGGTGTGCCAGTGGTTGATCGTGTCGTCGTACTGGATGCCCGGGTCGGCGCAGGCCCAGGCGGCCTCGGCCATCTTGCGGAAGAGGGACTTCGCCTCGACCTCTTCGATGACGTCGCCGGTCATCCGGGCGCGCAGCCCGAACTTGCCGCCGGACTCGACGGCCTTCATGAACTCGTCGTTCACACGGACCGAGTTGTTGGCGTTCTGGTACTGGACGGACGTGATGTCGTCGCCGCCCAGGTCCATGTCGAAGCCCGCGTCGCGCAGGGCGCGGATCTTCTCCTCCTCCTTCACCTTCGTCTCGATGAAGTTCTCGATGTCGGGGTGGTCGACGTCGAGGATGACCATCTTGGCCGCACGGCGGGTGGCGCCACCGGACTTGATCGTTCCGGCGGAGGCGTCGGCGCCCCGCATGAAGGAGACGGGCCCGGAGGCGTTGCCGCCCGAGGAGAGGAGTTCCTTGGAGGAACGGATGCGGGAGAGGTTCAGGCCGGCCCCGGAGCCGCCCTTGAAGATCATGCCCTCTTCCTTGTACCAGTCGAGGATCGACTCCATGGAGTCGTCGACGGCCAGGATGAAGCAGGCGGAGACCTGCTGCGGCTGGGGCGTGCCGACGTTGAACCACACCGGGGAGTTGAAGCTGAAGATCTGGTGCAGGAGGGCGTACGCCAGCTCGTGCTCGAAGATCTCCGCGTCGGCGGGGGAGGCGAAGTACTGGTAGTCCTCGCCGGCCTTCCGGTACGTCTTGACGATCCGGTCGATCAGCTGCCGCAGACCGGTCTCGCGCTGCGGGGTGCCCACGGCGCCCCGGAAGTACTTGCTGGTGACGATGTTGACCGCGTTCACCGACCAGAAGTCGGGGAACTCGACGCCACGCTGCTCGAAGTTGATCGAGCCGTCGCGCCAGTTGGTCATGACGACGTCACGGCGCTCCCAGGTCACCTCGTCGTACGGATGCACGCCGGGAGTGGTGTGGATGCGCTCGATACGCAGGCCCTGCTTGGACGCAGTCGACTTGGTCCCCTTGTTGCGGGAACCCCGTGCCGGGCCGCTCGCCGTCTCTGTCATGCCGCCTCCCATATGTGGGCAAAAACGCCCTGAAGTGCCGAGAACTTCCCCGGGCACAGTGTGTGTCTGATGCTTCGGCCGCCGCATTCGTCATACGTCGCCCGGAGCAAGGTCCTGGTGCCGGTCCGCGCGATCCCCGGATCGACGCGGCCGGCGACCGCCGCTCAGTCGGCGGCGACGGCGGGGGCGGGGACCTCGAGGGTCTCGCCGCTCCCGCTCGATTCCGCGCGGGGCCGCCGCTCACGGAGTTCCGTGATGGCGGCCTCGAAGTCTTCGAGGCTGTCGAACGCCCGGTACACGGACGCGAAGCGCAGGTAGGCGACGAGGTCGAGTTCCCGCAGGGGGCCGAGGATGGCCAGGCCCACGTCGTGCGTGGTCAGCTCGGCGCTGCCGGTCGCCCGCACCGCCTCCTCGACCCGCTGGCCCAGTTTGGCGAGGGCGTCCTCGGTGACGGGCCGCCCCTGGCACGCCTTGCGCACCCCCGAGATGACCTTGGTGCGGCTGAAGGGCTCGGTGACCCCGCTGCGCTTGACCACCATGAGTGAACAGGTCTCCACCGTGGTGAAGCGGCGGGAGCAGTCGGGGCACTGGCGCCGCCGGCGGATCGAGGTCCCGTCGTCGGTGGTGCGACTGTCGACGACCCGGCTGTCGGGGTGCCTGCAGAAGGGGCAGTGCATGGCTCCCAACCCTCCTTCACAGCACGACTGAATAGCCTCTTCGGTCCCGGTCAGGGGCCCTCGAAGCGGTCTCAAGCATAGGCGATGACCGCACCCCCGATGGACGGGGGACCACTACATTCGGGGCGGTCGGAACTATCCAACCACTAGATCTTGGGTCCGGCCGCGCATTTGGCCCTAAGCGCGTGTCGCGCCGGAGGGCGGCCGGAAGGCAGCGTAAGGCCGACCAAGAGGGTACGGGAAGCACCCGGACGACGGACGACCGGGCGGCCACCCCGCGACGACCTCGCACAGGATGCCGCGCTACGGTCCTGGAGCGGCTCGGTCACCGCCGCGGCGCACGGCGGCACTTCCGGCGGCACCCGGCCGTCGCGCACCGTAGGCGGCCTCATACACCTGGCAGTGGAACCCCGACAGTCTTTTATTCGTTTTTCACTCGAACGTGTGTTTGGCGCAACCTTTCGAAAGCTACTACCGTTGTGCAGCCAGGGAGACCATTCGAGAGGGGCCGCCGACGTGACCACCACCGCAGACAGTGCCATCATCACTGCCCAGGACCGCTCCCAGAGCCGACTCGAGCCGGTGCATGCCATGAATGACTCAGTCACGAACACGGAGGGGCCGGAGCCGGGGCGCCCAGCGCGCTCGCTCCCCGGACGACCTCCCGGAATCCGGGCGGACAGCTCGGGGCTCACGGACCGGCAGCGGCGGGTGATCGAGGTCATCCGGGATTCCGTGCAGCGACGCGGCTATCCGCCGTCGATGCGGGAGATCGGTCAGGCGGTGGGCCTCTCCAGCACCTCCTCCGTCGCCCATCAACTGATGGCGCTGGAGCGCAAGGGCTTCCTGCGCCGCGACCCCCACCGCCCCCGGGCCTACGAGGTACGCGGCTCCGACCAGCCGAGCACGCAGCCGACGGACACCACGGGCAAGCCCGCCGCCTCGTACGTGCCGCTGGTGGGCCGGATCGCAGCCGGCGGGCCGATCCTCGCCGAGGAGTCCGTCGAGGACGTCTTCCCGCTCCCCCGCCAGCTGGTGGGTGACGGCGAGCTCTTCGTGCTCAAGGTCGTGGGTGACTCGATGATCGAGGCGGCGATCTGTGACGGTGACTGGGTCACCGTGCGCCGCCAGCCCGTCGCGGAGAACGGCGACATCGTGGCCGCCATGCTGGACGGTGAGGCCACGGTGAAGCGCTTCAAGCGCGAGGACGGCCACGTCTGGCTGCTCCCGCACAACGCCGCGTACCAGCCGATCCCCGGCGACGAGGCGACGATCCTCGGCAAGGTCGTCGCGGTGCTGCGCAGGGTCTGAGACCCGCACCTCACGCTCTCTGGGAGAAGGGGCCCCGTTCCGGCTTTCACGTCGGTTCCGGGGCCCCTTCTCGTGTCCGTCTTCGCGGGGGTGTACGCCCCCGAGGGGCTACCGCCCGTCCGCCTTGGCCGCCGCGTCGATCGCGGCGAGCGAGCGGCGGGCCTGGTTGCGGTCGGTGGTGTACCAGAAGTCGGGGAGCGAGGCCCGCAGATAGCTGCCGTAGCGTGCGTTGGCCAGGCGCGGGTCGAGCACCGCGACGACCCCCTTGTCCCCCGTGGCCCGCACGAGACGGCCGGCGCCCTGGGCCATCAGCAGCGCGGCGTGCGTGGCCGCCACCGCCATGAAGCCGTTGCCCCCGGCCTCCTCGACGGCCTTCTGCCGCGCGCTCATCAGCGGATCGTCGGGGCGGGGGAACGGGATCCGGTCCATGACCACCAGCTGACAGCTGGCTCCCGGCACGTCGACGCCCTGCCACAGTGACAGCGTGCCGAAGAGGCAGGTCTCCGGATCGGCGGCGAAATTCTTGATCAGCTCGCCCAGGGTCTCCTCGCCCTGGAGCAGGATCGGCTTGTCCAGCCGGTCGCGCAGCTCCTCGGCCGCCGCCTTGGCCGCCCGCATGGAGGAGAACAGCCCCAGCGTGCGCCCGCCGGCCGCCTCGATGAGCTCGGACAGTTCGTCCAGCATGTCCGTGCGGGACCCCTCGCGCCCGGGGGTCGCCAGATGACGCGCGACGTACAGGATGCCCTGCTTCGGGTAGTCGAACGGCGAGCCGACGTCCAGACCCTTCCACTGCGGGACGTCCTCGCCCGCCGTGCCCTCCGGGGCGAGCCCCAGGGAGGCGCCCACACCGTTGAAATCGCCGCCCAGCTTGAGCGTGGCGGAGGTGAGCACGACGGAGCGCTCGGCGAACAGCTTCTCGCGCAGCAGCCCGGAGACGGAGAGCGGGGCGACACGCACCGAGGCGCCGAACCGGTCGTGGCGCTCGTACCAGACGACGTCGTACTCGGAGCCCTGCGTGATGCGCTCGGCGACGGCATGGACGGACTCCACCGAGGCCAGCGCCTGCTTGCGGACCGCGTCCTCGTCCTGGACCGACTTGTCCCGCGTGGCACCGATCGCGGAGATCACCGTGCGCGCGGCGTCCCGCAGGGCCATCAGCGCGTACCCCAGGTCCTCCGGCACCTCTTCCAGGCGGCCGGGCAGCGCCAGCTCCATGACCCGCTCGAAGCCTTCGGAGGCGGTCTGCAGCGCGTCGGCCGCCTTCTCGTTGACCAGCTTCGCGGCGCGGCGCACCGCCCGGTTGACCTGGCCGGGGGTGAGCTCGCCGGTGGCCACACCGGTGACCCGGGAGACCAGCTCGTGGGCCTCGTCCACGATCAGCACCTCGTGCTGCGGGAGCACCGGGGCACCCTCGATGGCGTCGATCGCCAGGAGCGCGTGGTTGGTGACGACCACGTCGGCGAGCTTCGCCCGCTCCCTGGCCTGCTCGGCGAAGCACTCCGCCCCGTACGCGCACTTGCTCGCGCCCAGGCACTCCCGCGAGGAGACCGACATCTGCGCCCAGGCCCGGTCCGAGACGCCGGGGGTGAGGTCGTCCCGGTCGCCCGTCTCCGTCTCGTCGGCCCAGTCGCGCATGCGCAGCAGGTCCTGGCCGAGCTTGCTGGACGGGGCCGCCGCCTCGAACTGGTCGAACAGCCCCTCCTCCTCGTCCTGCGGCACGCCCTCGTGGAGCCGGTGCAGGCAGAGGTAGTTCGACCGGCCCTTGAGCATGGCGAACTGGGGGCGGCGGCGCAGCAGCGGGTGCAGCGCGTCGACCGTACGCGGCAGATCGCGCTCCACGAGCTGGCGCTGGAGAGCCAGCGTCGCCGTGGCCACGACGACGCGCTCGCCGTGCGCCAGGGCCGGCACCAGGTAGCCGAGCGACTTGCCCGTCCCCGTGCCGGCCTGGACGAGCAGGTGGGATTGGTCGTCTACGGCCTCGGCGACGGCAGCGGCCATCGCGGCCTGGCCGGGCCTCTCCGTACCGCCGACGGCGGTCACGGCGGCGTGCAGGAGCTCGGGGAGGGATGGCTTCGTCATAGCCCGGCCAGCCTACGGGGCGCCACGGACATCGACGGGCACTCCCGGCCTCACTCGGAGGGGTGGAGCGGGTTGGCCACACTGCCGTGGACCGCCGCGTGCGGGCGTACGGGCCGGTCGCGGTAGCCGTCCTGATGCAGCCGGTTCCGGTTCAGGCAGAGGCGGTCGATGCGCGGGGTGAGCATGTCGAACATCTCGAAGCGCTCCTTCAGCTCCGGGAAGCGGGCGTGGTGGCGCAGGATCTCCGCCCGGACGAGTGACCAGAATTCGCCCTCGGGGACGCCGAGCTGTTCCTCGCAGAGCGGGGAGAGGAACCTGAAGACCCCGGTGAAGAGCCCGGAGTGGATGAACTGGGTGAGGAAGGCCGGCTCCTCGGTGAGCAGGACGCGGCGCACGTCCGCCGGCATGGTGTCGTGCTCGGGCAGCGGCTGCGCGCTCACGTTGACGTCGTCCACGAAGTCCTTGATCGCGAGGCGCACGGGCACGTCCTGCCCGTCGAAGACCACGATCGCGTTCTCGCCGTGCGGGGAGAAGACGGTGCCGTAGCGGTAGAGGAAGTGCAGCAGCGGCGGCAGCAGTGCGGCGAAGAGCCGGGCCAGCCAGACGGCGGGTGCCAGTCCGGAGCGGGCGACCAGTTCGGCGGTGAAGGCGCGCCCCTCGGGGTCGGTGTGAAGCAGGGACGCGAGGGTACGGGCCCGCTCCCCCGGCGCCAGGCGGGGCGGCAGCGGCTCGCGCCAGATCGCCCCGAGGATCTCCTTGAACTGGTACGGCGCCTCGGGAAGGTGGTCGTACAGCGGGTGCTCGACGGTGACCGAGGCGACCTCGCCGAGCAGGATCACGCCGCAGGTGTCGCGCAGGAACGGGTCGTTGTCGCGCAGCCCCTGGACCCAGCCCGTGACGGCCGGCGCGGCGATGGTGCGCTCGGTGGGCAGTCCGCGCCACACCAGGGTGTTGAGGATCGACAGCGGCAGCTTGACCGTGTGCCGGTCCGGCCGTGCGAGGTTGGCGAAGGTACGGATGGACTGCTGCGGCAGCCGTACGTCCGGGTCGGCGGGCAGCGGCACGATGTCCCCGGCGGCGATGGCGGGTGCGAACAGGGGCACGATCCACTCGTCCCACTGCCAGGGGTGGACCGGCAGGAAGTGGTAGCCGTCCGGGTCCAGCCCGCGTGCGCGCAGGTGGTGGGCGAAGGACGCGCGGACGGCCGCGTCGAGCTCCTGGGTGTAGAGCTTGTCCGGGGTGGAGAGGGCGGGCACGCCCCGGTACGCGGCGATGCGGTGGGAGACGGCGAGCCAGGGCAGCCGCACGGGCTCGCGGGCCTCGGGGCTGTAGCGGGCGGCGTCGGTGGCGGAGAAGCCGAGTCGGCCCTTGTTGGCGACGATCCAGGGGTGGCCGGTCTGGTGGCCCTCCAGCTCCGCGTAGCCGAGACCGGCCAGCTCGGCGGCGGTGAGCGCGGTGTGGTCGAGGCGGGCGTCCGCGGCGAGCGTGGCGGTCAGCTCGCGGAGGAGGTGGCCGAGCGTGGCGCCGTCGAGACCGAGGAGGCGGCGGGCCCGGGTGACGAAGAGCAGCGGATCGCGGAACGGGACGCTGCCCGCGGCGGGGTCGGGGCCCTCCTCTCCGATCGATCCGGGGTCCACGCGCCAGCTCCCGTACACACCGCGCCGGGCGGTGAAGGAGAGGCTGCCGCCGTCGTCCAGCGGGAGGGTGTACGTGCTGCCGCCGGCGGTTCGCGGAGCCGGCTCGATGACTTCCTCGTAGGCGAATTCACCGAGCATCTTCGCGAGCATCCGGGAGGCGGCCCGGTCCCAGGCCATCCGGTTGAGCTCCGGGGTGTCGAGCAGTGCGGGCGGCTCCGTTGCGTCGTGGTGCGCAGGGTATTTCGGCACGGGGACTCCTCGGGTGGGAACCGATGGGGTTCGAGCGGTGCGGACGGGTCGGGGATGCGTTCATGGCAGGGGGCGGTGGGTTCGGTCGCGGACCATCAGCGCGGCGCGCTTCTCCGGCAGTTCGACCTCGGCGGCGAGACGGAAGCCGGCGCTCAGGAACGCCGAGACGGACGGGGCGTTACGGAGGTCGGGCTCGGCCACGACCCGTGTGCAGAGGGGGACGTGGTCGAGCACGAGGCCGGCCACGGCGCGAAGCAGCGCCGTGCCGGTGCCGCGCCCCCGGTGACGGGCCTCACCGATGAGGAGGTGGACGCCCATGTCGTGCGGCCGGGCCGGGTAGTGGCGGGCGAGCGGGTCGAGATCGGCGCGGTACAGCTCCCAGTAGCTCATGGGCGTGCCGGACAGCACCCCGATGCACGGGGTGCTGTGGCTGCCGCCGGAGAGCTGGGGGGCGAGGTGCCGGGCGGTGACGCTCTCGTCGCCGGCCAGCTCCCAGAAGGCGGCAACGACGGGGTCGTTCATCCAGCGCGTGAGGGTCGGCAGATCGTGCTCCGGGCGGACGGGGACGAGCTGGAACTCCCCGGCCGGTGTGGCCACGGGAGCCCAGTCCCCCTGGAGGGCGGGCCCGGCGGGCGCGGCGGGGGGAGACACGGGTGACGCTCCTCTCTCGGCTCTCAACGACCGGCTCTCGGCTCTGAGCGACCGGCTCTCGGTGATCGGCTCTCGGCCCCCGGCCCGTGGCCCGCCCGGCTCTCAGCCGTGCAGGGGGTTGCTGATGGTGACGTAGACGGACTGGGTGTCGACGGGCCCGACGAGTTCGTCGAGTCCGTGCAGGCGGGTCAGCATGTTGGCCTTGCAGCGCAGACGTGAGTTTCCGAGCAGGTGGGCGGGGAACGGGGAGCCCAGTTCGCCCACCGATTTCAGGAAGCGTCGGAAGGCATCGATGAGCATCTGCTCGTCGGCGAGCCGCTGGGACCCGAACGCCCCGATCAGTCCGAACACGTTGTTGATGCCGAGGTAGTAGGCGAAGCGTTCGTCGGTGACGGCGTCGGAGACGAAGGTGTCGCTGACCGATCCGATGCCGGGGAGCCTGTGGTCGAGCGCGGTGCGGTGCGATTCCCGGAAGTAGTAGCCCTGATTGTCACGGTAACGGCCGCCGATGGGCCAGCCCTCCGGGTCCAGCAGGACGAGGGTGTTCTGCTGGTGGGCTTCGAGCGCGACCCCGGCATGGGCGTCGAGCCAGAGCACCGGGTGGACGACCCGCTCCAGGTAGCGCAGGAACCACTCGGCGGCCACCGCGGTCGTCGTCCGTCCGGTGGCCGCGGCGAGGCGGTGGACCACGTCGGCGAGGCGCGAGCGCAGTCCCGTCCGGCCCGGCCAGGGGCGTGGAGCGGTGAGCCCGGCGATGCACACGGCGTCGTCGTACCGGCCGAAGGGGTTGTGGCGCAGCATGACGTCGAGTCCGTGCACGGGCGCGCCGTCCGGGGTGTCGACGGCGAGCCACGCGGGGTCGCGCACGATGTCGAAGCCGGGGTGCGCCGCGTGCCACTCGCGGGCGAGTCCGGTGCGCAGCAGCCGGTGGACCTCGACGCCCCGGTGGAGCTCCTTGCGGAGGTTCTCCCGGCGGGAGTTGGTGATCCGGACGCCGAGGGAGAGCTTCAGCATCAGGTCGGTCCCCGGCCGGTGCACGGTGCGCACCGAGGAGGTGGGGTGCCACGGGGCGCCGTGGGGACCGAGGTCGTGCAGGAGGCCGGCGTCGAACAGAGCGGCGGCTTCGGGTCTGCTCCGCAGCTCGCGGGCCTGCCAGGGGTGGAGCGGAAGGGGCACGGTGTGCTCGGGGAAGACGAGGCCCGGGGCGTGCCGGGCGACGAGGTCGGCGGCGGGCACGGGGCGGCCCTGGTCGGTCCACGCGGAGTCGGTGGCCAGCACGGAGCGGTCGGCGGCCACCCAGTGGAGCGGGAAGGAGCCGTACAGCTCGGGTGAGTAGACGCGCGCTTCGGCGTCGGTGAGCCCTTCCCTGCTCTTGGGCGAGGGATGCAGGGGGTGGCCGAGCAGGAGTGACTGCTCCGCGGTGAGGAAGAGGTCCGCCTCCTCGGGGGCGGCGGGCCGGCGGCGCCGCTCCTCGATGAACGAGGCGGTACGCCGTACCGAGTCGGCGACCCGGCCGGCCATGTCGGCGCCGTCGTGGTGACCGGCCTCCCGGCCCAGCAGGGCGGCCACGGTCACCGCGTCGGCGGTGGGCGCGGCGGCGGGTGCCCGTTCCAGGGCGGGGGGTCCGAAGCGGTGCCAGCCGGTGGCGGACCAGTGGCGGACGGGGACGAGCAGGGCGGTGCCGCTCGCGGGGAGCGGGACGCGCAGGACCGGCCCGGCCGGGCGGGGCAGGTCGTTCTCGCGGACCCAGCAGCGCAGCAGGTTCTCGACGCCGGCCGCGTCGGCGGCGCGGAGCGGATCGGGATGGTCGAGGGGGTCTGCGGCCGGGGCGGCTGGCGTCGGGGCTTCCGGGTGTGCGGAGGACTGCGGCGGGGAAGCGGGCCGCGACGCGTGCCACAGGTCGTGCGGGGTCTCCTTCTGGCGCGGCACGGTCGTCGCCTCGACGGCGAGCCCGCCGAGGGCTTCCGACTCGGGCAGGTGGCTGGGGGGAGGGCCGTCGGCCTCGGGCGTGGGGGTGGGGTTCACGGCGGTCTTCCTGTGCTGGTGTCCGTGGTCAGCGGAGCGATCCGGTCGGCAGGCGGCGGTGCGGTGAGCGCTCCGCCGCTGCCAGGGCGTCGGCGAGGCGGTCGACCACCGCTGTCGCCTGTTCGTCGGTGAGCGTGAGGGGCGGCAGCAGGCGTACGACGGTGGAGTACCGGCCACCGAGTTCGACGATGAGCCCACGGCTCAGGCACTCCTGCTGGACGGCGGCGGCGAGGACCGGGTCCGGCGGGGGTTCGGTGCCGGTGCCCTGCGGTCGCGCTTCGGGGTCCACGATCTCGACGCCGATCATCAGACCCCTGCCCCGGACGTCGCCGACGCACGGGTGGTCGGCGGCGAGCGACCTGAGGCTCGCCAGCATGCGGCCGCCGAGGTCCCCGGCCCGCGCGGCGAGGCCGTTCTCGCGGACGTACGCGAGGGTGGCGGTGCCGGCCGCCATGGCGAGCTGGTTGCCGCGGAAGGTGCCGGCGTGGGCGCCGGGCTGCCAGGTGTCGAGCTCCGAGCGGTAGACGATCACGGCGAGCGGGAGGGAACCGCCGATGGCCTTGGACAGCACCATGACGTCGGGCACGATTCCGCTGTGCTGGACGGCCCAGAAGGCACCGGTCCGGCCGACGCCGGTCTGGACCTCGTCGGCGATCAGCGGGATGGACCTGGTCTCGGTGACCTCGCGCATCCGGCGCATCCAGCCGTCGGGTGCGGGGTTGACCCCGCCCTCGCCCTGGACCGGTTCGAGGATCATCCCGGCGGGGGCGGGCGTCCCGCTCTTGGGGTCGTCCAGCAGGTTCTCGGTCCAGTGGGCAGCGGTCCGGGCACCGGCCTCGCCGCCGATGCCGAAGGGGCAGCGGTAGTCCTGGGGGAAGGGCAGCCTGGTCACCCGTACGTCCTCGGCGCCGCCGGAAGCCGCGAGGGCGCCCTCCGTCATGCCGTGGTAGGCGCCGGTGAAGGCCAGCAGGCCGCTGCGGCCGGTGGCGGCGCGGACCAGCTTGAACGCCGCTTCGACCGCGTCCGTACCGGCCGGGCCGCAGAACTGGACCCGGGCGTTGTCGGCGAACTGCCGCGGCAGGGTACTGAACAGCTCCGTGACGAACGCGTCCTTGACCGGGGTGGCCAGGTCCAGCACGTGCAGCGGGGCGCCCGAGTCGAGGACCTTCTTGATCGCCTCCAGGACGACCGGGTGGTTGTGGCCGAGGGCCAGCGTCCCCGCCCCGGAGAGGCAGTCGAGATAGCGCCGCCCGTCCGCGCCTTCGATGGTCAGGCCCCGGGCGCGCACCGGCACGATCGGCAGCGATCTGGCGTAGGTGCGGGCGGCCGATTCACGCAGTGACTGGCGGCGCAGGATGCCTTCGTGGGCGGCCAGGGGTGGCGCCGGCGCTGGTTCGGTCACGGCCACGGCTTTTGATCCTCCCGCTGTAACAGTTGCGTTGCACGTCAGTACGATTTCGCAAGGACGGCCTGCGAGGGTGAACGCTGTCTCCGTGCCCCCCACGCGTACCAACGACCGAGGGGGCAAAGGATCACGGCTGAATCCGAAGATCCTTGCGGAGCGCAACCCTGCCGCGCACCGCCGACAGCGGCACCGGCATAGTGGGTGCCGCGCCGGACTCGGGGACGCCCCGAAGGCCGCGCTGCCTCCTGCCCGTTCGGCGGACCACGCGGCGTGCCGGACACAAGTGCAGTACAGAAGTGTTGAGTTACGAAGTCCCAGGGGGATCAGCAGATGCGTCTCATTCGACCAGGAACCACCGCACGCGGCGGCAGGAGTGCGCGTCGCGCCTCCTCCCCCGTGCTCGTCACCGCCGCGTTCACCGCCGTCCTCGCGCTCACGGCGACCGCCTGCGGGCCGGCCGAGGACGACGCGAAGTCCGAGCCGGCCAGCAGCACGGCCGGTGCGACGTCGGACCACAAGATCACCGTCCCGGACGATCTGAAGGACCGGCTCAAGGAACACGGGATCGACATCGACAAGTGGAAGAACGGCGACTGGAAGAACTGGGACAAGGACAAATGGCTGCGTGAGGCCAAGGACTACATCAACCCGGTCATCGCGGGCCTCTGGGACCCGGACCGCATGCAGGACGCCGACAAGCCTCCGGAGAAGCCGGTCGACAACGACATCTCGGGTGACGAGGGCGTGACGGACCCGACGCCCGTGCCGGTCCGGGCCGTGGGCGTGCGGACGCAGTACCACGACAGCGCGCCGGAGTCGGGCAAGCTGTTCTTCGACGGCCCCGAGGGCTCGATGGTCTGCTCGGCGACCGTGGTGAAGGACCCGGCGCACCCCGGCAAGTCCAACATGGTGTGGACCGCCGGACACTGCGTCCACGCGGGCAAGAAGGGCGGCTGGTACCGCAACATCGCCTTCGTTCCCTCGTACAACAACGGCGGTCTGTCGACGGCCGAGCTGCGGAGCAACCCGCCGAAGGAGAAGGTCGCCCCCTACGGGATCTGGTGGGGCACCTGGGCGCAGACCTCCCAGCAGTGGATCGATCAGGGCGCCTCGGTCGGCGGCCTCGGGGCCCCGTACGACTTCGCCGTGCTGCACGTCACTCCCGAGGAGAGTGCGGGCGGCAAGTCCCTGGAGGAAACGGTCGGTTCGGCCCTGCCGGTCGAGTTCAACGCCCCGGCGGTGCCCGAGATCACGGCCATGACGGCCACCGGTTTCCCGGCCGCGGCGCCGTACGACGGCCAGAAGATGTTCCAGTGCGAGGACAAGCCGGGCCGCCTGTCACTCGCCCAGGACGACCCGACGATGTACCGCATCGGCTGCTCGATGACCGGCGGCTCCTCCGGCGGCGGCTGGGTGGCGACCGGCCAGGACGGCAAGCCCGCGCTGGTCTCGAACACCTCCATCGGCCCGGTGACGGCCGGCTGGCTGGCCGGTCCGCGCCTCGGCAAGGAAGCCAAGGGCGTCTACGACTCGGTCAGCGACAAGTACGCGGACAAGTAACAGGCGGGGCCGCGCCCGCACGGCGTGCACGAAGGAAGCCCAGGGGCGTCCGGAGCGAGGGCGGCGACGGGAAGCCCGCACTGGTCTCCCACACGTCCACCGGCCCGGTCGCATCGGGCCGGCCGGCCGGACAGCCCTTGGGGCGCCGACGCCCGCACCACGACGGAAGGCCCGTCCCCTCGCGAGGGGACGGGCCTTCCGGTTGTTACCGACGCGGTGCGGCTCAGTGCACGGAGGGGATGAACGCGGCGAGCTCCGCGGCCAGCTCCTCGTTGACGCGCGCCTTGATCAGCGTGCCCTCCGAGGTGTGCTCCTCGGAGACCACTTCGCCCTCGGCGTGCACCCGGGAGACGAGACCGCCCTGGGTGTACGGCACGAGTGCCTCGACGGCGACCGACGGACGGGGCAGCTCGCTGTCGATCAGCGCGAGCAGCTCGTCGATGCCGGCTCCGGTGCGGGCGGAGACCGCGATGGCGTGCTTCTCGTTGCGCAGGAGGCGCTGGAGGACCAGCGGGTCCGCCGCGTCCGCCTTGTTGATCACCACGATCTCGGGCACGTCCGTCGCGCCGACCTCGCGGATCACCTCGCGCACCGCGGCGAGCTGCTCCTCCGGCACCGGGTGCGCGCCGTCCACCACGTGCAGGATGAGGTCGGAGTCGCCGACCTCCTCCATGGTGGAGCGGAACGCCTCGACCAGGTGGTGCGGCAGATGCCGTACGAACCCGACGGTGTCGGCGAGGGTGTAGACCCGGCCGCTCGGCGTCTCGGCCCGGCGCACGGTCGGGTCGAGGGTGGCGAACAGGGCGTTCTCCACCAGCACACCCGCCCCGGTCAGGCGGTTGAGCAGCGAGGACTTGCCGGCGTTGGTGTAGCCGGCGATGGCGACCGAGGGCACCTTGTTGCGCCGGCGTTCCTGGCGCTTGAGGTCGCGGCCGGTCTTCATCTCCGCGATCTCCCGGCGCATCTTCGCCATCTTCTCGCGGATCCGGCGCCGGTCGGTCTCGATCTTGGTCTCACCGGGACCACGGGTCGCCATGCCGCCACCGCCGCTGGTACCGCCACCGCCCATCTGACGGGACAGCGACTGGCCCCAGCCGCGGAGCCTGGGCAGCATGTACTGCATCTGCGCCAGGGAGACCTGCGCCTTGCCCTCTCGGGACTTGGCGTGCTGGGCGAAGATGTCGAGGATCAGGGCGGTCCGGTCGACCACCTTGACCTTGACGACGTCCTCGAGGTGGATCAGCTGGCCGGGGGACAGCTCACCGTCGCAGACGACGGTGTCGGCCCCGGTCTCGACGACGAGGTCACGCAGTGCGAGGGCCTTGCCGGAACCGATGTACGTGGCCGGGTCGGGCTTGTCACGGCGCTGGAAGACGGCGTCGAGCACCTGGGCGCCCGCCGTCTCGGCGAGGGCCGCCAGCTCGGCGAGCGAGTTCTCCGCGTCCTGCACGGTGCCCGAGGTCCAGACACCGACGAGCACCACGCGCTCCAGGCGCAGCTGCCGGTACTCGACCTCGGTGACGTCCTCGAGCTCGGTGGAGAGACCGGCCACCCGTCGCAGCGCGGCGCGCTCGGACCGGTCCAGCTGGTCGCCGTCCCGCTCTCCGTCGATCTCGAAGCTCCAGGCGACGTCCTCTTCCATCAGGGCGTCGGCCCGCAGGCCCTCGGTGAGGCTCTCGGTCGCGTTCTCCGTGGCGCTCTGCGCGTTCTGCGCGTCCTGGGGAAGGGAAGAAGAGGAGGTCATTGGATCCTTACGTCGATAGAAGTGGTTGCATCAGTCACAACGCGTGACCTGTGCGGAAGATTCCCGAGGGGGAGATCCTCCGCTCCGGCCGCCTCGGCGACCCGTCGATAGTGGCACGGCCGGCGCGGAGCGTCACCCGGGTTTACGAGGCGGCCGGCGCGGTGCTCCGCCAGTCCGGGTGCCCCGGCATGGGCGGTGTCTTCGTTCCGTACAGCCAGCCGTCGAAGAAGGAGGTCAGATCGCGCCCCGAGACCCGCGAGGCGAGCCGGACGAAGTCGGCCGTGGCCGCGTTGGAGTCGCGGTGCTTGCGGACCCAGAGCCGTTCCAGCCGGTCGAAGGCGTCGCGGCCGATCTCCTGCCGCAGCGCGTACAGGACGAGGGCGCTGCCGTCGTAGACCACGGGCCGGAACAGGCTGATTTTCTCGCCGGGCTCCGGTGCCTCCGGCCGGGCGGGCGGGCCTCCGGCGGCGCGCCAGGCGTCCGAGCGGATGTAGGCGTTCCGCATGCGCGCCTCCAGTGGTGCGTCCATGTGGTCCTCGGTGTACCGGGCCTCGTACCAGGTGGCGTGCCCCTCGTTCAGCCACAGGTCGGACCAGGAGCGCGGGGAGACGCTGTCTCCGAACCACTGGTGGGCCAGTTCGTGGACCATGACCGACTCGACGTACCACTCGGGGAAGCGCGTGTCGGTGAACAGGCGCTTCTCGAAGAGGGACAGGGTCTGGGTCTCCAGCTCGAAGCCGGTCTCGGTGTCGGCGACGAGGATTCCGTAGTTCTCGAAGGGGTAGCGGCCCACCTGCTGCTCCATCCACTCCAGCTGGGCGGGGGTCCTCTTCAGCCAGGGTTCCAGGCGGTCCCGGTCCGCTGTCGGCACGACGTCGCGCACGGGCAGTCCGTGCGGTCCGGTACGCCGCACGACGGTCGAGCCGCCGATGCTGACCTGGGCCAGTTCGGTCGCCATGGGGTGCTCGGTGCGATAGGTCCAGGTGGTGCTGTCGCCGCTGCGGCTGCGGCCCGTGGGCAGGCCGTTGGCGACGACGGTCAGATCATTCGGCGCGGTGACGCGGAAGGTGAAGTACGCCTTGTCGGCGGGGTGGTCGTTGCTCGGGAAGACCCGGTGCCCGGCGTCCGCCTGGTTGGCCATGGCGAGTCCGTCGGCGGTGCGCACCCAGCCGCCGCTGTCCCGTTCGCCGGCGGGGTCGCTGGTGTGACGGACGGTGATGCGCAGGGGTACTCCGGCCGGGATGCGGCCCACCGGCCGTACGACCAGGTCCTCGCCCGCGGTGTCGAAGCCGGCCCGGAGCCCGTTGACGGCGACGGAGCGGACGGTGCCCCGGGTGAAGTCGAGGTTGATGCGGTCCAGTGGCTCGGTCGTCCGTGCGTCGATGGTGGTGACGGCGTCCAGCGGCTTGTCGTTGCGGCCCTGGTAGACGAGACCGATGTCGTACGCGAGCACGTCGTACCCGGGGTTGCCGAGGTGCGGGAAGAGCGGGTCACCGATGCCGAGGGGCACCGGGTCGGCGGGCAGGGCGGCGGCGACGAGGGAAGCCGACGCGGCGGCCAGCAGGGCGGCCCGCGAACGGCGGGAGAGGAACGGCATGGACTACGGCTATCAGCGCCGCCCCGCCGGACGGGCGCGGCGCGCGCCGCACCACCCGAATGAGAACGCCGGTCGACCGCACGGACCTCAGAGCGCCCTGGACCTCGGGGCTTTCCCGGCCTCAGCGCCTTCCCGGCCTCAGAGCGCCCCGGCCGGATGCTGGGCGCGGCTCACGTCGTACACGCCGGGCACCTCGCGCATCGCGCGCATCAGCGCGGGCAGACCGGCCGCGTCCGGGAGCCGCAGCGTGTAGGTGTGCCGTACGCGCTGTTCGCTCGGGGGCTCCACGGTGGCGGAGATCACCGCGGCGTCGGCCCCGGCGATCGCCTCGGTGAGGTCCGCGAGCAGTCGGGGGCGGCCGAACGATTCGGCGACCAGCGTCACCCGGCACGCCTGCTCGTCGCCCCAGCTCACCGCGACCGGTGTCCGTCCGACCGCCTCCATGCGGGCCACGGCGGGGCACTCCAGCCGGTGCACGGTGACGGAGGCGCCGCCCCGTACGGGGAAGCCGGTGACCTCGTCGGGCGGCACGGGCGTACAGCACCCGGCGAGCCGTACCGCGGCGTCCGGGCGCTCCGCCACGGCGGTGGCGGTGCGGGCGCGGGCGGTCCGGGGCACCGAGGGCGGAACGGGCTGCGGGTCGGGATCGGCCGGCAGGCCGGGCTGCCCGGCCTCCGCCGCCTGCGGGTGGGCGTCGAGCCAGCCGGTGATGGCGATGCGGGCGGCGGGTGTGCGCGCGTGGTCGAGCCAGTCCGGTGAGGGGCCGGACGCGGCGTCCTCGGCCAGCAGCGGCTGCACGGTGTCGCCGTCCTTCAGCACGGTGCTCAGCGTGGCCAGCCGGCCGTTCACCCGGGCCCCGATACAGGCGTGGGCGGCGTCGCCGTGCTGGGCGTAGGCCGCGTCGACGCAGCTGGCACCGGCGGGCAGGCCGAGCATGCCGCCGTCCGTGCGGAAGACGGTGATCTCGCGGTCCTGGGCGAGGTCGGCGCGCAGGGTCGTCCAGAAGGTGTCGGGGTCGGGCGCGGACTGCTGCCACTGGAGGAGGCGGGAGAGCCAGCCGGGGCGGGTGGGGTCGGCGCGTTCGCCGTCGGCCGGTTCGACGGTCTGGGCGGCACTGTCGGGGGCGTACGGATTGCCCAGGGCGACGACGCCGGCCTCGGCGACCTTGTGCATGCGGTGCGTACGGATGAGGACCTCAGCCACCTCGCCGTCCGGGCCCACCACCGCGGTGTGCAGCGACTGGTACAGGTTGAACTTGGGGGCGGCGATGAAGTCCTTGAACTCGGAGATCACCGGGGTGAAGCAGGTGTGCAGCTCGCCGAGGACGGCGTAGCAGTCGGCGTCCTCACCGACGAGCACCAGGACCCGTCCGAAGTCGCTGCCGCGCAGTTCGCCGCGTTTGATGCGGACGCGGTGGACGGAGACGAAGTGGCGGGGCCTGACCATGACCTCCGCGGAGATGCCTGCCTCGCGGAGCACCGAGGCCACGTTCCCCGCCATGGCGCCGAGCGGGTCGGGGCCGTCCGCCGCCTCGGTGATCAGCGCGTCGGTGCGGGCGTACTCCTCCGGGTGGAGGATGGCGAAGACCAGGTCCTCCAGCTCGGTCTTGAGCGCCTGGACGCCCAGCCGTTCGGCGAGGGGGATCAGCACGTCGCGGGTGACCTTGGCGATCCTGGCCTGCTTCTCGGGCCGCATCACGCCGAGGGTGCGCATGTTGTGCAGCCGGTCGGCGAGCTTGATCGACATGACGCGGACGTCGTCCCCGGTGGCGACCAGCATCTTGCGGAAGGTCTCCGGTTCGGCGGCGGCCCCGTAGTCGACCTTCTCGAGTTTGGTGACGCCGTCCACGAGGTAGCAGACCTCCTCGCCGAACTCCTCCCGCACCTGATCGAGGGTCACCTCGGTGTCCTCGACGGTGTCGTGGAGCAGGGAGGCCGTCAGCGTGGTCGTCTCGGCGCCCAGCTCGGCGAGGATGAGGGTGACGGCGAGCGGATGGGTGATGTAGGGCTCGCCGCTCTTGCGCATCTGCCCCCGGTGCGAGCTCTCGGCGAGCACGTAGGCGCGTCGCAGGACCGAGAGGTCGGCTTCGGGATGGTGGGCCCGGTGCGCTTCGACGACATGCGCGATGGCGTCGGGGGCCCGGTCACGGGAGGCCGGGCCGAAGAGCGCGGCTCTGCCCAGCCTGCGGAGGTCGATCCGGGGACGGCCCCGCCTGCGGATGGGAGCACCTGGGCTGGTGGCCTCTGCACTCATGGGGCACCTCCGGCGACGTCGACCGGCGGTGGGGAGGCGGGGCGCGCCTCCGGGCCGGTGCTTGATGCTACCGAGCCCACCACGTGGCGGAGTCCCGCTCTCGCCGAGCGTGAAACGGATCACCCATTCGAGCGAAGCGTTACTCGTTCGGTGTTTCGAGCCAGGCCGGGTCGATCATGCCCTCGGCGACGATGACGGCCGGTCCGGTCATGTCGATCCCGCCGTCCGGGTGCTCCGTGACGGCGAGGCTGCCGCCGGGGAGGTCGACGGTGTACGTGACGGGCTCGCCGGTCCTCGCGGGGTCGGCCTGGTCCCGGCGGGCGGCCGCGACGGCCACCGCGCAGGCGCCGGTGCCGCAGGAGCGGGTCTCGCCGGAGCCGCGCTCGTGGACCCGCATGGCGACGTGGCGGGGGCCCCGGTCCACGACGAACTCGATGTTGACGCCCTCGGGGTAGACGGCGGCCGGGGCGAAGGACGGCTCGGTGAGCAGGTCGCCGGCGTGGGCCAGGTCGTCCACGAAGGCGACCGCGTGGGGGTTGCCCATATTGACGTTGCGGGCGTCCCAGGCCCGGTCGCCGACGGTGACGGTGACGCCGTCGGCGGGGAGCAGGGCGCGCCCCATGGAGACGGTGACGTCGCCGTTCTTGGCGAGGTGGACCTTCTTGACGCCGCCCCGGGTCGCGACCGCGAGGTCGCCCGCCTCGACCAGGCCGGCGCGCTGGAGGTAGCGGGCGAAGACCCGCACGCCGTTGCCGCACATCTCGGCGACGGAGCCGTCGGAGTTGCGGTAGTCCATGAACCACTCGGCTTCGTCGGCCATCGCCTTCGCCTCCGGGTGCGCGCCGGAGCGCACGACGTGCAGCAGTCCGTCGCCGCCGATGCCCGCGCGGCGGTCGCAGAGCCGGGCGACGGCGGAGGCGGGCAGGTCGAGGGCGTTCTCCGGGTCGGGAACGATCACGAAGTCGTTCTCGGTGCCGTGGCCCTTGAGGAAGGCGATCTGCGAGGTGGTCACGGGACAACTGTACGAGGCGGCGCCGACGGCCGGGAAACGGTCCGCGGCACGGCGGGCGCGACGAGCGCTCCCCGGCCCCGTGGCTCCCGGCCGGTCAGCGCAGCCGGGCCACGCGCCAGACGGCGAGCGCGACGAGCACGGCGCAGACCCCGGCGTAGAGCGCGATCACGCGCCAGTCCGGGCGCTGCGACGAGCCCCTGGAGGGCAGTCCGGGCCAGGCGTACCCGACGCGGCGGGCGGCCATCATGGACCACCCGGCGGCGCAGCAGCTGATCAGGAGGCCCAGCATGGCGACGACCGCGCCGCCGTCGCCGAACTCGAAGGCCAGCGGGAAGGCGAACATCAGCGAACCCACCGCGGCCAGCGTGACGATGGGCGCGAGCTGCCAGATGCGCAGCCGGCGGGCGGGCCGCAGCTCGACCTCGACCTCGGGGGTCACGTCGAGCTCGTCGGGCCCGTCCGGGCTGAGGCTGTCCGCCTCACGCCCGGCACCCGGTACGCCGTGTTCCGGTACGTCTTGTTCCGTGTCGCGAGGGCCGGCCTCCATCGCCACGCGCCCTCCCAACTCGGACTCCAGTCGATCGATGCTCGATGATGGCACGGCCGCGGTCGCCGAAATGACGGGCGGAGCGTCCCGATGCCATCACGTGATCAGGCTGTAACCGCCCGTTCGACCAACGCCAGTGCCTGGCCGGGGAGTTCCCCGCGGTGCTCCACGGCGCCGCTGAGCCATCGGACGCGCGGGTCGCGGCGGAACCAGGAGTCCTGACGGCGCGCGAAGCGTTTGGTGGCGCGCACGGTGTCGGCCCGCGCCTGGTCCTCGGTGCACTCGCCGGCCAGCGCGGACAGCACCTGCTGGTAGCCGAGGGCCCGTGAGGCGGTACGCCCCTCGCGCAGCCCCTGCGCCTCCAGGGCGCGCACCTCGTCCACGAGTCCCGCTTCCCACATGCGGTCGACGCGCAGGGCGATGCGCTCGTCGAGTTCGGGGCGCTCGACGTCGACGCCGATCTGGACGGCGTCGTAGACCGCGTCGTCGCCGGGAAGGTTGGCGGTGAACGGCTTGCCGGTGATCTCGATGACCTCCAGGGCCCGGACGATGCGCCGGCCGTTGCTCGGGAGGATCGCGCGGCCGGCCTCGGGGTCGGCGGCGGCGAGCCGGGCGTGCAGCGCTCCGGAGCCGTGCCGGTCGAGCTCCGCCTCCAGGGCGGCCCGGACCTCGGGGTCCGTGCCGGGGAACTCCAGGGCGTCGATCGCGCCCTTCACGTACAGGCCGGAGCCGCCCACCAGGATCGGGGTGCGGCCGTCGGCGAGGAGCCGGTCGATCTCGGCACGGGCCAGGCGCTGGTACTCGGCGACGCTGGCCGTCTCGGTGACGTCCCAGATGTCCAGCAGGCGGTGCGGTACGGCGGCGCGCTCGGCGAGCGTCAGCTTGGCGGTGCCGATGTCCATCCCCCGGTAGAGCTGCATGGAGTCGGCGTTGATCACTTCGCCGCCGAGCTGCTGGGCGAGGTAGACCCCCAGGTCGGACTTTCCTGCTGCGGTGGGGCCGACGACGGTGATGACCCGAGGTGCGGGAGCTGAGCTTGTCACCGGCTCAGTCTCCCTCAAACCCGCGCCGCGCATCCCGAATGAGGGAAGCGCGGGCGGGGAAGGTGACGCGACAGTGCGGTCTTCCCCGTACAGTGGTTGTACATATGGGTTATTTCTCACAGTTTCCGAGCGGAGAAGGTGCCCGATGGGCTTCATGGACAGTGTGAAGGCGAAGCTGGCTCCGGCGAAGGAGAAGGTCAGCGACCTCGCGCAGCAGCACGGGGACAAGATCGACCAAGGGCTTGAGAAGGCCGCCCGGACGGTGGACGAGAAGACCAAGGGCAAGTACAGCGACAAGATCGTGACGGGCCGGCAGAAGGCCAAGGACGCGGTGGACAAGCTGGCGAACAAGGACGGCGGCACGACGCCGCCGCCCGCCGCCTGACAGCGGGACGGCCGGTGGGCCCCCGGAGCGACGCGCTCGGGGGCCCACCGGCCGTCCCGCGACCCTCACGACCAGGTGGCGACCAGGTAGCCCACTCCGTACGGCGCGTCCTCGTACAGCAGCCGGCCGGCCAGACCGGCTCCCTCGGCCGCCCCCGCCAGCACCTGCCAGGGCGCGCGCCCGGCCGCCTTGAGCTCGGACGCGAGTGCCTCGTCCAGCGCGGCCAGTGCCTCGGGATCGGCGGCGCCCAGGGCCCGCGCGGCCTCCGCGTCGAACGCTGCCGCGCGCTCGTCCAGATAGCCCGGGGCCTTCAGCGTGCGGCAGGCGCTGCCGTCGCCCATCACGAGCAGGGCGACCCGGTCCGCCCGGCGGGCGAGCTCCCGCCCGGTCTCCGTGCAGCGCACGGTCTCCAGCTGTTCGCCCACGCCCAGGCCCTCCACGGGCGCGTCGGCCCCTCCCGCACGGGTGAGGAGCCAGGCGCCCACCGCGAGCGAGGGCGGGAGGGGGCGGTCGTCGCGGTCTTCCCGTTCCCTGCCGAGCCGGACCTCCAGACCGACGCCGAATTCCCGGAAGCCGCCGACGGCCCCCTCGGGGTGGGCGCCGCGCCCGGCGGGCGCGGCCGGGCCGATCACCACGAGCAGGTCGGGCCGGGAGGCGGCGAGGACGCCCAAGGCGTCGGTGCACGCCCTTCTGGCGTCGTCCAGCTCGGGCGCGGCACCGGCGGCCACGTCGGGCACGAGCAGCGGCGGACAGGGGCAGACAGCGGCGGCGACAAGCATGGTCGGCAGCGTACTGCGCCCCCTCCCCCGGGCCGGCCG
>NZ_JAAGNI010000155.1 GCF_010550605.1 Streptomyces sp. SID9727
CCGTGCCGCAGGGGCCCCGCCCTCCGCGCCGGGTGCTGCGGGCCGTGGCGCGGTGGACCGCCGCCGTGCTGGTGTTCGGCGCCGCCGGCGCGGGTACGGCGTACGGCATCACCTCCATGGAGCGCACCGACGTACCCGGTCTCGCCACCGAGGACGACGGGCGCTGGGACTACCCGGCACTCGCCCTTCCCGCGCTTCCGGCGGACAAGCCGCGCCCCTACAGCGACGGCAACCCGTCCGAGATCCACTACGCGGACCTGCGCGATCTGCTGCTGCCCGCCCCGGCCGGGGCCACGGTGGACAAGAAGCTCAAGGGCGGCTGGGTCGGCACCGGGCAGTTCACCTCCGAGTTCGCCGAGGGCGGGCGGACCGGCATCGGCGACACCCTGCGCGAGGGCACCCTGCGGCACATCGCGGCGCGCGGCTGGACCATGCCCGACGGCACGTCCAACCGGATCTACCTGCTCCAGTTCAGCTCGGCGGACGACGCCGACGCGTACCGCGACGACCGCTTCATCGGGGCGTCGGCCGGGGACGAGATGCGCGGCGCGAGCGAGATGGAGCTCGACGAGAGCTGGCGCGGCGGCCAGAAGGTGGACTCCACGGCCTCGTACGTCTTCAGCGAGCCGAAGCCCTACGGCTCCACGCAGGTGCGGGCGGGCTACGTCATCGCGGGGGACACCCTCGCCCTGGTCGTCCAGTCCCGCAAGGGCGGCGCCGGGACGCCTCGCGTGCCGTTCCACCAGACGCTGATCCTCCAGAACCAGCTCCTGGGCTGACCCGCCCCGGACGCCCCGGAACGGCAGGGCCGGGCCCCACCCATTAGGCTGGGGCCCGGTCCTGTACTGCCCTGTACTGCCGCCACACCCGCTCGTTCGAGGAGCCACCGTGCTTGAGGCATTCTTCTCCGCCCTGCTGGTCCTGGTCTGCGTCGGCGTTCTCGCCTTCGCCGCTGTGACCGTGAAGAAGCTGTACCAGGGTCAGCGCTGACCCCCTCCCCGTTCCCGGCCCTCCCGCCTCCCGTCTCACAGATCGACTGAGCCGCTCATGATCGAGATCCCGTCCGACCTCCACCCGGACCTCGTCCCGCTGGCCTTCCTCCTGGGCAACTGGGTGGGCGCGGGAGTCTCCGACTTCCCGGGCGCCGAGAAGTGCAACTTCGGGCAGGAGGTCACCTTCCGCCACGACGGCCGTGACTTCCTGGAGTACACCTCGCACTCCTGGGCCCTCGACGCCGACGGCAACAAGGTCCGCCCGCTGGAGACCGAGTCCGGCTACTGGCGCATCGACAAGGACCGCAAGGTCGAGGTCGTCATGGCCCGCGACCAGGGCGTCATCGAGATCTGGTACGGCGAGCTGGCCGACAAGAAGCCGCAGATCGACCTGGTCACCGACGCGGTGGCCCGTACCGCGGCCTCCGGCCCGTACAGCGGCGGCAAGCGGCTCTACGGCTATGTGAACAGCGACCTGATGTGGGTCGGCGAGAAGGCGACGCCCGAGGTCGAGCTGCGCCCGTACATGTCGGCGCACCTGAAGAAGACCGTCACGCCCGAGGAGGTCGAGGCGATGGCCAAGAGCCTCGGTGACCTGCCGGACGACGGGATCGCCTTCTTCAAGTAGCCGCCGGCTCCGCCGAGTGGCCGTCCGCCCGGACCTACACTGGGGGCTGTGGTGAGCACCGACTGGAAGACCGACCTCCGGAAGCGCGGTTACCGGCTGACCCCGCAGCGCCAACTGGTTCTCGAGGCCGTCGGCGCGCTCGAACACGCGACGCCCGACGACATCCTCTCCGAGGTGCGCCGGACCGCCTCGGGCGTGAACATCTCGACGGTCTACCGGACGCTGGAGCTCCTGGAGGAGCTGGAGCTCGTCAGCCACGCCCATCTGGGGCACGGCGCTCCCACGTACCACCTGGCCGACCGCCACCACCACATCCACCTGGTGTGCCGGGACTGCGCGGACGTGATCGAGGCGGATGTGAGCGTCGTCGCGGAGTTCACCGAGCAGCTGCGCGGCGCCTTCGGGTTCGAGACGGACATGAAGCACTTCGCGATCTTCGGCCGCTGCGCCGACTGCGCGGCGAAGGCGGCGAAGGACGGTCCGGGCGCCGGGGGTCCGGCACCGGCGGCCGGGGCCTGAGGCACCGGGCGGCCGGGGCCCGAAAACCAGTCGTACGCTGGTCGCATGAAGAGCCCCCTGCTGTCCCTGCCCGGCGCCGTCCCCGCCGAGGGCCGCGACGAAGGCGTCGCCGCGCACTACGGCGACCTGTTCCGCGAGCAGCGCGCCCTCGCCGACGGTTCGGGCCTGGTCGACCTCTCGCACCGCGGCGTCGTCGCCGTCACCGGCGGCGACCGGCTGGCCTGGCTGCACCTCCTGATCACGCAGCACGTCACCGAGCTGGCCCCGGGCCGGGCCACCGAGGCGCTCATCCTCAGCGCGAACGGCCACATCGAACACGCCCTGTATCTCGTGGACGACGGCGAGACGGTGTGGATGCACGTCGAACCGGGTACGCAGGCCGACCTCATCGCCTACCTGGAGTCGATGAAGTTCTTCTACCGGGTCGAGGTCGCCGACCGCACCGAGGACTTCGCGGTGGTGTACCTCCCGGCCGGCTCGATCGCCGAGGTCCCGGACGGGGCCGTCGTACGCGAGACGCCGCACGGCCGCGACCTGTTCCTGCCGCGCGCCGACCTGGAGACCTACGCGGCGGAGCACGGCCCGGTCGCCGGGGTGCTGGCCTACGAGGCGCTGCGCGTGGAGGCGCACCGGCCGAGGCTCGGCTTCGAGACCGACCACCGCACCATCCCGCACGAGCTGGGCCTGATCGGCGTCGCCGTGCACCTCCAGAAGGGCTGCTACCGGGGCCAGGAGACCGTCGCCCGGGTGCACAACCTGGGCAAGCCGCCGCGCCGCCTGGTCTTCCTGCACCTGGACGGCAGCGAGGTCCACCTGCCGGGCCCCGGCACCCCGGTCCGGCTCGCGTCGGACGGGCCGGAGGGGCGCCAGCTGGGCTTCGTCACCACGTCCGCCCGCCACCACGAGCTGGGCCCGATCGCCCTGGCCCTGGTGAAGCGGAACGTGGCGGTCGACGCGCCGCTGCTGGCCGGGGACACGGCGGCGGCCCAGGAGACCGTCGTAGAGCCGTAAACGGGCCGGGAAGCGGGGCTCAGACCTCGATGATGACGGTGAACGGGCCGTGGTTGGTGAGCGAGACGCGCATGTCCGCCCCGAACCGGCCCGTCTCCACCGTCGCCCCGAGCTCCCGCAGCCGCGCCACCACCTCGTCCACCAGGGGCTCGGCGACCTCGCCGGGCGCGGCGGCGTTCCAGGTGGGGCGGCGGCCCTTCCGGGCGTCCCCGTAGAGAGTGAACTGCGAAATCACCAGAAGCGGCGCATTCACGTCGGAGCAGGACTTCTCGCCCTCCAGGATGCGGACCGACCAGAGCTTGCGGGCGAGCTGCGCCGCCTTCTCCGGGGTGTCCTCGTGGGTCACCCCCACCAGCACACACAGGCCCTCGCCGGTTATCTCTCCGACGACGCGGGAACCGCCGTCGCCGTCCGCGGCGTCCGCCACCGTGACGCTCGCACCATCCACCCTCTGTACCACTGCACGCATACAGACCAACCTATCTTGGGCCGAACGGGTACAGAACAACCTCGGAAGGCCCCTCGGGGTGGCACGATGCTCGGGAGGCGGTGCGCCGACGCACCGGGTCGAGGGGATGGACACAAGCATGAGCACCCATGGAACCGGGCAGTCCCCGGGCGCAGTGCCGGTCGCGCGCCCCGGTGTCAGCGGCACGGGCAGCGGTACGCACATCAGCACCATGCGCCCGCCCGTACAGCGGACCGGGCAGGGCGACGACACCGGAGACGCCGGGACCCGGGCCGAACTGGCCGCCCTGCGCCTGCCGGAGCTGCGCGCCCTGCGCCGCGACGCCCAGCGCGACGAGGCCGACCTCAGCTATGTGCGGCGGCTCGTCCAGGGCCGGATCGACATCCTGAAGGCCGAGCTGGCCAGGCGCCGGGACCCCGAGTCGCCGGTGGTGGACCGGCTGTCGGAGATCCTCGCCGACGCCCCGTCACCGCAGCGCTCGTCCGCCCGGCACGTCACGCTGTCCACGCCGCGCAGCGACGAGTACCGCAAGCTCGCGGCCGAGACGCTGGCCGAGGTCGAGCTGTCGGACCTGGACGCCCGGACGGACGAAGAACTGCACACCGCGATGGGGCGCCTGGTCCGCTACGAGCAGCAGGTCTCCCGCCGCCGGCAGCGGCTCCAGCGCACGGCGGACGGTTGCGGCGCGGAGATCGCCCGCAGGTACCGTGACGGGGAAGCACAAGTAGACGACCTGCTCGCCTGAGGCGACCCCTCCGGGGACGGGCGGGTCCCGTCCGTCCCCGGAAGGCCACCATGACCTCCAGCGCAGCCCGCACCCCCGCCATATCCGACCCGGCCCCCCGCCTGCCCGTGCTGGCGGAGGTCGTGCGGTCCGGCTTCACCGAGGGCCACCACCGGGGTTCGCTGGTCGTGCTGGCCGCCGACGGCAGCGTGGAGCTGTCCCTGGGGGACCCGGGGGCGCCGGTCTTCCCGCGCTCCTCGAACAAGCCGATGCAGGCGGCGGCGGTGCTGCGGGCCGGGCTCGACCTGTCGGAGGAACGGCTGGCGCTGGCCGCCGCGAGCCATTCCGGCGAGGGCTTCCACCTCGATCTCGTACGCAAGATGCTCAGCGAGCACGGACTGTCGCCCGAGGACCTGCAGACCCCGCCCGACCTGCCGCTGGACGCGGTCGAGGCCGAGACGTACCTGGCCGCCGGCCACGTCCGCGAGCGCCTCACGATGAACTGCTCCGGCAAGCACGCGGCGATGCTCGCCGCCTGCGCGCTCAACGGCTGGGACATGGCCGGCTACCTGGACCCCGCGCACCCCCTCCAGCGGCTGGTGCACCAGGTCGTGGAGGAGGCGGCGGGCGAGGAGGTCGCCGCCGTCGGTACGGACGGCTGCGGGGCGCCGCTGATGGCGGTCTCGCTGGTGGGCCTGGCGCGCGCGTTCCGCGGTTTCGTCCTGGCGGAGCCGGGAACGGCGGAGCGCCGGGTGGCGGACGCGATGCGGGCGCACCCGGAGTACGTGGCGGGCACCCGTCGCCCCGACACCTGGCTGATGCGCGAGGTGCCCGGCACGCTGTCGAAGATGGGCGCGGAGGCCGTGCAGGCGGTGGCCCTGGCGGACGGCAGGGCGCTGGCCTTCAAGATCGATGACGGTTCGACCCGGGCGCTGGGCCCGGTCCTGGCCCGCGCGCTGGGGCTGCTGGGGATCGACGCGCCGGTGGTCGGGCGGATCGGGCGGGCTCCGCTGCTGGGCGGCGGGGCCGAGGTGGGGGAGATCCGGGCGGCGTTCTGAGGCCCCGGCCCTTCCCGTACGGACGGACGGGGCCCCGGCTCTTCCCGTACGGACGGGCGTCAAAACCGGGCGACATCCCGTAGCCCGCTGCCTAGCGTGGGGCGCATGAACGCCCTCGATATCCGCCCCGTCACCCCTTCCGAGTTCCCCGACTGGCTGCGCGCCCTGAACACCGGCTTCCTGAGGCCGCCCACGCCGACGGACGAGGAGGTGTCGGGGCGCCTGGCGTACATGGACCTCTCGCGTACGCGCGGGGCGTTCGACGCGGGGCGGTGCGTGGCGACGTTCCGCTCGTTCGCACAGGAGCTGACGGTCGTCGGCGGCGCCACCGTGCCGACCGACGCGGTCACCAACGTCACCGTCTCGGCGACCCACCGGCGGCGCGGCCTCCTGACGCGGCTGATGGCGGACGACCTGGCGGAGGCGCAGGAGCGCGGTGACGTGGCGGCGACGCTGATCGCCGCCGAGTACCCGATCTACGGCAGGTACGGCTTCGGCCCGGCGGCCTGGACCACCGTGTGGGAGGTCGACGTCCACCGCACGGGCCTCGACCCGCACCGCCGGGTGCCGGCGCCCGGGGACGGCGGCCGGATCGATCTGGTGGACGGCGCGGAGGCCCGGAAGCTGGGTCCCGCGCTGCACGACCGGCTGCGGGCCCGGCAGCACGGCGCGGTGAGCCGTGACGCCCGCTGGTGGAGCCTGGTCACGGGGCAGCAGCTCTTCCCCGTCGATGAGTGGACCGAACCCTTCTACGCCGTGTACCGGGGCGCGGACGGCGCGGTCGACGGCATGCTGATCTACCGCGCCGACAACACGTGGGGCGACGCGAAGCAGCCGCTGAACGGCGCGAAGGTGCGCGACATGATCGCGGTGACCCCGGCGGCGGAGCGGGCGCTGTGGCACTTCCTGTGCTCGGTGGACTGGATCTCCACCATCCGCACCGGTCTCCGCCCGGCCGACGACCTGCTCCCGCTGCTGCTGCCGGACCCGCGCGCGGCGCGTGTGGTGACGCAGGCGGACTTCCTGTGGGTGCGCGTCCTGGACGTCGTACGCGCCCTGGAGGCCCGTACGTACGCGGTGCCCGGGTCGCTGGTCCTGGAGATCCGGGACGCGGCGGGTTACGCGGCCGGCCGCGTCCACCTGGACGCCGCGCCGGACGGTGCCACCTGCGCGCCGACGACGCGCTCGGCGGACCTGGCGATGGACGTACGGGAACTGGGGACGCTCTGGCTCGGTGACGAATCGGTCCTGCGGCTCCAAGCGCTGGGCCGGGTGGAGGAGCTGACCCCGGGCGCGGCGGCGAGGGCGGACGGGGTGTTCCGGGCGGCGCGGCGGGCGTGGTGCCCGGACGTGTTCTGAGGGGGGGGCGGGCAGCGGTGCCGGGCAGCCGGCGCCCCGGGCCTTCGCATGTGCGGGTCTCCTGCCGCCGGTGCTGAACGGCTTCGCGGCAGACGTGTGGGAGGGAACACTTTTGCAAGCGGCTGCTTGCAAAAGTTAGCAAACGGAGGCAGCATCGAGGCATGGCCTCACTCAACGTCGGCAATCTCGGCGAGTACCTGCGGGAGCAGCGCCGCAGCGCGCAGCTCTCCCTGCGGCAGCTCGCCGACGCCGCCGGGGTCTCCAACCCCTACCTCAGCCAGATCGAGCGCGGGCTGCGCAAGCCGAGCGCCGAGGTGTTGCAGCAGGTCGCGAAGGCGCTGCGCATCTCCGCCGAGACCCTGTACGTACGGGCCGGGATTCTGGACGAGCGGCAGCAGGACGAACTGGAGACCCGGGCGGTGATCCTCGCCGATCCGTCGATCAACGAGCGCCAGAAGAGCGTGCTGCTCCAGATCTACGCCTCCTTCCGCAAGGAGAACGGTCTGGACGACGAGCCCGGGGCAGACGCTCCCTTCAATGCCGACGGCAGTGCTGCCGATACAGCTTGAGAGCTCCACCACCCTCACACCCCCGTCTGATGATCCGGGAGGACCACAGTCATGGCCATCACCGATGACCTGCGCAAGACCCTCACCGACCCGACCCCCCTCTACTTCGCCGCCGGCACCGCCGACCTCGCCGTCCGCCAGGCCCGCAAGGTGCCCGCGCTGCTCGAACAGCTGCGGGCCGAGGCCCCGGAGCGGATCGAGGCCGTACGGAACACCGACCCCAAGGCCGTGCAGGAGAGGGTCACCGAGCAGGCCCGGGAGGCGCAGGCCGCCCTGCAGGCCAAGGTGACCGAGGTGATCGGCGCCTTCGACACCGACCTGAAGAAGATCGGCGAGAACGCCCAGGACCTGGCGCTGCGCGGGGTGGGCGTGGCCGCCGAGTACGCCGTGCGGGCCCGTGAGACGTACGAGAAGGTCGCCGAGCGCGGCGAGCGCACCGTGCGGACGTGGCGGGGCGAGACCGCCGACGAGATCGTGGAGATCGCCGTCGTCGTGGAGCCGCGCAAGGAGTCCGAGCCGGCCGCCGCGCCGAAGCCGGCCCCCACCACGAAGGCCGCTCCCGCCGCGAAGCCGGCCACCGCGAAGCCCGCCACCACGGCCGGGCCGGCCGCCGCCGCGAAGCCCGCCGCCGCCAAGCCGGCCGCTGCCAAGCCCGCCGCCGCCAAGAAGGCGCCGGCACGGAAGCCCGCGGCGAAGAAGGCCACCCCGCCCTCCGGCAAGTAGCACCGATGCCCCGGCAGGTGTGCCGGGGCATCGGGCGGGCACATTCCGGGTGGCCCGTTCGTTGTCCCGGTACCTTGGCCGCGAGGCGCTTTCACCCGACTAGGCGGTGCACATCATGTTGCTCGACGGTTTCAACTCGCTCCTCGGGCTGCTCTCCGTGGCCATGCTCGTTCTCGCCGTGGTCGCGCTGGTCATGGCTGTGATGGCCCGCGAGGACGCCTACCGCGCCGCGGACAAGCAGAAGAAGTCCTTCTGGCTGATCATCCTGGGCCTCGTGGTGGCGGTGAACCTCTGGCCGATCTTCATCTTCCTCCAGATCGCCGGCCTGATCGCCACCATCGTGTTCTTCGTGGACGTCCGGCCCGCCCTCAAGGCCGTCAGCGGCGGCGGCCGCCGCCGCGGCGGCTCCAGCAGCGACGGCCCGTACGGCCCCTACAACGGCGGACGCTGAGCCCGCGCCGGTGAGGCCGGGCGCGGGCGCGGGATGTGCACGCTCCGGGCGGCGTCCTCGTCGCGGTCGAGCAGCAGGACCGCGACGTCGTCCGTCAGCTCGCCGCCGTTCAGCTCCCGCACCTGGGCGACCGCCGCTTCCAGCAGCTCCTCACCGGTCAGCCCCTCGGCGAGCTGCCGGTTGACCATCGCCACCATGCCGTCCTGGCCGAGGCGCCGCGTGCCGTCGCCGACGCGGCCCTCGATCAGCCCGTCCGTGTACATCATCAGGCTCCACGAGCCGCCCAGCTCCACCTGGCGGCGCGGCCACCGCGCCCGCGGCAGCAGGCCCAGGGCCGGCCCGCCGTCCTCGTACGGGAGCAGCTGCGCCGCCCGTCCGTGCCGGGCGATCAGTGGTGCGGGGTGCCCGGCCAGGCACAGGCCCGCGCGGCGGCCGTCCGGGGCGATGTCCACCGTGCAGAGCGTCGCGAAGATCTCCTCGCTCTGCCGCTCGTGCTCCAGGACCTCCTGGAGCGTGGACAGCAGCTCGTCGCCGCACAGCCCCGCCAGCGTCAACGCGCGCCACGCTATGCGCAGTTCCACGCCGAGCGCCGCCTCGTCCGGGCCGTGGCCGCAGACGTCGCCGATCATCGCGTGCACCGTGCCGTCCGGCGTGCGGACCGTGTCGTAGAAGTCCCCGCCGAGCAGCGCGCGGCTGCGGCCCGGGCGGTAGCGCGCCGCGAAGCGCAGGTCGGAGCCGTCGAGGAGCGGGGTGGGGAGCAGCCCGCGTTCCAGCCGGGCGTTCTCCTGGGCGCGCAGCCGGGACTCGGTGAGCTGGTGCTGTGCGACGTCGGCCCGTTTGCGTTCGACGGCGTAGCGGATGGCCCGGCTCAGCAGCCTGCTGTCCAGCTCGCCCCGGAAGAGGTAGTCCTGCGCGCCCACCCGGACCGCCTCTGCGGCCAGCTCGGCGTCGTCCTCCGCGGTGAGGGCGAGCACGGCGTGCCGGGGCGCGATCCGCAGGACGTGCTTGAGCGTGGCGAGCCCGTCCTCCTCGCCCTCCCCGTCGCCCCGGGCCTCGGCACCGGCCGGCAGGGCCAGGTCCAGCAGGATGCAGTCCACGTCGTCGGTGAGGAGCCGGCCCGCCTCGGTGAGGTTCCGGGCGGCACGGATACGGACCCGGGCACCGGCCGCGGCGGAGAGCTCCGGGGCGGTGAAGGTGCCCGCCGGGTCGTCCTCGATCACGAGGAGGGTGAGGCCGGCGCCGGAGCTGTTCTCCGCGGCGGGTGCGGAACACGGCTGCGGTACGGGTACGGGCATCGATTCGGGTTTCCTTCCCTCCCCCCGAGGGCGCGGCGGAACGACGATCGACGATCCGCCAGACGGGGACCATAGCGGTACGGACCACGGGAACGGAATGCCGACCCGCCCACCGGGCCCGGCATATGCGCCGCCATAAGCCGCGTCCCACCACGGATCAGGCACGGTCGGCCGCACCGGGGCGGCCGGTGACGGCATGACGAAGGTCACGCCGTCCGGGACCCGCGCAGTGGCCCGCCTCACGCGGACGCGCACCCGCCGAGGGGCCGGCCCGCCGTCCGCCCGAGGGCTACGCGTCGGGGCGGACCACGCCGCGTATCTGCATGGAGCCCGCGCCCGCGAGGGTGACGTCGCGGCCGGGCCGGGGAGCGTGGACGATCTGGCCGTTGCCCACGTACATGCCGACGTGGGTGGCGTCGGCGTGGTAGATGATCAGGTCGCCGGGGCGCATGTCCTTGATCGCGATGTGCGGCAGCAGCCGCCACTGCTCCTGCGAGGTGCGCGGGATCGGGCGGCCCGCCGCCGCCCACGCCTGGGACGTCAGCCCGGAGCAGTCGTACGACGTGGGGCCCTCCGCGCCCCACACGTACGGCTTGCCGATCTGCGCGGTCGCGAAGGCCACCGCCTTCTTGCCGAGCGGGCTCGCGTCCCGGTTGACCTCCTTCAGCGCGCCGGAGTCGAGCCAGGCGCTCTGCGCCTCTCGCGCCGCCTCCCGTTCGAGTTCGAGGAGCCGGGCCCGCTCCTCCTTCTCCAGCCGCGACTCCAGCTTCTTCGCCGCCGCTATCTGCGCGTTGATCTTCTTCTTGGCCTTGGCCTGCTTGACCCGGCTGGCTTCCAGCTTGGTCCAGTTGGTGCTGGCGTCCTTGGTGTACGTCTCCAAGTCCTGCTGGGTCCTGGTCAGTTCCTCCAGGAGCCCCTTGGTGGCCTGCTGGCCCTGGTGCGTGCGGCTGATGCCGTCCAGGAAGAGCTGCGGATCGCCGCTGAGCATGAGGCGTGCGCCCGGCGGGAGTCCGGCGTTGCGGTACTCCTCGCGGGCCTGCGCGCCGGCCCGGTTCTTCAGGGCGGTGATCTTCGCCTGCCCCTCGACTATCGACTGCGCCAGCTCGACCAGCTCGCCCGACTGCTTCTTGGCCTTCTCCTCGGCGAGGTTGTACGCGTCCGTGGCGGCGCCCGCCTCCAGGTACAGCTCGTCGATCTCCGCGCGCACCTGTTCCAGGCTCTTCCCGCCGCCATCGGCGGACCCCGGCGGTGTCGGTGCGGCGAATGCCTGGACCGGCGAGGCGAGGACCGCCAGCGCGCAGACCAGGGTCATCGCGGCGGCGGCACAGTGGCGTCGGTACACGAGCTCCCCCTCCGAGCAGTTCCCAACTGTTCGACCGGTCCCAGCAGCCTGCTGGGGCACTGATCTGATTAACCGTCAGTAACATGTGGCGTCGACCAGATCGTGCCATGCCGTACTGAAAAGCAACAGAGGCAGACACACTCCGGCCCTCGGGCGGCACTTCGCCATTCCGTCGCTCCCCGCCGACCCCGCGCCCCCGATGTCCCACTCACTCCGACGAACGATGCCCGCCGGCCGTTCCCTCGGCGGGGGTGAATTCCGGGGCCACGGGAACGCGCCTCCGAACTGCCCGGGCGCGCCCCCTCACCACCCCCGGGGCTCCAGCGCCCCCCACGCCACCGTGACCTCGCCCTGGCGCCACCGGCGCACCCCGTCCGTCAGCGGCCAGTCGCCCGAGAGCGCCCGCACCGCCGTGATCCAGCGCTGCCGGGCCCCCAGCGAGGCGTAGGGCGCCGCGGCCGCCCACGCCCGGTCGAAGTCGAGGAGGAAGGCGTGCACCCGCTCGCCCGGGACATTGCGGTGGATCAGCGCCTTCGGCAGCCGTTCGGCGAGATCGGACGGCCGGTCCAGCGAGCCGAGCCGGGTCGCGAAGGTCACCGTGCGCGGCCCCTCCGGCCCCAGCGCCACCCACACGTGCCGGCGCCCGATCTCGTCGCAGGTGCCCTCCACCAGCAGCCCGCCCGGCGCCAGCCGCTCGCACAGCCGCTGCCAGACGGCGGCCACCTCGCCCTCGTCGTACTGGCGCAGCACGTTCGCCGCCCGGATCAGCGCGGGCCGCTCCGGCAGCGGGATCTCGAAGCCTCCGTGCCGGAAGGTGAGGCCCTCGCGCGCGTACGGCTGCGCGGCGGCGACCCGCTCCGGGGAGATCTCGATACCGACCACCGCGGTGCGCGGTTCGACGGTGCGCAGGCGTTCCAGCAGCTCGACGGCGGTCCAGGGCGCGGCCCCGTAACCGAGGTCGACGGCGACGGGGGACTCGGCGCGGCGCAGGGCGGGGCCGTGCGTGGCGGCGATCCAGCGGTCCATGCGGCGCAGCCGGTTCGGGTTGGTGGTCCCGCGGGTCGCGGTGCCGATCGGGCGCATGACACAGAGCGTAACGATCCGGGCGGACGCGGGCGCAGGGCGGGAGACCGTCCGGCGCCCGCCCCGTTCGCGCGTAATGATTTGGCAAAGCGGAAATGAAGGGAGGGATTCCGCTGTTCTCCCCCTTCGAAGGGACCGTGCGCCCCTTCGGTGTCGTGCCGTGAACCGTACGGGCACCGGGGCACAGCGAGGAGGACGGACGACGTGACCCAGTACGTCTCTCGGCTCGGCAGCAGCCGTGGCGCACCGCGTCGCCGGTTCCCCGCAGGTCTCACCGGCTCCTTCACCCCCGGCCACCGCAGGCCCCGCCGCATCGCGATGCTCTCCGTGCACACCTCCCCGCTGCACCAGCCGGGGACGGGCGACGCCGGCGGGATGAACGTGTACATCGTGGAGCTGGCCAAGCGGCTCGCCGCGATCAACATCGAGGTCGAGATCTTCACCCGCTCCACCACCGGCGGGCTGCCCTCCGCCGTGGACCTGGCGCCCGGCGTCCTCGTCCGGCACGTCGACGCGGGGCCGTACGAGGGCCTGGCCAAGGAGGAGCTGCCCGCGCAGCTCTGTGCCTTCACGCACGGGGTGATGCAGGCGTGGGCCGGTCAGCGCCCCGGCTACTACGACCTCGTCCACTCCCACTACTGGCTCTCCGGACACGTGGGCTGGCTGGCCGCGCAGCGCTGGGGCGTTCCCCTCGTACACGCCATGCACACCATGGCGAAGGTGAAGAACGCCGCGCTCGCCGAGGGCGACGCCCCCGAGCCCGCCGCCCGTGTCATCGGCGAGACCCAGATCGTGGACGCCGCCGACCGGCTGATCGCCAACACCGCCGAGGAGGCCGGCGAGCTGGTCCGGTTCTACGACGCCGACCCGCGGTCCGTGGCCGTCGTCCACCCCGGCGTCAACCTCGACCGTTTCCGCCCCGGCGACGGCAGGGCCGCCGCCCGGGCCCGCCTGGGACTTCCGCAGGACGCCCTGATCCCCCTTTTCGCCGGCCGCATACAGCCGCTGAAGGCGCCCGACGTGCTGCTGCGGGCGGTCGCCGTGCTGCTCGACCGGAACCCCTCCCTGCGGTCCCGGATCGTCGTGCCCGTCGTCGGCGGTCCCAGCGGCAGCGGCCTGGCGAAGCCGGAGGGGCTGCAGAAGCTCGCGGCCCGGCTGGGCGTCGCGGACGTCGTACGGTTCCATCCGCCGGTCGGGCAGGACCAGCTCGCCGACTGGTTCCGGGCCGCGTCCGTGCTGGTCATGCCCTCCTACAGCGAGTCCTTCGGGCTCGTCGCGGTCGAGGCCCAGGCCGCCGGGACGCCGGTCGTGGCGGCGGCCGTGGGCGGCCTCCCGGTGGCCGTACGCGACGGGGTCAGCGGCTTCCTGATACCCGGGCACGATCCGGCGGCGTACGCCGGGGCGCTGGAGCGGTTCGCGCAGGCGCCGGAGCTGGTCGCCCGGATGGGCCGCGCGGCGGCGGAGCACGCCCAGCAGTTCGGCTGGGACACCGCGGCGGCGGCCACCGCTGAGGTGTACACGGCGGCGATCCAGGAACACCGCAGGCGGGCCCGCACCCGTCACGCGTGACCGGGCCGCATCCGCCGGGCGCGGCGCGTCACCCCTGCCCCGTCCGGCCCCGACCGCGCGCCTTGGCCGGCTGACGTACGCTCGAAACATGGCTGACGCACCCGTACCGGCGAAGAACGAGGCCACCCGGGCCGCCCAGGTCCTCGAAGCGAGCTTCGCCGAGGCCGGGCTCGACTGGGAGAGCCCCGCACCGGGCAGCTACGTCGTCCAGCTTCCCGGCACCCGCAAGCTGGCCACCACCTGCTCACTGATCGTCGGCGCGCACAGCCTCTCCCTCAACGCCTTCGTCATCCGGCACCCCGACGAGAACGACGCGGCGGTGCACCGCTGGCTGCTGGAGCGGAACCTGCGCCTGTTCGGGGTGAGTTACGCGATCGACCAGCTCGGGGACGTCTACCTCACCGGCAAGCTCCCGCTGTCCGTGGTGACGCCCGAGGAGGTGGACCGGCTGCTCGGTTCCGTGCTGGAGGCCGCGGACGGCGCCTTCAACTCCCTGCTGGAGATCGGTTTCGCGACCGCGATCCGCAAGGAGTACGCCTGGCGCGTCTCGCGCGGCGAGTCCACCCGTAATCTCGACGCCTTCGCTCACCTCACCCGGCGCCCCGCGGACTGATCCGGCGTCAGCCCCGTGCGCGCGTCGCCGAACCGATGTCGTCGAGCGTGCCCTCCAGCCGGGGCGCGACCTCGTTCCAGGTCCACTTCAGCCGTTCCCCGGACGTGCCGCGCGGCACGGTCTCCACCAGCATGATCAGGTACAGGTACGCCCGGTAGAGCGCGAGCCGCAGCCGCAGGGAAGCGGTGAACTCCACGGGCCCGCCCGGCGCCTCTTCCCCGTAACCGGCGAGGAAGTCCTTGTCGTCCGCGATGTCACCCAGCAGGGCGAGCGACACGAAATCGGCGACCGGGTCGCCCCAGAACATCCGCTCCCCGTCGATGACCCCGCCCACCCGCCGTGCGCCCGGCTCGCCGGTGACCAGGATGTTGCCCTGCCACAGATCGAAGTGGACCGGGGCCGGCCGGGTCACGTCGTCCAGCACGTACGAGGCGGCGGCGAGCGCGGTGCCGATCTCCGTGACCGAACGGGGGAGCCGTGCCGCGTACGTCCGCGCGTCGGCCAGGACCGCGTCCGTCATCGTCGTGAACGCCTGGCGCCAGCTGGGAGCGAGCGGGCCGAGCGCCTGCGAGGGGTAGCCGAAGCCGCCCGGCGCGGGCGCGCCGTGCAGCCGGCCGACGATCCGCCCGAGCTCCGTGCGCAGCCGCGCCTCCTCACCGTCGGCCATGGCGCCCGTCAGCTCGTGCCAGGGCCGGCCGGGGCAGGCGGACATGACCACGTACGGACCGGCGGGGGCGGCCGGATCGAGCGCCGCGCGTACGAGACGGGGGACGGTGGGCTCGTCCTCGGCGACCTGGTAGAACGTCACCTCGTTCACCAGCAGGCCGTGTTCGTACGAGAGGTGGTCCCCGGCGGCCGGCGGAGGCACCTTCACCACCCAGTCCCGCCCGTCCGTCAGCCGGACGCGGCTGACGGCGTTGTACGTGCCCCCGGCGAGCGGTTCGCAGGAGGCGACCAGGCCGGGCGGCACGGACAACGCGCCGATGACCTCGGAGAGAACGGACTCGATCGGCACGGCGGCTCCCCCTGAACGGTGTGCGCGAAGTGATCACGACGGCGTCACGATCACGTGCGATGCCCAAGGTAAAGGATTGCCAAACCACAGCGGACTCATAGAGTTGGCTCACCCCCACGCACCCCCATTTCAGCCGCGCCGAACCCGGCGGGGCTGCTCGCGTGCGGGCGAAACACTTTGAGCAGAAGGACGGGCCATGCGACCCACTGTCATACGCCGTACCGCCGTTGCCGCCACCGTGATGTCCCTGGCGCTGTTCACCGCCGCCTGCGGTTCGGACGGCGACGACAAGGACGGCGGCAAGGCGGCCGGCTCCTCGGCCCAGCCGTCGGAGAAGGGCGCCGACAAGGCTGCGGAGGCCCCCGCGAAGGCGCTGTCCGCCGCCGAGCTGGAGCAGGTCTCGCTGGCGCAGGGCGACGTCAAGGGCCACAAGATCACCAAGGCCGGCCCGGCCGACCTGATCGACGCCAAGGACGTGACCGCGGACAAGGAGACCTGTGACGTCTTCGGCGACGCGCTGATGGGCGCCAAGGCCGGTTCGCCCGCCGCCGCCACGCAGCGCAAGGTGGCCAGCGTGCCGAAGAAGGGCGCGGACAAGGACATCGCCGACCCGGAGGAGGCGTTCAAGGCCGCCTTCGACATCACGACCACGATGACCACGCTCGCGTCGTACGACGGCAAGGGCGCCGAGGAGACGCTGGCCGCGCTGCGCACCGCCGCGACGGACTGCGCGGGCGGCTTCACGCTCACCGTGGCCGGGGACAAGCAGAAGATCGCCAAGATCGCGGAGGAGCAGGTCAAGGGCGGCGAGGAGGCGGCGGCCTGGACGGTGACGGTGGAGTCGGACGGCGAGAAGAGCTCCCTCAAGCTCACCGCGCTGCGTCAGGGCGCGACGCTCGCCACGCTCAGCTCGATGAACCTCGCGGCCGCGGGCTCCGGCGAGGACTTCGACCTGCCGACCGCGGTGATCGACGCGCAGGCGAAGAAGCTGGCCTGACCGCGCGTCAGGGAAGTGGGACGAGCCGTACGACGGTGACGGTCAGGACCGACCCGGAGACGTAGTAGAGCACGATCGCCCCGGCGACCGTCGCCTCCCGGCGATCGTGCTCCTCCTTGACGGCGGTCGACCCGTGCCCGTAGGGCTCACGTCCCAGGGTCGCCGCCATCTCGTCCCGGAAGGTCTCACCGTCCGCCATCTTGGCAAGGGTGTCGTCGGCGGGCGGCGCGTAGGAGATCCGGAAGCTCAAGCGACGCTCCGCCTCTCGGCCTCGTCCCGCGCCAGCCGGTCCAGAATCCGCTCGGCCTCCGGATCGGGCACGGCCTCCAGCATCCAGTGCCGCATCACGGCCTGGATCTCGTGCACCCCGGCCTCGTTGATGGCCCGTTCGAACTCCGCCCGCCGCCCCTCCGGCAAGGCGTCCCGGATCGCCGGAATGCTGTTGGGCACCTCGACCTCGGCACCCCCGACAAAGGTCTTCAAAGGCTCACCCATAACCGCCCTCCCGCTCTTCCCCGCATGGGGCAAGGGTACGGGCCGGGGTGACGCGCGTCACTTCCGCCTGCGGACCCCGGAGCGCGCGAAGGCCCCCGCCCGATGGTGCGGGACGGGGGCCTTCGCGGGCAGTCGTTACTTCTTGCCCTGGTTCTTCACGGCCTCGATGGCCGCCTTCGCGGCGTCCGGGTCGAGGTACGTGCCGCCCGGGTTCAACGGGCGGAAGTCCGCGTCGAGTTCGTAGGTGAGCGGGATGCCCGTGGGGATGTTCAGGCCCGCGATGTCGGCGTCGGAGATGCCGTCGAGGTGCTTGACCAGGGCGCGGAGGCTGTTGCCGTGGGCGGCGACCAGGACCGTGCGGCCGGTCAGGAGGTCCGGGACGATGCCGTCGTACCAGTACGGCAGCATGCGCGTGACGACGTCCTTCAGGCACTCCGTGCGCGGGCGCAGCTCCGGCGGGATCGTCGCGTAGCGCGCGTCGTCGCTCTGGGAGAACTCGGTGCCGTCCTCGAGGGCGGGCGGCGGGGTGTCGTACGAGCGGCGCCAGAGCATGAACTGCTCCTCGCCGAACTCGGCGAGCGTCTGGGCCTTGTCCTTGCCCTGGAGCGCGCCGTAGTGGCGCTCGTTCAGGCGCCAGGTGCGGTGTACGGGGATCCAGTGGCGGTCCGCGGCCTCCAGCGCGAGCTGGGCGGTGCGGATGGCGCGCTTCTGGAGGGAGGTGTGCAGCACGTCGGGGAGCAGGCCGGCGTCCTTCAGCAGCTCACCGCCGCGGACCGCCTCCTTCTCGCCCTTCTCGGTGAGGTTGACGTCCACCCATCCGGTGAACAGGTTCTTCGCGTTCCACTCGCTCTCGCCGTGGCGGAGGAGGATCAGCTTGTACGGTGCGTCGGCCATGGGCCCGAGCGTAATCGAACCCGTCCGAGCCGCGCGCGACCGGCCACGGAGCGGACAGGGCCGGGGGAGGGGGCCTTCCGACGTTTGACGGCGCCCGTCAATTGAGTGGCAGGCGGGCCCCACCGATTCGTAATGTTCGGACCGTCGGTGGGCCACTTACCTCCCCCGGCCCCATCCGTCGTACGTCCCTGGGGGGAACCCGTATGTCTGCCACCGGTCTCGGACGGGCCACCCGCGCCACCCGGGAAACCGTCTCCGGGCTCCCCAGGGAGTTCTGGTGGCTGTGGACCAGCACCCTGGTCAACCGCCTGGGCGCGTTCGTCGCCACCTTCATGGCCCTGTACCTGACCCTGGACCGCGGCTACTCCGCCTCGTACGCCGGTCTCGTCGCCGCCCTCCACGGGCTCGGCGGAGTCGTCTCCTCGCTCGGCGCCGGGGTGCTGACCGACCGCGTCGGGCGGCGGCCCACCATGCTCGCCGCGCAGCTCTCCACCGCCGCCGCGGTCGCCGTGCTCGGCTTCATGACGCATCCCGCGGCCATCGCCGGTGTCGCCTTCGTCGTCGGCATGGCGAGCAACGCGTCCCGCCCGGCGGTCCAGGCAATGATCGCCGACATCGTCCCCGCGAAGGACCGGGTGAGGGCCTTCTCGCTCAACTACTGGGCCATCAACCTCGGCTTCGCGGTCTCCTCCGCCGGCGCCGGGTTCGTCGCCGAGTACAGCTACCTCGCGGGCTTCGTCGGCGAGGCCACGATGACCCTCGTCTGCGCGGTCGTCGTCTTCCTGAAGGTGCCGGAATCGCGTCCGGAGCGCTCGGCACCGGCGGTGCCCGGCGGTGGGCCGGCCGACGACGGCGTACGGCTCTCCACCGTGCTGCGCGACGGACGGTTCATGGGCGTCGTCGGCCTGTCGTTCGTGATCGCCCTGATCTTCCAGCAGGGTTACGTGGGCCTGCCGGTGGCCATGGGCGCCGACGGGCTCAGCAGCTCCGACTTCGGTACGGCGATCGCGGTCAACGGCGTCCTCATCGTCGTGCTCCAGATCCCCGTCACCCGGTTCATCCAGAGCCGCGACCCGCGCCGGCTGCTCGTCGCCTCCTCGCTGCTCGCGGGGTACGGGTTCGGGCTGACCGCCTTCGCCGGTTCCGTCGGGGTGTACGCCCTGACCATCAGCGTATGGACGGTCGCCGAGATCATCAACGCACCCGTGCAGAACGGCCTGGTCGTCCAGCTGTCCCCGGCCCAGGGCAGGGGCCGCTACCAGGGCATGTACACCCTGTCGTGGTCGGCCGCCGCGCTCATCGCCCCGCTGATGTCCGGTGTGGTCATCGACCACTTCGGCGCCGGCTGGCTGTGGGCGACGACCGCCCTCCTGGGCACGGTGGCCGCCGCCGGGTACTGGCTGCTCATGCGCGGGCTGCCGACGGGGGAGACCGCGGTGGCCGAGACCGCCGCACCGCCGCCGCGGGCCGGGGCACGGGCCACGAAGGCGGAGGCGTCACCCTCGTAACCCGTACGGCCCGGCGGTGTCAGCCGGAGCAGCCCCCGCACTGGCAGGGCGCCCCGGACTGGCAGCCGCACCCGCAGCCCGAGCCGCAGCCGCAGGCGCCCAGGACGGTGAGTGGCACCACCTCGGCGGGGGCCTCCCGCTCCGGTTCGGTCATGGGGGAATCGGCCATGGTTCCTCCTCAAGGCGTACGACAGGGCCGCACACCCGCCAGGGGGCCCGCGACCGGGGCGTACGGACACGTCGTGCCGCCCCGTCCCATTGCATGCCCACCCGGACGGGCGCATCAACGGCGCACACGCGCAGGAACGCAAGTACGAGCCGTGCGCGCGGGCGTGCGCCGGGCCGCTCGCGCCCCGCCCTTCCCGCCGGAGCTCTCCCAGGGCCGACCGGCCCTAAGCCCCCTCGACCGGCGCGGGCTGCTGGATCTCGTCCGCGTGCTCACCCGTCACCAGGTAGACCACGCGCTTCGCCACCGACACCGCGTGGTCGGCGAACCGTTCGTAGTAGCGGCCGAGCAGCGTCACGTCGACGGCCGTCTCGATGCCGTGCTTCCAGCGGTCGTCCATCAGGTGCTGGAACAGCGCGCGGTGCAGCAGGTCCATCTCGTCGTCGTCCTGCTCCAGCTGGAGCGCGAGGTCGACGTCCTTGGTGACGATCACCTCCGCCGCCTTGGCCATCAGGCGCTGCGCGAGCTGGCCCATCTCCAGGATGGTGGCGTGCAGGTCGTGCGGGACCGCGGACTGCGGGAAGCGCAGCCGGGCCAGCTTGGCGACGTGCTGGGCGAGGTCGCCCGAGCGCTCCAGGTCCGCGCTCATCCGCAGCGACGTCACCACGATCCGCAGGTCGGTCGCCACCGGCTGCTGCCGGGCCAGGAGCGCGATGGCCCGCGCCTCCAGCTCGTGCTGGAGGTCGTCCACCTTCTGGTCGGCGGCGATCACCGACTCGGCCAGCTTCAGATCGGCGTCGAGCATCGCCGTCGTCGCCCGGCCTATCGCCGAGCCGACGAGCCGGGCCATCTCGACCAGGCCCTCGCCGATCGAGTCGAGTTCCTCGTGGTACGCGTCACGCATGGGTGTCCCTCTCCAGTCCTTGACCGAGGCCGGGGCCCGCCGACGACCGGCTCCGAACCCCACGGCACCACCGTGACGGGCGTACGCGTCGGATTCCGACCGGCCAAGTGAACCGCCCCTTGCCCCTCGGTGAACTCTGGGCGACGAGTGGCCGTGGAGGGCATCGGACGGCTGGGAGAGTGTCCGAGGTGCCGCATAACCTGGAGACATGGACGTGAACGCGGCGGTCGCCGCAGCTGCCGCGATCGCCGGTGTCGGTACCGGCGTGATCGCCATGCTGGCGTTCCGCTGGAGCGAGCGCGACCAGAAGAAGCCGACGCGCACCTCCCTGCGGCCCGACAGCGGCGCCCCGCTGCCCCCGGGCGTCGACACGGTCCTGTCCGTGCTCAGCTCCTCCGCCGTGGTGCTGGACGAGAGCGACAGCGTCGTGAAGGCCAGCTCCGCCGCGTACGCGCTGGGGCTGGTCCGCGGCGGCCGACTCGCCGTCGAGGCGATGCTCAACATGGCGCGGGACACCCGCCGCGACGGCGAGATACGCCAGGTCGAACTGGACCTCCCGCGCCGCGGCACGGGCCGGGGGGAGGCCCTGGCGGTCTCCGCGCGGGTCGCCCCGCTCGGCTCCCGGCTGGTGCTGCTGCTCGTGGAGGACCTCACCGAGGCCCGCCGCATCGAGGCGGTCCGGCGCGACTTCGTCGCCAACGTCAGCCACGAGCTCAAGACCCCGACCGGCGCCCTGTCCCTGCTCTCGGAGGCCGTGCTCGACGCCTCCGACGACCAGGAGGCCGTCGAGCACTTCGCCCGCCGCATGCAGATCGAGGCGACCCGGCTCACCAACCTGGTCCAGGAGCTGATCGACCTCTCCCGGGTGCAGAACGACGACCCGCTGGAGGACGCCGAGCCGGTCCGCGTGGACGAGCTGGTCGCCGAGGCCATCGACCGCTGCCGCCAGCAGGCCGGCTCCAAGCAGATCACCATGGCCGCCGGCGGCACCGCCGACCTGCGGATATGGGGGAACCGCGGCCAGCTCGCCGCGGCGCTCGGAAACCTGGTCGAGAACGCCGTCAACTACAGCCCCGCCCGCACCCGCGTCGGGATCGCCGCCCGCCGCGTGGTCGTGCCCGGCGGGGACGAGATCGAGATCGCCGTGACCGATCAGGGCATCGGCATCTCCGAGAAGGACCGGGAGCGGGTCTTCGAACGCTTCTACCGCGTCGACCCGGCCCGCTCACGCGCCACCGGTGGTACGGGCCTCGGCCTGGCCATCGTCAAACACGTGGCCGCCTCGCACGGCGGGGAGGTCACCGTGTGGAGCTCGGAGGGACAGGGCTCCACCTTCACCCTGCGGCTGCCCGAAGCGGGCTCCGTACGCGGCCGGGACCGTGCGTCCGGCGGCCCGCTCATCGTCAACGGCGACGAGGCGTCCCACCCGGACGCCGCCCCCGACTCCTTCGATTCATTCCCTTCCCCGGAGGCCCTTCCGTGACCCGAGTGCTTGTCGTCGAGGATGAGGAATCCTTCAGCGACGTCCTGTCCTACATGCTCCGCAAGGAAGGCTTCGAGGTCGCCATCGCGGCCACCGGACCCGACGGCCTGGACGAGTTCGAGCGCAACGGCGCCGACCTCGTGCTGCTCGACCTGATGCTGCCCGGACTCCCCGGCACCGAGGTCTGCCGCCAGCTGCGCAGCCGCTCCAACGTGCCCGTGATCATGGTGACCGCCAAGGACAGCGAGATCGACAAGGTCGTCGGCCTGGAGATAGGGGCCGACGACTACGTCACCAAGCCCTTCTCCTCCCGGGAGCTCGTCGCCCGCATCCGGGCCGTGCTGCGCCGGCGCGGGGAGCCCGAGGAGGTCGCCCCCGCCGCCCTGGAGGCCGGACCGGTCCGCATGGACGTCGACCGGCACGTCGTCACGGTCTCCGGCGGCAAGGTCGACCTGCCGCTGAAGGAGTTCGACCTGCTGGAGATGCTGCTGCGCAACGCGGGCCGGGTGCTGACCCGGATGCAGCTCATCGACCGGGTGTGGGGCGCTGACTACGTGGGCGACACCAAGACCCTCGACGTCCACGTGAAGCGGCTGCGCGCCAAGATCGAGCCGGACCCGGGCGCGCCCAGGTTCCTGGTGACGGTGCGGGGTCTCGGGTACAAGTTCGAGCCGTAGGCCGGCCCGTACGCATGACATGGCCGAGGCGCCTCCCCCCGGTGGGGAAGGCGCCTCGGCCATGTGCGGTGCGGGGGTGCGGCTCAGCCGGGCTGGCCGGACTCGGAGGCCGAGGCCCCGGCCTCGCCGGACGGGCTCTCGGACGCGTCCGGCGACGCGGACCCGGTCGGGGAACCGGACGGCGAGGCGTCCGGCGTCTTCGACGGCTCGGGCAGGGCGCTGGGGCCGAAGCCCTTGAAGTAGTGGGTCGCCGGGACGACGGAGGCGCCCAGCGAGATGTCACCGGAGCGGCTGAGCTTGAAGACCAGCGGCTGCACGTCGCCGTTCTCCGTGGCCTCGTCGCCGTTCTCGATCACGGCGGAGGCGTTGCCCCGACCGCCCAGGATCACCCGGCCGCCGGCCGGGACGACGACCGGACCCGAGCCCTCGGCGGGGTGCAGCTGCACGGTGCCGCTGCCGCCCTTGAGGGTGATGGAGTCCAGGGTCTCCGGCTTGGAGCCGCTGTTGAACAGCGTGGCGGTGACGACCGCCGGGCCCTTGGCCTCGCGCTCGGGCTGGGTGATGACGTTGACGTTCTGGATCTTGATGTCGCCGGACCGGGTGGAGGCGTTGTCCGGGCGGACTTCGAGCGTCTGCGCGTTGTTGCCCGCACCGCATGCGGTGAGCGCGGTGATCGAGAACGCGATGGCAGTGGCGGCGAGGGCGCCGTGTCGAAGGCTGCGGCTCACGGCGGCGGCAACTCCTTGAACGTGAGGACGGTGCGGACGGGTCGGGCGCCTGGGGTAAAGCCGCCCTAAGGGTCTGTCAGCCGTCAGGTTACCGAGCCCTACTCGCCGCCCCGCACCCGACCCGCCCCTGACGGGCCCGTGATCGCGGGGCTCGGACACGTACGGACATTCGCTGTCTCTTCACATAACGCGCTTGATCAAATTCCGGCCACCCGTTCGGCCGACGCTTCGTGGCTGTTCACGGACGGTGGCGCATTCATTGCGCATAATCCCCGTCGGCGGCGTACGTTGATCAATTTCATTGGCCACCGGTACTTACGTCCGAACGAGTGATCCAGCATCGAACGTGCTACGGAAAGTTCAGCAAGCGGAAACCGACAAAACGGGACGTTTGGCGCCTTCGGAGCCGGGTGGAGTGTGTGTAACGTCCGCGTTTCCCTGTCGCCGGACAGCCGCTCCGACCTGCGAATACCGTCTTCAGCGGGCCCTCCGCAGCACGTTCCCGTCTCTCTTGTCAAGCCCCGAGATATGCCCTGACCTGCGAAAACGTCATTCAGGAGTAGCGATTCTCGTGTTACGCTTGATAGCCACGGAAGGGGTACCTGTCACATGACGTTCAAGGTTGGCGACACCGTGGTCTATCCCCATCACGGGGCCGCGCTGATCGAGGCTATCGAAACTCGCCAGATCAAAGGCGTGGACAAGACCTACTTGGTGCTCAAGGTCGCTCAGGGCGACTTGACGGTGCGTGTGCCGGCGGACAATGCGGAGTTCGTGGGCGTGCGCGACGTAGTCGGGCAGGAAGGGCTGGATCGCGTCTTCGAGGTGCTGCGCGCACCGTATGCCGAGGAGCCGACGAACTGGTCCCGGCGCTACAAGGCAAATCTCGAGAAGCTCGCGTCCGGCGATGTCATCAAGGTCGCCGAGGTCGTGCGCGACCTGTGGCGTCGCGAGCGTGAGCGCGGACTTTCCGCAGGTGAGAAGCGCATGCTCGCCAAGGCGCGCCAGATTCTGGTGAGCGAGCTCGCTCTCGCGGAGAACACCAACGAGGACAAGGCCGAGGCTCTCCTCGACGAGGTCCTCGCATCCTGAACCGGATGGCGCCGGTCATGACGACCGGATCGCACCGGCCGTAGATAATGTGCCGCGGTGCCCGCTGACCAGCCGTATTCACGCTGTGTCGTCGGGCGCTGCGGCATGTCCGGACCGTGCGTCCAACGGCGGTTTTCGGCCACTTGCCGACGATCCCCCGGTACACGTCCTTGGTACGTTGCTCGCGATCCTGCTCAATCCGGCGTGCGAGACCGACCCCGAACGGCCGCGGCGGTGTCCCGGCTCGCCCGGGGTCACGGAAAGGGTCCCGGTCGAGTCATGGCGCAGCGCCCGGCTCGCTTGTGGCCATACCCACGTCGGCTGTGGACACAAACATGCCGAAGCCCCGGAGTGCAAGCGATGTCTGAACAACCGCGTCCTTACCGCACGGCCGCCGTGATCCCCGCGGCCGGCCGCGGCGTACGGCTGGGCCCGGGCGCCCCCAAGGCGCTCCGCGCGCTCGGCGGCACCCCCATGCTCGTGCACGCCGTACGCGCCATGGCGGCCTCCCGGCACGTGTCCCTGGTCGTCGTCGTCGCACCGCCCGAGGGCGCCACCGAGGTCCGCAACCTCCTGGACGAGTACGCCCTGCCGGAACGCACCGACTTCCTCGTCGTGCCCGGTGCCGACACCCGCCAGGAATCCGTGAAGCGCGGCCTCGACGCGCTCCCCGACACCATCTCCGCCGTCCTGGTGCACGACGCGGCCCGGCCCCTCGTGCCCGTGGACACCGTCGACGCCGTCGTCGAGGCCGTACGCGACGGCGCCCCCGCCGTCGTTCCCGCCCTGCCGCTCGCCGACACCGTCAAGGAGGTCGAGCCCGGGGCCCCCGGCGCGCCCGAGCCGGTGCTGTCCACCCCGGCCCGGGCCCGGCTCAGGGCCGTACAGACCCCGCAGGGCTTCGACCGGGCCACCCTGCTCCGCGCCCACGAGCAGGTCGCCGTCAGCGGCGAGGGCGCGACCGACGACGCCGGCATGGTCGAACAGCTCGGCGCCCCCGTCGTCGTCGTCCCCGGACACGAAGAGGCGTTCAAGGTCACCCGCCCCCTGGACCTGGTCCTGGCCGAGGCGGTTCTCGCACGCAGGAGGGCCAACGATGGCTTCTGAGACCCCCCGGCCCGACCGGGCCCCCGCGCCGGTGATCCCGCTCGTCGGCATCGGCACCGACATCCACGCCTTCGAAGAGGGCCGCGAGCTGTGGTGCGCCGGGCTGCGCTGGGACGGCGAGGGCCCCGGCCTGGCCGGCCACTCCGACGCGGACGTCGTCGCCCATGCCGCGTGCAACGCGCTCTTCTCCGCCGCCGGCCTCGGCGACCTCGGGCAGCACTTCGGCACCGGGCGCCCCGAGTGGTCCGGCGCCTCCGGGGTCACCCTGCTCACCGAGGCCGCCCGCATCGTCCGCGCCGCCGGGTTCGAGATCGGCAACGTGGCCGTCCAGGTCGTCGGCGTACGCCCGAAGATCGGCAAACGGCGGGAGGAGGCGCAGCGGGTCCTGTCCGACGCCGTCGGCGCCCCGGTCTCGCTGTCCGCGGCGACCTCCGACGGGCTCGGCTTCACCGGGCGCGGCGAGGGCATCGCCGGCCTCGCGACCGCCCTCGTCCACCGCACCGGCTGACGCGGCCGTCCCACGGTCGCGGCTGTCCCTGCCCCCCGTCCTTGTTGCACATCGTTCGCACGTACGCTGGTCCGGCAAGGACGCGGTGGCGAGGATCGGTGGGGCTGCGGGATGACGACTGCCACGGGGGCGACGACGCCGGGGGCGGATGCCGGGGAGTACGTCCTGCGCGCTGCCGGCCCTGAGGACGTCGGCGGGGCGCGGGCTGTGATGCTCGACACCGTCTACCGCGATCTGCGTTCCGGTTACGTGCCGCGCTGGCACGCCGACATCATCGATCCCGAGGCCGCTTACCTGCGTCCGGCCCGCTGCACGCTGCTGGTGGCCGAGTACGCGGGTGAGATCGTGGCCACCGGCGCTGTGCGCGACCGGGGTCCGCAGGCGCCGCCCAATCCGCAGTGGGTCGCCGACCGCTTCCCGTCCGGCAGCACGGCGCAGCTGTGCCGGATCTACGTGCGGCCGGAGCACCGCAGGCACGGCCTCGCCCGTCGGCTGGTGCGCGAGCTGTGCGCCTTCGTGGTGCGGGCCGGCGGTTACGAGGCGGTCTATCTGCACACCGATCCGGCCGTGCCGGGCGCCGAACCGTTCTGGCGGTCCCTCGCGCGGGAGGTGTGCGACGAGCGCGTGCTGCCGGGCGGCGGCCAGGGCATCGTCCACTTCGAACTGCCGCTGCCGGAAGCCGGGACCCCGCCGGAGCTGTGAGCGGTCCGCCCGCACGGCTAGATGACAATGATTTTCATATAAGGTTGCCGCCATGTCCACCCCCCGCCGTCGTCGCTCCGCGCTGCCGCTGACCCTGTCCGCGACCGCCCTCCTCGTCCCGCTCGCCACCGCCTGCTCGGGCGGTGCCTCCGACACCTCCGGCGCGGCCGGCGGCGGCCACCGCCTCCGGGTCGTCATGGCCTTCCCGCCGGCCCAGGCCATGTCCCCCTACGGAGACGACGCCGTCACCCTGAGCCGTCTCTCGGTCATCGAGGGCCTCACCTCCCTGGACGGCGAGGGCGCGGCCGCGCCCTCGCTCGCCACCTCCTGGAAGCGCGACACACCCACGGCCTGGACCTTCACCCTGCGCAAGGCGGCCTTTCAGGACGGCACCGCCGTGGACGCGGCCTCGGTCGCCCGCTCGCTGAACGCCGCCGACAAGGCGTCGCCCGGCCCCCGCGTCCTGTCCGACACCGGCATCACCGCCACGGCACGGGACGCCGACACCGTACGGATCGTCACCGACGAAGCCGACCCGCTGCTGCCCCAGCGCCTCGCCAACCCCTCCCTCGCCATCCTGTCCGGGGCCGCCTACGACCGCGGCAAGGTGGACCCGGCCGGACATGCCACCGGGCCCTTCACCCTGACCTCCGTCAAGGGCGCCGTCAGCGCCACCCTCGAACGCAACGACACCTACTGGGGCGGCAAGGCCAAGGCCCCCGGCGCCGACGTCACCTTCGTCGCCGACGGCACCGCCCGCGCCAACGCCCTGCGCACCGGGGCCGTCGACGTAGCCGAGTACATACCGGTCTCCCAGGTGTCCCTGCTCGGCGACGGGCTCGCCCACGCGTTCTCCTCCGCCCGCACCAACGGCCTCTCCCTCAACACCCGGCGCGGGGTCTTCGCCGACCCGGCGATGCGCGCCGCCGCCCGCGAGGCCATCGACTCCCCGGCCCTCGTCAAGGCCGTCTACGAAGGCCGCGCCGACGCCGGGCAGGGACTCCTCGGCCCCGGCGTCCCCTGGGCCGGCACCGTTCGTACGCCTCCCACCGGACGGGCGGAGGCCGCCGACAGGGCGAAGGTCGCCAGGACGGGCGAGATCGTCCTCGCCACCTACACCAACCGGCCCGAACTCCCCGAGGCCGCCACCGTCGTCCAGGAACAGCTCCGGAAGCGGGGCTTCACCGTCAAGCAGGTCGTCCGCGACTACGCGCAGATGGAGGCCGACGCCCTCGCCGGCCGGTACGACGCCTTCATCCAGGCCCGCAACACCCTCCTGGACACCGCCGACCCCGTCTCCTACCTGGCGTCCGACTTCACCTGCGACGGCGGCTTCAACATCTCCCAGCTCTGCGACGCGCGCGTGGACGCCGCCGTCGCCCGGGCCGCGTCCACCGCCGCGACCGACGCCCGGCACCGCGCCGTCGCGACCGCCGAAGCCCGCGTCCTGGGCAGCGACGCCCTCGTCCCACTGGTTCACGAACGCTTCGTCCAGGGATACGACGACTCCCGCGTCCGCGGCGTCGCACTCGACCCGCTGGAACGCACCCTCATCACCGCCGACACCCGCGTCGGGTGACCGGGGTGAAGCATCTCGCCGGACGGGCCGCCGCACTTCTCGCGGTCCTCGCCGTCATCGGGCTGCTGCCCCGCCTCACCCACACCGACCCCGCCCGCACCATCCTCCACGCCCGCTACGCCGACCGGCCCCCCACCGCCGAGACCCTCGACGCCATCCGGGCCGAGACCGGCCTCGACGGCAACCCCGTCCGCCTCCTCGGCGACTGGCTCACCGGCCTCCTCCACGGCGACCTCGGCACCTCCTGGGTCTCCGGGCAGCCCGTCACCCCCGACACCCTGTCCGCCCTCGGCGTCTCCCTCACCCTGATGGGCGTCTCGCTCACCGCCGCCCTCCTCACCGCGGGCGCCCTCACCACCCGCACCCTGCGCCGCGGCGCCCGGCACCGCACCGCCGCCGCCCGGG